>DUFD01000009.1 GCA_011171075.1 Dehalococcoidia bacterium | reverse complement strand
TGTCCTCAAGGCCGAGTTCCCCGCCGACCTGCGCTACAACAAAGACAGGGCTGAGTTACTTGAACTATGCCGACGACTGGACAGCGCCTCCCGCGTCCCCTGGGTTATCCTCAGTGCCGGTGTGGACTTTGACGCATTCTATCAGCAGGTCGAAATCGCCTGCCAAGCCGGTGCCTCCGGTTTCCTAGGCGGCCGTGCCCTCTGGCAGGAGGCCGTGGACATCACCGACGATGCAAAAAGAGTCGAGTTCCTATCCACCACCGGTGTCGACCGAATGAAAAGGTTGTCCGAAGTAGCCAGGAAATACGGTGCACCCTGGTACCGGAAGCACAGGGTTAGCCCCGCCGAATTCACCACGATTTCAGAGGGCTGGTTTCAGAGCTACTGAGAGGAGAAAGTCACTCCCTCACCGCTAATCTCGCCCGGTAAAGAGGTTGGCGCACGCCTCTTTCTGATGATGAAGAATAAAGCCACCAGTGCCAGCACAACCACCACCCCGGCAATTATTCCACCGATTACAGGCCAGTTGGTATACTGGCTTTGCACTGTTATATCGATGCCCGATGATATTGCCCCGAAATCGAAATCCCAGGTAGCCGTCCCACCCTCGACGACACTGGCGTTACTCTCAACAACACTACCGGGGAGAGTAATGGTCCAGGAAATACTGAACATGTTTTCCATCATTAGTTCGGCCAGTTCACCCATCTCTCCACCGGTGGCAAACATTTCGCCCCCGTCTCCCGTGGCATTAAACTCAGCGTAGTACTTTTTCGACAGTAGACCACTCTCGACACGCACCGAAAATCCCTCCGGTATCTCCGGCCCACCCTCTATCTGTGAAATATTACCGTCTTCATCCAGGACATAGCTGCCGACGGCATCAATTATCAACGAATCATCCGTGCTTTCGATATCCACGTCCCAGCCACCCTGCTCTAACTCGTTAGCAAAGTCAGCTTCTTCCAAGAGACCGGCTTCCTCAAACATGGTAACCAGCCCACCAGTAATCTCACACCTTATCTCCTGGACGATATCGCCGGAGGCCTCGACAGTCGTATGGTAATCGACATCCATCGTGAAGTCCAGGTCCATCATGTCGCAACCCGCCATTACAGGCATGAGCAATAAAGATATCGTTAGACCAACCAGAATAATTCGTCTCCTCATAGACGTGACCTCCTTATTCAATAACCGTCCTTGCCTCACCTGATTGCTTTACCACTTCACCAACAACCTTTGCCTCAGGCAGGGCTTCAGTAATCCGGCTGACATGCTCAGGCGAGCACATCACCACCATGCCGAGACCCATGTTGAAGACGCGGTACATCTCGTTACGGTCGACATTCCCCCGCTGCTGTATAAGCCCGAAGATTGGCGGAACGGCCCAGGTACGACTATCAAAATGAGCCGCCATACCGTCAGGAAGAACGCGAGGAACATTTTCGATTAAACCACCGCCGGTGATGTGCGCCATCCCCTTAATATACGGTAACAGGGGCTTCAACTGGTTATAGTAGCAGCGGTGCGGTTCCAGGAGTTCTTCCCCCAGGGTCCGCCCTAACTCGGGGTAATTGGTGTCCAATGCTGCCCTGGTCTCTCCGAAAATCTTACGCACCAGAGAATAACCATTCGTATGCAGGCCACTGGACGGCAAACCGATAAGAGAGTCACCGATATTGATATTCTTCCCCATAATGATGGCATCTTTCTCCACAACGCCAATGACAAAACCCACCAAGTCATAGTCATCAGGGGTTGCATAGAGTCCAGCCATTTCTCCTGTTTCACCACCAATCAGGGCACAGCCGACCTCACGGCAGGCCTTGACCAGTCCCTGGACAATAGCCTCCACCTTTTCCGGTACCATCTTGCCCATACCAATATAGTCCAAAAAAAACAGTGGCTCAGCGCCGCAGGTGAAGATATCGTTGATACAGTGGCTGACAATATCAATGCCGACTGTATCGTGCTTTCCCATGGCATTGGCAATCTTTGTCTTGGTGCCCACCTGGTCAATACTGGACACGAGAGCCGGATTCTTGTATCCCTTGAACTCAAAAAGTCCGCCGAAAAAACCGACGCCACTCAAGACCTCAGGGCGAAGGGTGGATCTTACAAGCTTGCCGATACGCTCTATTGCCCTGTCTTTTGCATCAATATCCACACCAGCCCGGGCATAGGTCTCACCCATCACACCTGCTCCTGTACGTATTTACCTATCGACCGAACAATTTTTTCAGCCACCCCTGACCCTCTTCATTAACCTCAACTATCTCACCCTTGCAGCGTATGTAATTCTTGCACGGCAGGACACCCCTTGGCTCGATACCGCGTGCCCTGGCAGATGTATGCCACGCAGCCATACCTTCAAACGCCAGGTCTATTTCATCCTTCTCGGTGAGTTCAAACCCGCACCGGTCACAACGCAGCTTCTTTGCCAATATTACTTACCCGCAACACGCTCCCGCAAGTACTCCCTAGTCCTTGCGGTGCTTGCTGACAAAACGCTTCATCCTGGCAAGGGCCTCTTCGATGTCGGCCATCGAGGTAGCATAGCAGCAGCGAATATATCCCTCGCCGCATTCTCCAAAGGCAGAACCGGGTACGGCAGCTACTTTTTCTTCTGTAAGCAGTGCCTCAGCAAAGTCCTCCGAGGTCATACCGGTTATTCTTATCGACGGAAAGGCATAAAACGCCCCCTTTGGCTCAAAACAAGGTAGCCCGATATCACGCAGCCCTTTGACCATAAAAAGACGTCGTCGGTTGTAGTCCTCTACCATCTCAGCGGCGCTCTCCTCACCCGACTTGAGTGCTTCTAGGGCGGCCACCTGCGCCATTGTCGGGGCGCACATCATAGTGTACTGGTGAATCTTGGTCATGGCCGCTATTATCTCAGCCGGCGCCGCCGCATAACCGATACGCCAGCCGGTCATGGCATAAGCCTTGGAAAAACCACCGAGCAGGACAGTATTCTCCCTCATACCGGGTAGGGCGGCAACACAGACGTGTTCTACCCCGTAGACCAGTTTGGCGTAAATCTCATCCGAAATTACCAGCACCCCGTGATGCCTGGCGACATCAGTCAGCTCCTCCGTCTTTTCACGACTCATCACGGCACCGGTGGGGTTGGCCGGATAACCGATGAGGATTGCCCTGGTATTGCCAGTGAGGTTCATCTCAATATCGGCGGCACTTATCTCGAAATTGTCATCCTCATACGTCGGCACGGTAACCACTTTACCACCGGCGAGGATGACACAGGAATCATAAGCAACGTAATGGGGGTCCGGCATGATTACTTCATCGCCCGGATTAATTATGGCCCTCATGGCCAGGTCAAGCGCCTCACTGACACCAACCGTAATCAGGAGTTCTGTATTCGGGTCATAGTCCAGGCCGTAATGACCATGCAGGTATCGGGCAAGCTCCTGGCGTAGCTCCGGCATGCCCGAGTTGGAGGTATACATCGTCTGCCCCTTCTCAAGCGACTCGATGGCGGACTCAATAATATGCCATGGGGTCGCGTAATCAGGCTCACCAACCCCCAGTGAAATCACGCCCTCGATAGAGGCCAGCAGGTCGAAGAACTTACGTATCCCCGAAGGTGAAAGCTGGTTCGCCCGCTTCGATATACGGTACCTCTTCTTAGAGCCTCCATGTCTTGATTCCGAAACCATGACAGTCTCCTGACCGGTCAGTACAAGTAACCCCCACCCTGCTAGAGTATTACAGGCTGGCGCTTGACCTCCTCTTTTCCTTCGATTATTTCACCGTCTTCTTTGTATCTCTTCAGGACGAACTGGGTAACCGTCTCCTTCACCCCTTCGATGTGGGACAGTTTCTGAGACACGAAATCGGCAATCTCATGGTTACTCTTGCCCACTACCAGCACAAACAGGTCATACGTACCGGAGACAAGATACACGGTACGAGTCTGCGCGAAGCGGTAAATACGCTCGGCTACGGAGTCGAACCCAACGTCCTTCTGAGGGGTTAGTTTTACCTCAATTAGCGCCCAGACCTGCTCATCCTCGACCTGGTCCCAGTTGATTATCGCCTTGTACTTGAGGATGGTACGGTCTTTCAAGGCCTGCCTGATGAGCTTCGTGACCTCGGACTGAGACATGCCGGTCATCTCGGCAAGCTGCTTGGGAGTGGTCTGAGCATCATTCTCCAGTATCTTCAGAATGTCGTTCAGCATCTATCAGCTCCTGACAAGCTCGGTTAAGAACCACTGTTTATTTGTTTCATTATAGCAGAGCCTGAACCGTTTTTTATCCCCCGTCCTTACGTTAAAACACCTTTGTCCCGGTTCCTGCCAGGCCTCTTCTATCTCCTCGACAAGGTATTCCACGTCCTGCCAGCGGAAGGACTCCGGTCTCTCTGCATAGGTATGTCCAGAATAACATCTTACCTCAAGGTTATTCAATACCCCACCTACCAGAATATTCTTAAGTCATTACAGTATATAGCCTCTTTCACGTCATTGCGAGGAGCTACAGCGACGAAGCAATCTAAGTTGATGTGACCCTCCCCCTTGATCCCCCTCCCTTTGATAAAGGGAGGGGGAAGAGTTTTGGGAAGAGGGGCTTCGCCCCTCTTAGACTCCCTTTAACATTACTTGGAGAGATGCGTCTCTAGAACTCCCCTTAACATTGCTTGGAAAGGGGTCGTTCTTAGACTTCCCTTGACAATATCTGGATAGATGTCCTTCTTGAACTCACCTTCAATGATGTCCGGATGTCTCGCTCGCCCTCAGTCTAGCCCGTATTATGCAGACTCCGCTCCGTAAAGAAAAATATCTCATTTGACTCAACAACCTTGAATCCGTGTCTGATGTAAAGCGATGCTACCGGATTATTTCTCAAATACGCTAGTTTGGTGGTAAGACCCGACCTGTCTGCCTTGTCCAGCACCTGCCCGAGAATGTACGTACCGATACCTTTTTTCTGGTACTCCGGCATTATAAAGAACTGCCCGATTTCAATACAGTCCTTATTCTCAGCAACGTAAATCGTGCCGATTGGCTCGCCATTATAGGATATTATCATGGGCTTCTTCTGCTCCCAGTCACGGGAGTGAAAAGCCCTCTGTTCAGCTTCATCCCAGCCAAATATCTCCTTTACGTAGCCGCCTTCAGCCACCTTTTTGACCTGGTAGCTGAACTCTCGAAGTGATTCTTCGGCGGGGACTATCTTTATGAGAGAGAAGTTAAGCATAGTTTAGTATAACCCCATCCCCTAAATCCCCTTCCTCTTAGTAAGGGGAAGGGGAAGTTTATTGAAAGAGGGGCTTCGCCCCTCTTAAACTCTCTTTAACAGTACTTGGAGACCTCACCTCTCTTGAGCCCATCCTAACAGTATTTGGGGAGATGTCCTTATTAAACTCACCTTCTATGATGTTCAGGGGGCTCGCTTTCGATGAAGGCGTATTCATGCCCCCGACCTTCGGTTCTCTCTTAGGTGCGAAGACACCTGTCTGAGAACTAACCCTCACACCGTTTCGGGGTGTCCAGAGTGGTGGAACCCCTTTGGAACGGGGGTGCAAGGGGGTGTCCCCCTTGGCTCTTATCCTTCAACAAAGGGAAAGAGTGAATTCGGGAGACTGCGCTTATCTATGATTCTTCTACCAGAATTCTCGCCACCAGGCTTCTTTGCTATATCGGAGACTCGTTTATTACTCCCGCCGTATAATCAGTCAATAATATCCCAGCCCTCGGGTAATACAGGTATCTGCCATGATGGGTCGGGACGCCACTTTTCCCAGCCATTGAAGGGTGATTTCCCCGATTGCAGCCAGTCGATAGCCTTCTTGCCTTCGATATGTAAGGCATCTGCTTTTGTTGAGGATATAACGCCAAGACTTACTGCTTTTTCAAGTTCATCCTCGTCCTCCCAGTACCAACTGGTGAGGTCAGGAGCAGCGATAATGTCAAGTAGCAAGTCTTCATAATCAAAACCCTGTGTTGTTCGACATAGCGGATCTTCCAGATTAATGTACCAGCGTTGTTGAGAACCATCCTCAGTGTTCCAGAAGATTATCACTGAATAGCTAGCACCAGGAATTGTCAGCCTAAGCATATCGAAGCCAAGCCACTCTACATCTTCTAACAACCACTCTAACTGGAGACGGTCTTCTATAGTAACAGGGGTATCGTCTAACGCGATAGCCCGCTTCCAAGTAATGCCGACGTCAGCAGGTATGTAAAAGGCCATCAGTTCCGGCGTGTCCTGCACTATGATAGCCGGTCTGGCTGACCAGACACGATGTTGCCACATCTCTCTAAGAACGACAAACTGGCCGGCTTGAAAACAAGACTGTTCGCTCATTTTCTATTTACAGCTCCGGTCGCCTCTTATGCCATTCGGTTGCCTCTTGATAGGTATGGGCAATCTTGAGGATAGTCTCCTCAGCGAAGGGTTTCCCGATTATCTGCATCCCAATCGGCAGGTCGTCAGCGAAACCGACAGGTATCGAGATTGCCGGCAGTCCGGCAATATTTATCGGCAGAGTGCAGACGTCGGAGAGATACATCTGCACCGGGTCGTCCAGCTTCTCACCTATCTTGAAAGGAACGGTCGGCGAGGTAGGGGTTACCAGAACGTCGTACTTCTCAAATGCCGCATCGAACTCACGCCGTATCAAGGTGCGCACCTTCTGCGCCTTGAGGTAGTAGGCATCATAGTAACCGGCAGAGAGGGCATAGGTGCCAAGCATGATGCGGCGTTTCACCTCGGCGCCAAAACCGTGTTGACGCGTCTTGTCCATCGTGTCCCACATCGTCTCGGCACCCTGATAGCGGAAACCGTACTTGGTACCGTCATAGCGGGCCAGGTTGGCCGAGGCCTCGGAAGGGGCAATGATATAGTACACTGCCAAAGCATGAGGAGTGCTGGGCAGCGAGACCTCCCACCCAACGCTCGCTCCCAGCTCTTCGAGCTTGGCTATAGCTACCTTCATTGCCGTCTCGACTTCCGGTTGCATACCCTCGACGAAGTACTCTTTAGGAATGCCAATTTTCATGCCTTTGATTTCGCCCGTCAGGCACTGCGTGTAGTCGGGTACTGAATAAGGGGCAGAGGTTGAGTCGCGGCTATCATGTCCGGCAATGGCGTTCATCACCAGGGCGCAGTCAGTCACGTCCTGTGTCAGCGGCCCTATCTGGTCAAGCGAACTGGCAAAGGCCACCAGACCGTAGCGGCTAACCCGACCGTAGGTGGGTTTCAGACCGGTAACGCTGCAGAAACCGGCCGGCTGGCGGATGCTGCCCCCCGTGTCCGAACCGAGGGCATAGACGGCCTCTCCGGCAGCTACGGCCGCCGCCGAGCCACCGCTGCTGCCACCAGGCACCCGTGAAAGGTCCCAGGGGTTGTGGGTAGGGAAGAAAGCCGAGTGCTCTGTTGAGGAACCCATGGCAAACTCGTCCATGTTGGCCTTACCGACCATTACCATACCGGCACTATTCAGCTTCTCGACCACAGTAGCATCATAGGGTGGTACAAAATTCTCCAGCATCTTCGAGGAGCAGGTGGTACGCACGCCCCGGGTGCACATGACATCCTTAATCAATGTCGGTATGCCGGTGAGAGGCCTGGAATCACCGCTGGCAATTAGTTCGTCAGCCCTGCGGGCCTGCTCCATGGCCAGCTCGTCGGTCACGGTAACAATAGCGCTGACGTGTGGCTCTACTTGCTTGATACGCTCCAGACAGGCCTCTGTGAGTTCCACCGAGGAGACCTTTTTCTCCATAAGTAGCTTGTGTGCTTCGTGTATCGTTAACTGGTTGTTGTAGGTTGCCAATATAATCTCCTGTACAATTTACTGCCAAATACCGGGTAACGCTCATCACTCAAGGACAGCCCGCACCCTGAAGGAGTCCTCGTCTTGCTGCGGGGCATTGGCCAGAATCTCCTGCCGCGGGAACGAATCGCACGACTCGTCCTCTCTGAGGACGTTCTGCAACGCCAGCGACTGGGCGGTCGGTGGGACATCGTCGGTATCAACCGACTGCAGTATCTCGAAGTTCTCCAGGATATGCGATAGCTGCTCTCTGGCCCTCTCGACTTCCTCATCGCTCAGACCGAGTCGTGCCAGCCGGGCGATATGCAGTACCTCTTCGCGAGAAAGTTTCATGGTATTCCTCTTATCTTTATGTTGACCAATTATAGCACCCGTGCTTCAGTGACAGCAACGCAGCCACGCTGCGCAAACGCAGTACCAACCGTCCTGCTATAATATATCCGGGACACCGGAACAGGCTATAAACGATGCGTAACAAAGTGAATACACTCCTTGTCTGGAAAATAATCACCTCATTGTTTGAGCAGGCAGTCCTGGTAGCAGTGGTAATCTGGGTTCTCCCGCTGATAGACGTTAACCTGCCGTTATGGGTGCTCGCCCCGGCCACGATAGTCCTGCAGGCCTACAATGTATTCAGCTACCGGAAGAGCATTCATGCCCTGAGAACGCAACCAATAGCTGGCATGGCCAACATGGTTGGCACAAAGGGCGAAACCGTCAGCACCCTGACCCCGGACGGACTGGTCAAGATAAGGGGTGAGCTCTGGGCAGCCACTGCCGCCAACGGCAACATTGTCAATGGCCGAAACGTGACTGTTGTGGAGCAGAACGGACTGAAACTGGTTGTCCGCGAGAGCGACCAGCCTGTAACCTGAACCATCTCGCGGAATCTACAAAGATTGACACTCCTGGACACGATACCTAAAATAATAGCTACGAAACCCGAGTGCCTTATACCTGTTCGGCAAGAAGGGAGTATTTATGGATGCCAGAGAGATGGTAATAGCTTCCCTGAAACAGAGCCGGGGTTACCTGAACCGTGCTCTGGAGGGATTAACTCAGGAGGACGTTACCTGGAAACCAGGTGAGCACTGCAATTCTATTGCATTTATCCTGTGGCACGTTGCACGTGTGGAAGATTATTTCTTTACCCGTGTACTTCAAAGAAAGACCGCACTTTACGAGGCAGATGGTTGGATGGAGAAACTGGGCACGCCACCAGACTCAGGTTACGGTTATACGGTAGAACAGCTTAATAGCTGGCCCGTGCCGAAGCTGGAAGACCTCCGGGGTTACGCCGATGCCGTCCGGCAAAGCACGCTGGCGTATCTCGAACAACTGACGCCTGAAAAGATGCTGGAACTGGTACGACCGGACCGCCCACCGGACACAATCGGCCAGGTACTGATTCGTATTAGTACCGAGATAGCCCTGCATATGGGTCAGATTGACTACCTGCGTGGCCTACGCAGCGGGTCTGTGACCACAGAGGCACCGCAGTACTGATACAGGTGTATTTGCATCAGACAGGTACAGATAAATAAAGACGGACAGCATGACTGTCCCCCCTCAGCAAATGTATGAACCAAGGTTCTATCGCCTCTGGTCGACTGATAAAGACCTGGTCTCCTTCAATGTCACCGTGAAAGAGACCGACCTTTATATACGGGCGAGTTGTGACCTGCAGTCGGAGGCCCTCAAAGTGGTTACTGGAGAACGTGCTGCTCTGGAGGGCTATATTCAACGCCACCCCGGATTCAGTGCTGCCATGCAACCATATCCGGTAGAGAATGATGCTCCCGGCATAGTCAGGGAGATGGCCGAGGCAGCCGCAAAGGCAGGCGTTGGCCCGATGGCAGCCGTCGCCGGGGCTATTGCCGAGCGCGTCGGCAGGGCACTGCTTGAGTTCTCCCCGGAGGTGATTGTGGAAAACGGTGGGGACATCTTCCTGAAGAGCCGGAAGAAACGAACGGTGGGCATTTATGCAGGGAAAAGCCCTTTTTCTGACCGGCTGGCCCTTGAAATCCAGGCTTCGGAGACACCGCTCGGTATCTGCACCTCCTCCGGGACTGTCGGGCACTCAATCAGTTTCGGCAAGGCTGATGCCGTTATCGTGCTGGCACCCTGTACCGCCCTGGCCGATGCCGCCGCCACCGCCATCGGGAACCTCATAAAGGAAGAAAGCGATATACCCCAGGGCCTCGATTTTGCTAGAGAGATTGACGGGCTGCGGGGCGTTGTTATCATAAAGAACGAGAAAATGGCCCTCTGGGGTCAGGTGAAGATTGTGCACGGATGAAGATGAAGGTCGTGGTTGCTATGAGCGGCGGTGTCGATTCATCAGTGGCCGCCGCCCTCCTCAGAGAACAGGGCTACGAGGTCATCGGGGTAACGATGCGACTCCAGCCTTCGGATTGTTCCGAAGGCTGCTACAGTCGTGACGTCGCGGCCGATGCGAAAAAGATAGCGCAAAAGCTGGACATCCCTCACCAGGTGTTCGATTTCACAGACGTCTTTGCCCGTGACGTCATTACTGACTTCTGCCGCGAGTACAGCCTGGGGCGGACACCGAATCCGTGTATCCGCTGCAACCACTATATCAAGTTCGGTGCCCTGCTCAAGCAGGCGCAGGAGCTCGGTGTGAATATGGTCGCCACCGGGCACTATGCCAGGATAGAGAAGGAGAATGGCAGCGGCCGTTACCTGCTCAAGAAGGGCGCTGACCACCTCAAAGACCAGAGCTACATGCTCTGCATGCTGACCCAGGAACAGCTAGGCCACAGCCTTTTCACGGTCGGGGACCTGACCAAGGAAGAAGTGCGACATACTGCTGAAAGACTGGGGCTGCCTATTTCTGACAAAGCGGAGAGCCATGAGATTTGCTTCATCCCGAACAATGACTACCCTAAATTCCTCGTCGAATATACGGGTATCACCGCCCTCCCGGGACCGATTATCGACCGCAGGGGGAATGTTATCGGGGAGCACCGGGGGATAGCATCATATACAATCGGGCAGAGGAAAGGACTGGGCATAGCCAGCCGAGAACCACTGTACGTAACAGCCATCGACCCGGAAAAGAACACCATAACCGTCGGTGGTAAAAGCGAGGTATATGCCACGGAACTCATCGCTTCGGACCTTAACTGGATATCTATCGAAAGATTGGATAGTCCTATCAATGTCAAAGCCAGAATCCGCTATCGCCACCGCGAGGCTGCGGCGACGGTAACTCCCGCAGGCACTGGTGAAGCCATGGTAGAATTCAGGGAACCGCAGATGGCGATTACTCCAGGCCAGGCGGTCGTCTTTTACGATGGGGATATCGTGCTCGGTGGTGGTTTGATAGCCCGCACAGGTAGAGAAGTGCTATCATAGAAATGAGTATACTTGGTGAAATCGAAAGATGAGCAAAGTAGTTGCCGTTTGCCGGAGCGAGAAGAAGGGTGTCACCAAAGACGTGGTCGCTGAGGTCACACTAAAAAAGGACTACGGCGTTGAGCACGACGCCCATGCTAACAGCACTACCCACCGTCAGGTAAGCCTGCTCGCCACGGAGAGCATACAGAAGATGCGTGACATGGGTCTTGACGTCGGCCCCGGGGATTTTGCCGAAAATATCACCACCGAAGGAATCGAGCTGTTCTCGCTGGTACCGGGTACCAGGCTGTCAGTGGGTAAAGAGGTAACACTGGAGATTACGCAGATTGGTAAAGAATGCCACGCCGGCGCAGGTTGCGCTATCTTAAAGCAGGTAGGTAAATGTGTCATGCCTAAGGAGGGGGTTTTTGCCCGGGTGATTCAGGGCGGGACGGTCCGCGCCGGCGACACGATTGAGACCGCCCGATAATACCCGAGACAGGCAGGAAACAACGTCTCATGACAGATAGAGACAAAGAACTGGTCGAGCAAATAAATAGTCTCAGGAAGCAGAGGAACGCCGTTCTGCTGGTGCACAACTACCAGCGGAGCGAGATACACGATATTGCCGACTTCATCGGGGATTCCCTGGAGCTGAGTCAGAAGGCCGCTGCCACTGATGCCGACGTTATCGTATTCTGCGGTGTGCACTTCATGGCAGAGACAGCCGCCATCCTCTGTCCGGACAGGACAGTCCTGCTGCCCGATGTTGATGCCGGCTGCCCCATGGCCGATATGATAACCGCCGACAGGCTCCGCGAGAAGAAGGAGGAACTCCCCGATGCCGCCGTTGTCTGCTATGTTAACTCCAGCGCCGATGTCAAGGCAGAATCGGATATATGCTGCACCTCGGCAAACGCTGTTAAAGTAATAGATGCCATCGACGATAATGAGATACTCTTTATCCCCGACCAGTACCTTGGACACTATGTTTCAACCAAGACCGACAAAAGGATACACCTCTGGCCCGGCTACTGCCCCACCCACGCCCGGATACAGCCGGAGGACATCACCCGTCTCAAAGAGAAATATCCCGAAGCCAGGGCACTGGTCCACCCGGAGTGCCGACCCGAGGTAATCGAGCTGGCGGATGCCGTCCTCAGCACCAGCGGGATGTGCCGCTACGCCCAGGAGTCCGACGCAAATGAGATAATCGTCGGTACGGAGAGTGGCATCATCTACCGGATGCAAAAGGAAAACCCGGACAAGACCTTTATCCCCATCTCCGATAAAGCCGTCTGCCCCAACATGAAAAAGATAACCCTGGAAAAGGTACTCTGGTCGCTCAAGGAGATGTCGCCGCAGGTCACTGTTCCCGAGCCGATACGCATCAGGGCCAAGCAGGCGGTAGACTGGATGCTGGAGATAGTCTAGCCATGGCTGAATTCAACCAGGTGGTCATCTTCGTCACAGCAGGCACCCGTGAGGAAGCCGAGGTAATTGCTGACGTACTTCTGGAGCAAAACAAGGCTGCCTGCGTTAACATCGTACCCACGGTAGATTCCCATTTCCACTGGGAAGGGAAGGCGGAGAAGGAGCAGGAAGTCCTGCTCATCATCAAGACCAGGGCCTCACTGGTGGAAGAGGTCACCAGCCTGGTCAAGACCATCCACTCCTATGACGTCCCTGAAGTCATTGCCCTGCCGATTATCGGCGGCAATCCAGAATACCTGGCATGGATAGATACCGAGACAGAAACTGAGTAGCATGCTACGTAGCCTCAGAATATTGACAAAACACCCCCATTTATGGTATATTAGTAACGTTGGATCGGGTGGAACCTAACGAAACTGCGGAGGTGGCTTATGAGGCTTCATGCAGTTCTGGGGGTGAGGCAGGTTGACAGTTGAGGCCCTGCGAAAGCGGGGCTTCCGGAAGCGGACCCGGCTCCAATAACGGGTGGCCGTTCTCCTGAGGGAGAGGCCCTTTGCGGAGAAGTACCGCAGGTGAGCCCGGTTCGACCTGACAGGACCAGTAGTGGGGGGCACTGATAGAGGTGTCCCCCACTTTTTTATGGCCTTAAATAACCGATGGTTAATCATATGTTGTTACCCTGTGCTCCGTATGGCATAATGGGACAGGCAAACCAGTCTGATACAAGAGAGGTCTGATAAGAGTGAGAGTACGATACGGGGGCTACCAGGGTTTCAATATGACCCCGATATGGGTATTACTGGCAATAAACTTCCTCTTCTACATCGCCTACCTGATACAGCCTAACCGGATAGTCGATATCTTCGGATTTACACCCGCCCAGTTCCTTGACGAGCCCTGGACAATCGTGACCAACATGTTTGTCCACGCGGGTCTATGGCATATTCTGGGCAATATGATAATGCTCTATTTCTTCGGCTCATACCTGCTGGGACTGCTTGGTGAGGTCAAGTTCTTTATCGTCTACTTCGGCGGCGGTCTACTCGGCAACCTTCTCTTCTTTCTGCTGGGCAATGAATATACCACTGCCGTCGGTGCCTCAGGAGCCCTGTTCGCTATCATGGCCACCATGGCGGTAATGAGACCCAAACTCAAGGTGCTCATCTGGTTTCTTGTCCCGGTTGACCTCTGGATAGTCGCCCTTTTCGGGGCCTTAATCATCGCTACCCAGATGACGTCAAACACTGTCGCCTGGCAAGCTCACATCGGCGGAATGGTTTTAGGCCTGGTGGCTGGTTTCTACTTCCGAAGACAGGAGCGCGGCAGGTTCTGGAGCTGACCAGAAAAGGGGGCGGCACACAAAAATGGACACGGTAAACATACTGCTCTCATCACCAATGTTTGATGAGGAAAACCTGGGCAAGATAACCTCCGTCAGCCCCAGAGTAAAGGTGCAGGACATCTGGGAACTGGCCAGAACCGACCTAAAGGGTGATTCCGCTGCCAGAGACGAACTGGACAACTTGCTGGCTGATACTGAGGTTGTCTACTGCCTCCGGATGCCCCGCGACCTTATTACCCGGGCACCAAAGCTGAAGTGGGTTCAGGTAATGTCAGCCGGTGTCGACCGCTTCCTGGATGCTGACTTCCGCAAAAGCCCGGTGATACTGACCAATGTCAGCGGCATGCACGCCACCCCCATCGGCGAGTTTGTCATGGAGCAGATGCTGATGTTCGCCAAGAACGCCGCTTTCTGCTTCGACCTGAAGCAGAAAAAGCAGTGGCAGCGCTATTCCACGTCGGTACTGCGGGGGAAGACGGTGGGCATTGTCGGACTGGGCAACATCGGGCGGGAAGTGGCGCGGTTGTCTAAAGCCTTTGGCATGAGGGTCGTGGCAACTCGTCGCTCTGCCCCGCGGATACAGCGTACCCGCAACGTCGACCTGATGCTGCCGCGACAGGAACTGCCACGATTACTCGCCGAGAGCGACTACGTGGTAATTACACTACCTTATACCCGCGAGACTCATAACCTGTTCGGTGAGAAAGAGCTCAAGACAATGAAGCCTTCGGCTTATCTGATAAATATCGGCCGCGGGGGCATCGTTGACGAGGATGTCCTGGTACGTGCCCTCGCTGAGAAATGGATTGCGGGTGCGGGCCTCGATGTCTTTGCCACCGAACCACTGCCACCGGAAAGCAAATTATGGGACCTCCCCAGCCTGCTCTTCAGTCCCCACGTCTCCGGCGACATGGAGGACTACTTCGGCCAAGCCACCGACGTCTTCTGCAAAAACCTGAAACGCTACCTCGAAGGGAAAAGACTGTTCAACGTGGTCAATAAACAGCGGGGATACTAACCATCACCACCGAGCTTGCCCAGATAGAAACGTATGTTCCTCACAATCCCTCTGTATCGCCCTGTCTTACCTGAGAAACCGCCAGCTCAGTAGCAAATCATTGAGTTCGGCGAGAGTCTCATCAGATGCATCTGGATGGCAATAAATCTCGAGTTGAAATTCTGACCCATTTCTATAAAACGTCTTGAAGTAAGCAGATGCACCGACTTCTCGCCAATCATGCGGTTGATATAACCCGCTCAGGTCATTTAGTTCGTATTCGGTTGGTGAGTCAATGTATGGTGGGCTATCAGTATTTACCAGAGCTACGTAAGCACCACCGCTTGGTATCTGGGATGCCACTAAAGAAGCGCTATATGCAATCGACGCTGTATATTTATCAGAACTACCCATGTCTACCGCCCGAGCCCAGAAATCATTCTGGCCCCAGCTATTAAAAGCTACCAGACCTTCATAACGTAGAGAAAACAGATTCTCCGGGCCCTCTACTGCCGCCCAGCCAGGTGGTAGCTCAACTTCTATATGGTATTTATCCGAACAGAATTTATTACCACTATTACAAGCAACTAACAGTAATAGCGTGAGAATGGCACCGAAAACTCCAAGATATTCTATTATTCCTCTCACGTGCCTGAAAAAACCAGCCTGTTGAGCAGTCTGAGGATAATAAGGAATTAAACATTTTATCATGTCAACTACCTTACTATTTCTCTGGAAGTATTTGACTATTATAACTCCAAGTGATTATGGGAAAAAGGTTGGAATCATATGTCCCAGAACGAGGATGCGGCCTTTGTTTAATGCTTACGCCTGCTGCCGATATTCTGGCGGATTTTTACCGTTCCCGGAAACTAAGGCTCGCCGGGAAAAAAGTGAATGTCATCGTAGCCTATTTCGAGGCCCACGTTTTCTCCAACGCCTATGGGTTTTTGGGAAACAGGCACCTGCACAGTGAGCTCACGAGATGTATCACCATCATTCACTACAACAAGATAGCGTACGATTGAACCCAAATATTCACTCTCCTTAACCTTACCGCGGATAACAGTATTGTCACCAGCGTTCAACCTGATTCTCTCTGGACGTATAGCACAGAGAACCTTGCCGGGAGTTAAATCGCTCCCTGCAGGTATGCGGTACGTACACCCCAGAAGCCGGAGTTCGCCATCCGTCACCTCACCGGGGATGAAATTGATGCTGCCCACAAAAGTCGCCACGAATTTTGTGGCTGGATTATCATAGATATCTTCTGGCGTGCCTATCTGTTCAATATTCCCGTCATTCATCACCACGATACGGTCGGCGATACTCATCGCTTCTTCCTGGTCATGGGTCACATACACCGTGGTTATTCCCAGTTGACTCTGGATACGCCTTATTTCATCACGCATATCGGCACGTAGTTTCGCGTCCAGGTTTGATAGAGGCTCATCCAGAAGCAGGGCTTGAGGCTCGATAACCAGTGCCCGGGCCAGGGCTACGCGCTGCTGCTGACCACCGGATAGCTCGTGGATACGCCTCTTTTCATAGCCCGGTAACCGGACAAGTGCTAGAGCCCCGTCGACCTTGCTCCTTATCTGGTCCTTAGACCAGCGACGACGTCGCAAGCCGTATGCGACGTTATCAAAAACACTCATATGTGGAAACAGGGCGTAGTTCTGAAATACCATGCCGAGGTCCCGCCGCTGACATGGCAAAGCGGTAATGTCTTTTTCTGCCAGCAGGACAGCACCGCTATCCGGCTCCAGCAGACCGTTAATAATCTTAAGCAGGGTAGTTTTGCCACACCCGGAAGGACCGAGCAGGCAGCAAAGCTCACCTTTATAGACATTTAGTGATAGGTCTGCTAACACAGTCAGGCTGCCAAAACTCTTACAGATGTTCTTCAGTTCGAGGTCTATTATCCCTGAATACGGCTGGTGATTAACTTCCGAAACCATGATTGTGTGGCCTGCCTCCTACTAATTAAATATATCGTCAGAACGCCCACCGCGGCAAGAAGCAACATAACGACCGAAAAAGCGGCCGCATCTCCCCAGTCGTTGCGGATAACCGCTTCAAAGACATCTACCGAAAGCAATTTCGTGCCGGGGGTGATTATAAAGATGATAGCACCCAGAGTCTGTACCGTGGCAATAAAAGCCCAGGCAGCAGTAACCAGCAGGGCTGGTCGTGACATCGGCAGAATAATATTGAAAAAGGTCGTGATTTTTGATGCGCCGAGGCTTGCCGAGGCGTCCTCAATGGCGTAGTCCTGTTGCGAGAGGACACTCACTCCGGCACGCAGGCCCAGGGGTAATTCCCTGATTACGGTACAGGCAACGACGATTGCCCAGGTGCCGGCCAGGAGTAGTGGAGATTTGCTGAAAGCAATGGCAAAACCAACTCCCATGAAAGTCCCGGGTATGGCGAACGGCAGGGTAGTCAACCAGTCGAGCAGGCTCCTGCCACGAAACTCCAACCTGGTGACCAGATAAGCGATAACGATGCCTACGAAACTTACAATTGCCATGGTTGCCACGGCAAACACGAGGGTATTGATGGTACTGTTCCAGCCCCGCTGGGGCAATATTTGAAAATGCTGGAGGGTGAGACCGAAGTCACCGCCGATATGCCTGGTGAATGCGGCCAGGAATACGGAAACCAGCATCATCAGCACAATCACTGAAAAGAAGCAAGCAACAGTCCAGAGGAAACCCTTTACGGGGCGGCTGAGTTCCAGTTCTTTACGCTGGACACCCTCCGTTTGCTGCCGGACATCCATGCTGCCCGCCTGTCCCCTGGAATACAGCCAGAAGGCGACAACGCTAATCAATAGCAGCACCATATTCAGCGTGGCGGCCATCTCCATACTGTAGGTACCAATAAGCTGCGTGTACGATGCCGAAGCCAGGGTATCGAAATCACCACCGACAATCAGCGGCGTACCAAAATCAGCTATCGAACGCATAAAAGTCAATAGCGCCGCGGCAATCAGTCCGGGGCGTAGCAGAGGCAGGGTAACGGTACGCAATATATTCCATTCGCTGGCTCCGAGACTGCGTGCGGCATCCTCGAGTCGACTGTCCAGGGTAACCATGGTCGCCGATATGAGGAGGAAGGCGGTGGTGGTCAAATCAATAGTCTGCAGTATAAGAACGCTTTTCCAGCTGTAAACATCCCATTCAATTCCGAGGAGCTGGTAGCTAATAATCCCGTTACGGCCAAAGAGAAATATATAGGCAATGGTGGTGACAAATCCGGGGATAATTATGGGCAGAACGGCAGAGACGGCGAACAACCTGCGGAAAGGGAGGGTAGTCTTGAAAACAACCAGGGCAATAATAAGACCCAGTGCCGTCGACAGGGCGGCTGCCCCACAGGCGACAAGAACGCTACTCCAGATGGTACTGTACAGGTACGGTTTTGTGAAGACGTCGATATAATTGCCAAAGCTTAACTGCCCATCTACCTTGAAGCTTTCCTGCAGAACGCTTACAGATGGATAGACTACGAAAATGCAGAGTAGTATCAGAAATACTGCCGGTAATATGTATTTCTTCCACCGCATTATCGGCTCCAGTAATCCCTACCGGCAGACGGAAGTGACTTTTCCATGCCCCCGACTGCCCAGCAAAAGTAGTTTCCCTTATTGATATTGAGGGTAACGATTATTGAACTCTTCTATGACTCTTTCACGCTCATTGCCCCATTTTATGTGGTCATAGGCAACGAGATTAAGCTCTGATAGCTGCGGCACGCCTTCTATGGTCTCCACATCGGTCGTCGGTACACGTGGACTTGCCTGCATCAGTACTGCCTGCCCTTCATCGGAGAGGCACCAGTCAACAAATTTCTTCGCGTTTTCGGGATGTTTGGCACCCTCAATAATCGCTACGGGTGACGGCCAGGCGAGTACGCCATCAGAGGGGAATACCGGCAATAGCGAAGCGTCAGGATTCTCTAACGGCAGGTTATGCGGGTCAGGCACGATACCGACAGTGAACTCTCCTGCCATAACCTTACTACCGGGAGCAGAACCGCTTTTCTCCAGAAAGGGGATATTCTCGTACATCTGGTCCAGGAACTCCCACCCCTCATCTTCACCGAAGACCTGTAAGATTCCGGATACGGTAGTGTAAGCCGTACCGGAAGTATTCGGGTTTGATGCCATCAGCTCGTCTTTCAGGGAACTATCATTCAGGTCTGTCCAGTTTTCCGGGATGATGACGTTCTGTGCTTCCGCCCGGTCCGGATTAACCAGAAAACCGACAATGACAAGAGACAGTCCGGTCCAGTATCCGTCCGGGTCTTTGAATGCGGCATCAACGCCAGCCGCGTTCGGTGATATATAGGGTGCAATCAGGCCTTCTTCTTTGGCCTGGATAAATGCATCCGAACCACCGCCGAACCAGATATCGGTCTGTGGATTCTCTTTCTCGGCACGTAGCCGGGTCAACACCTCGCCGGATGACATTGTCAGCAACTCCACTTTTATACCGGTAGCCCTTTCGAATTCGGCAGCGATAATATCCGGCCCGCCGTAGGCGACATACATACTCAGAACTTTATCTTCACCGCCACCGCAAGCCGTCAGCGGTAAAATAGTACATGCCATCACCAGTGCTAACAATACTGAAAACCATCTTAGTTTAGTCGTCATTTAACTCCCTCCCTCTGTCGTTGTCTGTCGTGTCATTAAATAATCAAGGAGCCGAGTCCGGGTACCCAGAGCTTCTTCATAATCGTCAAGCTCAATCGTCCACCAGGTGCAACTGGTTTCAAGCAGACGGTCGATTACTGGTCTGAGCGGCGTTATATCCACGATGGGATAGTGGCGGTCTTCCTCTTTGCCATACATGTGGACTTCATAAAGCCTTTCGCGGAACAGGTCAACAATATCGGGCACAGTTGTTTTACCGTCCTTTACAATCTGTGAGGAAACGGCATGGCCCACGTCCAGGGTTATCATTGCTCCCGAAGCCTTTGCCCAGGCCAGGACATTATCAGGGTCGCTCGTCGGGCCACGGCGGAGGTTTTCCAGGCAGACCGTAATCCCGACCTGTCGACCACGCTCAACCAGGCGAGTTAAATTCTCTACCGCCCGCTGTGAATCAAACGGTATGCGGGAATCAAGGTTCAGGTGCACGGTAATAACCGGTTCGCCAAGACCTGCTATTGCATCGATAACGTGAGAATGCACCTGGACTGCTTCCTCAGCTTTTTCAGAATCGGCATTCCCGAGGTCGTAATTGAAGAACCGGCAGTGAAAACGTACGGGTATTCCGGCTTCAGTGAAAGGCCTGACGTGCCCGGAGATAAGGTTTGGGGCCAGTGGGTCGGGAGTATACTCCAGGGCAAAAGCGTTATCTCTGGCCCAGGAAAACCTCTGGGGATACTCCGCCGCCTGCACTGAAAGAGCAATGACTAGAACCTGATGCTGTTCATTACTCCCAGGTTTTACAGAACTGGAATCAATAAAGACCCGACCATGGTCAGGTAAAGAGAATGATGAATTCAAAAAGATTCGGCTCCTTCCATTACGGACTTTCCCTGTCGCGCCAATCCATAACGGAACAAGCCGGCTGAATGCTATGTCAGCATAAACACCGGGATAGCGTTGCTGGATTCCCACGCGGCAGGTGAGTTGAGAAGATGCACAACGCGCATCAAGCTATTGACTCATGTACGGCGGTGAAATCTAATCACAACGCTACCCCCTTTCCAATAAAAATCGAGTTCGGTGTAACTCTGGTTTCATATAAGTATACTATACATACCGCCTATTAGGCAAACGGGGTATTAATCATTAGTAATGCTGACGAATGCAACCTGCCTCCCTGACAAGCACCATCGCTTGACATGCGAGATTAGATTACCATAGAATCGAAGCTAACCATGCAAGTCCTTAAAGTAATAGGTCTCTCTTTCCTCAGTTTCATCCTCTTTATCTTGTTGGTCATCTTCAGTATTGCTTTCATGGCCAACGGCACCTTCCTCAATCCCAAATTCATCACCAGAGAAATCGATAGTATCGACATCTCAGCGATGGCCATCGAAATCATGGAAGAGGAGTTTGAGGATGATACGGACATCCCGGAAGAGCTGAAAACCGCCCTGTATGACACAATTGAAGATACGGAGCCCGTCATCAAGGCCGAACTAAATGAGGCGATTATCTCCGTGGGCAACTACCTGCGCGGTAAAACAGATGAGCCGGAGCTATTGCAGGTGCTCGGTAACACCTTCCTTAATGAGGACTTCCTGGCCGACCTGCTGGCTGAAGTGGACATTCCGGCGGTGGTCGAGGCCTCCATTGATACTGATGAGATAGATGAAGAGCTTGTAACCAGCTTAATCGATACCGTGTCCGAAATCGAGCCTGAGCTGAAAGAACAGGTGGCAGCAGCCTCTGGCCCTGTCTTTGATTATATCCTGGCGGAAACGGACAGCATCGACCTGGAGCAAACGCTGCGGGATACCCTGCTCAATACTGACTTCACCACGTCACTTGTAGATAACCTTGATATTTCGCCCATTGCTTCGGAGTTCCTCGAGGACGAAATTAATGAAATTGTCCCTGTGGACCTGTACTTCATCACTGACGAGCTTGACGACGCCGTCGCTATCATCGAGCCGACCCTCAGGCAGGCCCTGAGCGACAACACTGATGAAATCCTTGACTATCTGCTGGGCGATACCTCAAGCATAAGCGTGGAGGTACCCCTGGAACCGGTGCGGGACGACCTGGAAGATGTCCTGGAACAGATTGTTCTCGACAACATACCCACGGAATGGGAGGGACTATCGCAAGCAGAAATCGACCAGCGAATCGACGACTTTCTGACTGACGCGATGGACGCGATACCCGACACCTTCGAACTCGACGAGGAACTGCTTGGCTCTGAGCTACCGGAGCAGATCACCGATGGTCTTACCGAAGCAGAGGAAACACTGACCGACGTGAGAGAAGATTTTGACGAAAAGCTATCTGAGGCTGAGGATGTGCTCGAAAAAATCAGGGGCTATGTCGGCTGGTTCATCACCGGCTACTGGATACTTATCACCGTAATAATATTAATAATCCTCGCCATCATTGCTATCTACCACCAGGTAAAGGGGGCTTCGCTCCATCTGGGGATAATGTTTCTTGTCCTGGGAATCATCGAGTGCATCGCTGTCTTTGTAGGCAGGGGTATTGGCAGTAGAATAATCGCTGAACAGGACATCGCCGCGGCAGTACAGCACCTGCCAGACCAACTAATCGCAGCTGTCACCGGCCCCCTGGCCGCACTCAGCGTCGGCCTTATCGTCCTGGGTGTAATCCTTATTGCCGCGTCTATTCTCTACCCGAGGCTACGACCCGCCGAGTAGGTTCACCCGTGGTCTCAACCGGACTTCGCCTCATAGGAACTGAAGATGAAGTCCAGGTCTTCCAGGAGAGCAGTGACCTTGTCCTGGGCGAAGAGTTTCTCATCGACATCCAGTATCAGCTTTGTTTCACCTCTGGCGGAGCCTACCAGATGCGCCCGGAGACACTCTTTATCATCCTTCCCACTTTTGAAGGTAATTGTACCCCGGTAAATAAACGACGATGAGTCGCTGGGCAGGGAATAAGTCTCCAGCTTGGCATCACCGATGGATACACCCTGCTTCTTAACGAAGTCTCTTATCTCATCGTAGAGCAGTCCGGGATTTACGTCATTATATACTTTCTTGATTTGCATGTTAGTTCCCCGCCTTTTCTTACTCAGCCACTAATGTAATCATAAGGTTTTGTAATTTCTTGTCAAGTCAGGTCAAGCATTGTCCGGAAATAATAATAGCACATACTCCGTTGCTAATGGCACAGTTCAAGGTGTTGACAGGATTTACCGCCGATTCTAGTATTGTGAAAGAAGGTCTATCATGACTACCGAAATTAATATAGCCATTATCGGGGCAGGGGTGGTTGGTCTGGCCATTGCCACCGAACTGTCACAGCAGCAGAAAGGCGTCCTCGTCATTGAGAAGAACCGTACCTTCGGACTGGAGACCAGCAGCCGGAACAGCGAGGTCATCCACTCCGGTATCTACTATCCGGCAGACTCTTTGAAAACCAGGTTCTGCGTCGAAGGGAACCGATTACTCTACGAGTTCTGCCGGAAATATGACGTCGGCCATCGGAGGCTGGGGAAAATCGTGGTCGCCACCGATGAAGACGAAGTTGGCAAGCTCAAAGAGCTGTACCGGCAGGGAGTAAAAAACGGGGTCGGCGACCTACGACTTCTTTCACGGAATGAAGTAAAGGAACTCGAACAGAACGTCGAGGCCACTGCCGGGATGCTTTCTCCTTCGACGGGTATTGTTGACGCCCATTCTTTGATGAGGCTTATGTATGGGCTATCCAGAGAACAGGGCACTGACTTCGTTTTCGATACCGAGGTGGTGGGAATCAACAAGACGGGAGATAGATACAGTGTGGAGATACGGGACCGCGAGGGCACCTCATCTTTTGTCACCAGCATCTTGATAAACTCAGCCGGCCTTTACTCCGATGCGATTGCCCGCCTCGCCGGTATTAATATCGATGAGGCCGGGTACAGGCTCCACTACTGCAAGGGCGATTACTTCAATCTCAACTCACCCGACGGGGCACCGGTGAACCGCCTTGTTTACCCCCTGCCCGAACAGGCAGGCAAGGGAATCCATGTCACGCCGAATCTTGATGGTGCTGTCCGACTCGGTCCCAGCGCCTACTACGTTGACGAGCCAGACTACAGGGTAAACGAATCCCAGAGGGAGACCTTCTATCAATCAGTAAAGAAGTTCCTCCCCCGATTGCGCATCAAAGACCTTCAGCCCGACTTCGCCGGCATCAGACCCAAGCTCCAGGGACCGGAGGATACTTTTCGGGACTTCGTCATTACCCACGAGGAAGCCAGGGGACTCCCCGGACTGATAAATCTCATCGGGATAGAATCGCCGGGGCTGACCGCTGCGCCTGCCATCGGCAGATACGTCGCTGAAATGGTCAGGCGGCTCTGTTGACGATATCATAACTGCTGCCGACGAAACCGTCTGTTGCACAACGTATTTATCGGTTATATTGACACCTGCCGCTGACAGGACTACAATTATTCACGCCTGAACGTATGCTTTCTGCCAGGCAGGGGAGGGTTCATCTATGGAACAGCAGATTCGCTTCTGCACCACCCCCGACGGCGCCCGTCTCGCTTATGCTGCTGTTGGCCAGGGGCCAGCGCTGGTTATTCCTCCAGGTTGGGTCGCTCACCTTGAGCTACAGTGGCGAGACGCCAATTGGCGCGCATTCGTTGAAAGGATAGCACGCCATCACACAGTCGTGAAGTACGATAAGCGTGGCTGTGGGCTATCCGACCGAAATCGGACAGACTTCTCACCGGATTCTGAAGTCCGGGACCTGGAAGCCATTATTGACCACCTGAAGGCGAGGCGTCTCGCCCTGTTCGGTATATCGCAGGGCGGTCCCACTGCCATAGCCTATGCAGCCAGGTATCCTCGACGTGTCACTCACCTTATTCTTTACGCCACCTACGCCCGTGGTAGTCAGGTCTCTACAGAGGAAATGCAGACATCAATGATTTCCCTGGTCCGCAGTCACTGGGGAGTCGCTTCAAGGACTATGGCCGACCTCTTCAACCCCGGAACGGATGCCGCCGCACTTGAGGCAAGCGCTGCATATCAGCGTCAGGCTTGCACCGCGGAGATGGCGGCCAAACTACTCGACCTGACGTATAAGGCTGATGTGACGCATTTGCTGCCCAATCTTCGAGTCCCGACACTGGTGTTGCACCGCGAACGAGAGCGTGCCATCCCCTTCCGATGTGGTAGAGAGCTGGCAGCTTTGATTCCCGATGCCCGCTTCGCCCCTCTGGAGGGAAATATCCACCCTCCACACCGTGGCGATACTGAGTCAGTGCTACAGGCCATTTTTGAGTTCCTCGGCGAAATGGACAGTCCTCCGGCAGCGGCGGCGGCTGGGCAACCCGCTGGACAGCCAATAGCCACAACCCCGGGCGAATCCGTTGCCAGGGAAGCACAGTCGCTCATTGCTGGGTTAGACTATGTCAGTCTATCACGCTTCCGTGTTGTCGGTAACTTCACCTGCTATCAGGAGGAGGTACGTCACCACCTCAAGGATGTCCGCCAGAAAATTGCCGATGGGTTCAGTCTCCCCGGCCGCAAGCGCGAAAACCATCTTATCTGGGCGGCACCGGGCAGCGGCAAGACCTATCTGGTCCAGCAAATTGCCGCCTCGCTACAGGAGTCCGTCGGCTACCAAGAGCTCAACCTGGCGGCGTGCAATGAGCCCGAGTTCGTTTCCAGCCTAGCCCAACTCAGGGCTGAGGAGAAGCCTCACCTCTGCCTGGTAGATGAGATAGACGCCAAGCCCCATGAATCCTGGCCGTACGCGACGCTTCTGCCGTGCCTGGACGAGACAGTGGCTAAGGGCAGGCCGTGTGTCTTCGTGCTAGCGGGAAGCTCTGGCTCCTGCGTAGCCGAGATGAAAGAGCGGATTGCCTCACAGCCCAAGGGCGCCGATCTGCTCAACCGCATTCCCGCCTGGAACGAATACGAGATTCCTTCGCTGAGTTTGGGTGACCGGGCACTGGTTGTCCTTACCCAGTTCAGGCAAGCAGGGAAGGAGATTGGGCGAGAGATTCAGTCGGTAGAAAAGCTCGGCCTGTACTATATTATACTGAATTCCCGTTTAAACAGCGCCCGCCAGCTACGGGAGTTAGCCGTCCGTGCTGTTGAGCGCCTGCCCTCCAGCGAAGACCGGGTGAAGTATGACCACCTCTTTGGTGCCGGCGACCCGGAGAACAAGGAATTCTGGATTAAAGCGCTTCCCGAGGCCAAAGACTTAGCTAACCGGTTTGTAACGCTCGAAGACTAGAATTTGACTATTCAAGGGGTAATAGTCAGCTAAAGCAAACCCACCTGTCCTCAGTTTAGGCTAATAATACCGAACTGAATTTCTCTTGCACGTTAATGGTAAGAGGTGCTACACCCCTCTTTTACTCGCGCTTAAGAGTGTTTAAAGGTAGTGCGTCACCTGCCATACTTACTACCCCCTTGGAAAACGCATCTTGCCGTCTATTGCTCGTGACATAACCAGTATGCTATACTTGGAGTTAACCTAGAAAGGGAGGTAATTTGTCAGAACCTGTCACAATTAAAGAGCTTTTAGAGTCCGGCGCACATTTCGGGCACCAGACGAGCCGCTGGCATCCTCGTATGAAACCCTACATCTTCACCAAGCGTGACGGTATCCACATCATTGACCTCCAGCAGACAGCCACCATGCTGGAGAAAGCCCGGGAATTTGTCCGGCAGGTAGCCGCCAGAGGTGGCGACATCCTGTTTGTCGGCACAAAAAAACAAGCCTGTGATACTGTACAGGAAGAAGCCGAGCGATGCGGCATGTACTACGTCAACCAGCGCTGGATTGGCGGCACTCTTACCAACTTCGAAACCATACAGTCGCGTATAGACTATCTGGTACGCCTCGAAGACCAGCAGGCCAGGGGCGTTTTCAGCAACCTTCCCAAGAAGGAAGCCCTGAAAATAGAGGAGCAGATTGTCCGCCTCAACCAGCAGATGGGCGGCTTCAAGGAAATGACCAGCCCACCGGCTGTCCTTTTCATTGTCGATACCTTAAAGGAGCACATCGCCATTGCCGAAGCTAAGCGGGTGGGAATTCCTATTGTCGCCGTAGTAGACACCAACTCCGATCCCACCGACATTGACTACCCGATACCGGCCAACGATGACGCTATCCGGGCAATCAAGCTATTATGCAGCAAGATTGCTGACTCAGTGCTTGAAGGTAAGGCAGAAGCAGCCATGACCATCGCCGGGGAAGGAGAAGGGGAGATTCCTGAGGAAGAGGAATTTGAGATAGATTCTGAAACTCTGGTCTTCACCCCGGATGATAATTAACAAGATGGAAATCACAACACAACTAATCAAAGAACTGAGAGAGCTATCAGGTGCTGGTATTATGGACTGCCGAAATGCCCTGCTGCAGACCAAGGGAGACCAGGAAAAGGCCTTACAGATACTAAAGGAGCAAAATCTCCTCCGAGTAGAAAAAAAGAGTAATCGTGCCGCCTCTCAGGGACTGATTGAGACTTATGTTCATACCGGAGGCCGCATCGGAGCAATGGTCGAGCTGAACTGCGAGACCGACTTCGTGGCCCGTACTGCCGAGTTTCGGGAACTAGCGCATAACCTGGCAATGCAGGTTGCCGCCCAGGAACCGGTATGTATCACTGAAGACCAAATCCCTGAGGGCATCGACAAAGACCCTGAGGTAGCCTGCCTGCTACTTCAGCCATTCATCAAGGACCCGGAAAAGACAATCCGGGACCTCGTTACCGAGACCGCAGCCAAAGTCGGGGAGAATGTCCAGGTAAGTAGATTCGCCAGATTCGAACTAGGACAAGAGACGTCCAGTATAGCAGAACTGGAGAAAGAGGGTGCGGCCAACGCAGAAGCGTAGCCGTACTCAGCGCCGGTAGTAAAGAGATACATGACTACTCTCAAGTATAAACGCATCCTGCTCAAGCTAAGTGGCGAGGCTTTCAGCGGCGGTGCAGGCTTTGGAATTGACCCCTCGATTCTGGCCAAGATAGCCAAACAAATCAAAGGCGTTACTGAAATGGGGGTAGGTGTTGCTGTGGTTGTCGGTGGCGGCAATATCTGGCGTGGAGTCGAGGCAGCTAGTTGGGGAATGGACAGGGCTACCGCCGATTACGCGGGGATGCTGGCCACAATAATAAACGCCCTCTCCCTTCAGGACTCTCTGGAGAGGGAAAACGTAATCACCCGAACCCAGTCTGCCATAAACGTACAGCAGGTAGCCGAACCATACATCAGACGGCGAGCTATCCGCCACCTGGAAAAAGGAAGGGTGGTTATCTTCGCCGGCGGTACGGGTAACCCCTATATGACCACCGATACCGCCGCCGCCCTGCGCGCGGTAGAGATTGAGGCCGAAGTACTCCTGATGACAAAGAACAACGTTGATGGCGTTTACAGTGCCGACCCCCGCAAGGAGCCTGATGCCAAGAAGTTCGACTCACTCACCCACCTAGAAGCCCTGAACATGCGCCTTGAGGTCATGGACAGCACAGCACTATCACTCTGCCTGGAGAATAAACTACCCATAATCGTCTTCGACCTCATGGAAAACCACAGCATCGAACGTGCCGTAAGAGGCGAACCCATTGGCACCCTGGTATCTGATAAGAAGGAACGATGAGCGAGCAAACGCTCTACAACATCGAACAGAAGATGAGCCGGTCAGTGGAGGCACTGCAGAAAGAGCTAGCCACCATTCGGACCGGTCGCGCCTCACCGGGTCTGTTAGAGCACCTGAGGGTAGAATACACGGGTAGTTCCCTGGCACTCAACCAGCTTGCCGGTATTACGGTACCCGGCCCAAACCTCCTCGTTATCCAGCCCTGGGATAGGGGCAGCATCGGTGACATAGAGAAGGCGATTCTCACGTCTGACCTCGGGCTTAATCCGACCAATGATGGCCGTGTTATCCGGGTGAATATCCCGCCACTCACCGAGGAACGCCGACAGGAACTAATTAAGGTTGTGCGGCGACGCGTTGAAGAGGGTAAGGTGTCAATTCGCAATCTTAGGCGCGAGGTCATGGACGAGCTGAAAGCCCAGGAGAAGAACAAGGAAATCTCGCAGGACGAACACAAGCGCACCCAGGGCCAGTTGCAGAAGGTAACCGATAGCTTCATCGCGGAGATTGACCAGGTCGGGCAGGACAAAGAGAAGGATATCATGGAGGTCTAGCCGGCCCACGGGCAAGGGACAAGGGGTGGTAAGAATGGCTGCCAGGACATCATCCCATAAGTTTGACCGCTTTCCCAATCATGTGGCCATTGTGCCGGATGGCAATGGTCGCTGGGCGGAGAGAAGGGGCTGGCCCAGGGTTAAGGGGCTCTGGGCCGGAGCCGACAATATGTACCGCATGGTGCGCTATCTCAACGAGTACCCGATAAAATACCTGACGCTCTATGGTTTCTCTACGGAGAACTGGAGCCGACCTGAAGCCGAGGTATCCGGGCTCTTCGAGCTGGTCCTATTCTTTGTCGAGAAGCACCTCCAGGAGATACATGAAAAAGATATCCAGCTCCGCCACATTGGACGCCTGCAGCAGCTCCCGCAGGAGTTACAGGAGGCCATCACCAGGGCGGTAACACTCACCAGGGACAACACGCGGTTAATCCTCAGTATTGCCTTTAACTACGGGGGGCGACCCGAGATTGTGGATGCGGCACGGCGAATTGTCACCGAAGGAGTCAGGCCCGAAGATATCACCGAAGAGACTTTCAGCAATTACCTCTACACCAACGGCATACCCAATGTTGACCTGCTGATTCGCACCGGCGGCGAAAATCGCCTGAGCAATTTTCTGCTGTGGCAGACGGCTTACAGCGAATACCACTTCACCAAGGTCCTCTGGCCTGATTTCCGCAAGAAAGACCTGGACCGGGCACTGCTCTCTTATAGTCAGAGAAAGAGACGCTTTGGCGGCCTATAATAGAACGGCATGCTCAGGCAGAGAATTATTACGGCGCTGCTCCTAGTCCCGCTCCCGGTTGCCGCCATCTGGTTTGGTGAGCCCTGGTTTACGAGCCTGGTAGCCATTTTCGGCGTACTGGCCGCCTTCGAGTTCTACCGCCTCGGCAGTACCGCCAGAGTCTCGCCGGTCACCTATCTCGGCCTCATCTTCACATTAATCTTCATCGTCAGCTGTAATCCAGACCTGCTATCACGCCTTGAGGACAGCATCGACCCCACTCTGATTTCTCCACTCATCCTGGCAGCCGCTGTGGTACTTACCTTCATCTGGATAATGCTACGCCGTAAGAAAGACGGGGCGATTGCCAGCTGGGCATGGACGATAGGCGGTGTTCTCTATGTGGGCTGGCTCCTTGGGCACGTAGTGTCACTTCGTGGCCTGGTTGACGGCCGCAGCTGGGTGTTTTTCATTCTGGTGACGACTGTCGCCTCGGACACGATGGCCTTCTTCATCGGACGCGCCATCGGCAGACACAGACTCGCCCCCCAGATTAGCCCAAACAAGACCTGGGAGGGTGCGATTGCCGGGGTTATCGGTGCTATCGCTTTTAGTCTGCTCTTTACCCCACCGGAGCTGTTTTCATTGACCAATCCTCTCCGTATCCACGGACTTAGCTACGGGGAGGCGATACTTGCAGGAGCACTGTCCAGTATATTTGGTCAAATTGGCGACCTGGCAGAGTCGCTGCTCAAGCGCAATGCAAAGGTAAAGGACTCAGGTAGACTGCTCCCGGGACATGGAGGCGTCCTCGACCGGCTGGATAGCATTATCTTTGCCGGAGTTGTCGTCTATTACTTCGCGATACTGTACAAAGGCATATAACAAAGCCCGTACGGCCTTTCTCCCGAACAGAACTGCACCACTCATAGAACGAGTACACACTATTGACACACCACGCCTGAGTTGGATACTATGACCAAGGCTGATGTTAATAATGAGACGGAGGTTAGCAGATGGGCGCACTCAGACTGATGACCACAATCAGTGCCTGGCTTCTCTTCATCCACGGACTGGCCGCCATTGCCTGGGGTGGTGTCGACATGCTGCATTTCACCGGTGACTGGCAGCTCACCGAACTGGCAGCAATATCATGCAGCATCGGCACAGCCAACCTTGTTTTGGCAGCGGTTGCTGCCTGGCTCAGGCACAAGATGGAGCCGGAATCATAGCCGCTACCAAAGATTAAAGCCTGCACAGAACAAAACGGCCGGGGTTCAAGACATCGTTCCTGCCGGCTCACGAGAACGTACCCATAGAGCCTCAGGAAGGCGGCTTCTAGGTCACGACTTCGCAGCTGTCAGTTGGCGGTATTGCTTCACAGTGCCATTCTATATAATGGTCTCTACCCGGGATTTGTAGTATCATAATGTTTAGTATGGCCAGTACCATAAAGCAAATCGCCGTTCTTGGCTCTACCGGCTCCATCGGAAGACAGACCCTCGACGTTGTTCGTAACCTGTCATCCTACTTCAATGTGGTCGCTCTGGCGGCCGGACAAAACCTCGACCTGCTGACACAGCAAATCAATGAGTTCGCGCCGAGGTACGTTCACTGCGAGGCAGAGGAGGGACTTAGCAATACCGGTTGCGAGCCCCTCTCCCTGGAGGAAATCGCCAGCCACGAACATGTAGACACGGTCGTTATCGCTACCTCGGGAAAATCGGGTCTACTGGCGACACTGGCAGCAGCACAGGCCGGGAAAAACATCGCCCTGGCCAATAAGGAATCCCTGGTGATGGCCGGTGAAATCATCACCCGCGAGGCAAGGGCCAGCGGTGCCAGTATTCTGCCGATCGATAGCGAACACAGCGCCATTTGGCAGTGCCTTCAGGGCGAAGCGCAGTCATTCGTCCGGATTATCCTGACCGCCTCCGGAGGGCCATTCCGCAGCTACCCACCGGAGCAGCTTAAGCAGGTCACCGCCGCACAGGCACTGGAACACCCTTCGTGGCAAATGGGGCCGAAGGTCACCATCGACTCGGCCACGCTGATGAACAAGGGACTGGAGATAATTGAGGCCCACTGGCTCTTCGATTCACCATTTGAATATATCCGGGTAATCATCCACCCGCAGAGCATCATCCACTCAATGGTCGAGTTCGCCGATGGCTCAGTGAAGGCACAACTAGGTTGGCCGGACATGCGCCTGCCAATTCAGTACGCCCTCACCTACCCGGAACGCCTGCCCAATCCGGAGCTGCCGCGAATCGACTGGGATAACGTCCCCTCACTTACCTTCGAGCAGCCGGACCTCAACAGGTTTCCCTGCCTCAGGCTCGCCATGGAAGCCGGTAAAACAGGTGGCACCAGTCCATCCGTGCTCTGCGCCGTAGACGAGGCCGCGGTTGACCTTTTCCTCACCGGGACTATCAGGTTCACTGATATCGCTCGTCTGGTAGAGCAGGTACTTACCGAGCACAGAACAATTACCGACCCATCTATTGAGGACATCCTCGCCGCCGATGCCTGGGCAAGGCAGCGGACAGATAAACTGGCCGGGGAGATTGCCTGATGTGGGTAACGATATTCTCCTTCCTCGGCGTCATCATTATCGTCATCCTTGCCCATGAAATCGGGCATTTCGCCACCGCCAAGCTCACCGGCGTAAAGGTCGAGGAGTTTGGAATTTTCTACCCTCCCCGGCTTTTTTCGATAAAGCGCGGCGAGACCATATACTCGATAAACGCCCTCCCCCTGGGCGGGTTCGTCAAGATGTCGGGGGAGGAGGACCCGGACGAGCCCGGGAGCCTGGCTGCCAAGAGCATCCCGGTCAGGTTACTCGTCCTCAGCTCAGGCTCGCTGATGAACCTGCTGCTACCCTTCCTGCTGCTGTCAATCGCCTTCATGGTCCCCCATGATGCCCTGATTGGTCAGGTAAAAGTGCTGGAGGTATCACCAGACTCTCCGGCAGAACTAGCCGGTATCCAGCCGGAAGATATCCTCCTGAGCATCAACGGCCATTCGATACAGAATACCAATGACCTGCAGCGTTACCTGTACATTAATCTGGGTAGTGAAATAGACCTTGTCGTGAAACACAGTGACTCGACCGAGGAGGAACTCCAGCTGGTACCCCGTTGGAAACCTCCGGGAGAAGAAGGGCCCCTTGGCACGCTGGTTACTACCGTTTCCGCTACCCAGGTCAAACAGAGCTACCCTTTCTGGAAAGCTATCCCGATGGGGGCTGAGCGTTGCGTCGAAATCCTGGTGCTTTTCAAGAACGGAATCGTCGGTATGTTTATGGGTGCCCTGCCGGTGGACCTGCGTGGGCCAGTGGGTATCGCTGAGATGAGTGGAGAGTTTGCCCGTGCCGGTGTCAGCCCCTTTCTCGAGTTCGCTGCCATGATTAGCATCAACCTTGGCATCATCAACCTCTTCCCACTCCCTGCCCTCGACGGCGGCCGCATTGCCTTCGTCCTTATCGAATTCCTCCGCCGGGGTAAGCGGATATCTCCCCGAAAGGAGTGGGTTATTCATACCGCCGGTTTCTTCCTGCTGTTAGCTGTCATCATGGCAGTGACCTATCGTGATATCCTGAGAATTGCTACGGGTGAGTAAGTAATGGGCCCGCGAAGACAGAGTAAAGCAATCCGCATTGGCAGCGTGACCATCGGTGGTGGTGCCCCTGTCATTGTACAGTCGATGACCAGCACCGATACACGTGACGTTATGTCAACCATCAATCAGATACGGGAGCTTGAGGAGGTCGACTGCGAGCTGGTACGCGTGGCCGTGCCGGACATGGAGGCAGCGCAGGCCATCAAAGAAATTAAACGTGGCATCTCTATCCCCCTCATAGCTGACATCCACTTCGATTACCGCCTGGCGCTGGCAGCGCTGGAAGCAGGCTGTGACGGTCTCCGTCTCAATCCGGGCAATATCGGCGAGCCGGAAAAGGTCAGCGCCGTCGCCAGGGCGGCTAAAGAGCGAGGTGTCCCTATCCGCATCGGACTCAACGCCGGTAGCCTACCGAAGGCAACCGACCCCAAAATCAGCGTTGCCGAACAGATGGTCGGGGCTGCCCTGGAGCAAATAAGACTGCTCGAAGGCCTCGACTTTGACCTTATCAAGGTATCGCTCAAGGCGTTCGATGTCCCGACCACCATCGAGGCTTACCGCAGTATCTCCGAGAAGATACCCTACCCGCTGCACATCGGCATCACCGAGGCAGGGTTGCCCCGTACCGGCGTCATCCGCAGCGCCGTCGGTATCGGCACGCTGCTCTACATGGGCATCGGCGACACCATCCGGGTGTCCCTGACTGCCCACCCCAGGGAGGAGGTCATCGCCGGCTACGAGATACTGAAAAGCCTCGACCTGCGCCAGCACGGCCCGGTGCTGGTCAGCTGCCCCTCCTGCGGCCGGACAGAGGTCGATATCATCAGCCTGGCCGAAGAGGTCGGCAGACGACTGGAGAAGATAAAGAAACCGATAAAGGTGGCCGTGATGGGCTGTGTGGTCAACGGCCCCGGCGAGGCCAGAGACGCCGACATCGGTATTGCCTGCGGTAAAGGCCGCGGGGTGCTCTTCAGCAAGGGCAAGCAGCTCCGGACAATCGAGGAAAAGGACTTTCTAAAGGCATTGATGACCGAGGTGGAGAGACTGTAGTTATGGCCGAAGAACAACCCGAAAAGGGAACAGAACAGAATCCTCTCACCCGAGAAGATGTACTGAAAGCGATAGAGGAGAACGGCGGTACGGCTGAGGGATTAGACCTTTCTGGAATGTGGTTTGAGAACAAGATTAACCTCGGCGGTCTTGAACTCAAAGGAATTATACTTCAGGAGGCTATTCTCTGGAACGCCAATCTTGAGAAGGCAAACCTTCATGCTGTCAATCTACAAAAGGCTAAACTAGGGGGCGTAAATCTTCAGCGTGCTAAACTCAATTACGCCAATCTTAAGGAAGCTAACCTTTCATACACCAACCTTCAGGAAGCTTCTCTAGATAATGCTCACCTAGAGAAGGCTAATTTGACGTATAGTAATCTAGAGCGGGCTAAGTTGTTTGGCGCATATCTTGAAAATGCAGACCTTTCTTTTTCGAACCTTAGTAGCGCACTTCTAGGTGCAGCCCAGCTTAAGGGAGCAGCATTGGCAGATACCAACCTTGAGAGAACTCTCCTATACGCCGCTAACCTCGAAGGGGTTTTCCTTCAATATGTCAAATTATCTTCTGATACATTCCTACAGAACGTAGAATGGGGAACCCACATTCTAGCTCAGGAAAAACATGGCCAATTTAGATGGGCAGTAGATAGTTACCGACAACTTAAAACTTGGTATACAGAACATGGCATGTATGACATAGCTGGCAAGTTCTTCTACCGCGAGATGGAAGCGAAGCGAAAAGACCTTAGCTGGAGGATGAATCCTCTTCTAAAGCTGTGGAGTTGGACGCTGAGACTACTCTGTGGCTATGGAGAAGGGCCGGAAAGGGTAATCATCTGGGCAGCCTCGGTAATTTTCGGCCTGGCCGCTGCCTATTACTTCTGGGGCACGTTTGACACCAAATCTTTTGGTGATACTCTGTATTACAGTGTTGCCTCATTTACCGCCCTGGGCTATGGCCAGTGGGCACCACAACCCACGGGTTGGGCACAGGGCATGGGGGCGGTGGAAGCAGTCATTGGTGTTTTTAGCATGGCGCTCTTCCTGGTAACCTTTACCCGCAAAATGACCAGATAGCAAAGGCTCAAGACTTAATCATCACCAGCATCATTTTAAATTTCTCTATTGCTCTTAGTGCATGTGGTTCATTGGCTGGCATGATAATCATCTCACCTTGCTTTATTCGATTGGATTCACCAGAGATAGTAACCTCAGCTTCACCGTCAAAGATATAAACTAGAGCATCGAAAGGTGCTGTGTGCTCACTTAAACCCTGCTCCGTATCAAAAGAAAACAGGGTGACGGTTCCTGTATTCTTATCAACTATTGTCTTACTTACTACAGCATCACCTTGGTAACCTACCAGGTCATTTAGCTTTAGAGCTATCCCTGTGATGCGCTTGGCATCTCTTGGCTCTTCGTTATTCTCCACGTTTATACCTCGCTACGAATTTGGTAGTTCTTAACCACTTCTACCGTGGGTATTATACAATATAGCAAGTACTAATAAGCAGCTAAAGGTCGGGGCTGACCTACCGCTATAAAGGTATACCACTCTTCAATCTCCGCAATTACTATATAAGATGACATTTTGTCCCCAAAACGGTTAGAGGGTCAGTCTTCAGACAGGTGGTTTCGCGCCTGAAAGAGAAACCAAAAGAGAGGCAATGCCTCTCTTTTTCATAAAAAATCCCCCTTCCCCAACGGGGAAGGGGGACTAAGGGGGATGGGGCCATCACCAGCTAACATCCCCTATTCGAAATAGACCTTTACCTTACCCTCGGGACCACCCTCGACATCAACCTCAAGGTCTCTCATCGCGTCCACCAGTTCCTCCAGGTTTTCGGTCTTGATGTTGTTGACATCAAAGTCTATCCCGCTCTTATGGAGTTCCTCGTTTATCTTGCTGGTCGCGTTCGACGGTATCAGGGAAGTCAGCTTT
>DUFD01000008.1 GCA_011171075.1 Dehalococcoidia bacterium | reverse complement strand
TGGAGATTCACGTCCTGCAAGGTGAGAGACCAATGGCAGCCGATAACCGGACACTGGGACGCTTCATGCTCGATGGTATCCTGCCAGCCCCGCGCGGTATGCCCCAGATCGAAGTCAGCTTTGATATTGACGCTAATGGTATCCTGAGTGTCAAAGCCCATGACAAGGGGACCGGTAAAGAGCAGAAGATAACCATCACTGCCTCGAGCGGGCTGTCCAAGGAAGAGGTAGAGCAGATGCAGCGAGAGGCCGAGACTCACGCCTCCGAGGATGCCCAACGCCGGGAAGAGGTGGAAATACGCAATACTGCAGACACCATGGCATATACCGCGGAAAAGGCCTTACGGGATAATAAGGACAAGATATCCGATGAACTGAACAAAGAGGTGGAGGAAAAAGTAGCAGCGGTACGCTCGACCCTACAGGGGACAGACCTGGATGCAGTCAAAAGGGCCAGCCAGGAACTCTCCGACGCCATGCAGAAGGTAGGCTCGGCGGTCTACCAGCAACAGCAGCCGCCGGGTGAACCACCTTCTGGTGACGGCGACGACGAAGGCACCGTTGAGGGCGAGTTCCGCGAGGTGTAGACTAAGAAATGAGTCCCACGAGGTACAGGTATGGCAATCAAATTCGTGGACAATAGAGACTATTACCAAATCTTCGGCGTTACTAGGGATGCTAGTAAAGAGGAAATTAAAAAGGCATACCTCAATCTAGCCAAACAGTACCATCCCGACCGCAATCCTGGGAAGGAAGAGTGGGCAAACAGCAAACTGAAGAGGATTAATGCAGCCTACGAAACTCTCAGTAACATTAAAAGTAGAGCTGATTACGATGCATGGCTAGCATCCATGTCTCAGCCACACGTTAGACAAAAACCACGTAAAGCCCCAAGGTCCGAAGCGAAAGAACTAGTCAACATCATAATGCAGCAGGATTGGCCTTGGTGGAAGAAATTTGCATGGCTTGGAGGAGTATCCATAGCCAGTTATGTAATCACCAAGAAAGCCATCGATGGGTGAGTTAACAGCAACGATGGTACTGCTGAAGGTGAGTTTAGGGAGGCGAAATATTATGTCACGTACCGGAGGAGTGAATACAAATAACATAAAATCGCACGCTATAACCTATACTGGTATTGCAGTTGGTCTTTTTACCCTCTCCTTCCTTGCAAATGGTAAGGTACAGCTCATTACAATAGGAATCGTTTTTGCGCTATGTGCGTTGCTATTCGTTGTTTCCTTGAGGTTCAAGCCACGATGGCTTCTAATAACTACAGAGCATCTGGGCAACATCAGTTTAAGCCATCTAGTTATATTTCTCATGTTGTACAGTTTGGCAATAACGTTAATAGAAAATAATCTCGTTCTCCCAGGGATAATATCTGTATACGTAGGATATATCATTTTGGGTCGTGGGATTGGACTTGGACTAGGTAGAGACGTCCTACGACCTCTATGCAATAAATTGAACATTTTTATTCCCTCAATAAAGATCCCAAAAGATATATAATTAGAGAGTTAAAGAGGGGCTTCGCCCCTCTTACCTACCTCTCCCCCTCTACTTTGAAGGAGAGAGATACAGGCGATAAGATAGACAGGGTAGCATGCAAGGAAGGAGAATATATCCAGTGAGTACCAATGATGCCTATTCCGTGCTCATGGAGCAACTGGGATTTCCGGGTTCCAGTCGGCTCCGCCCAATACTGGAAATGCTGATGACACCGGACCAAGCCAATATGGCCGCCGCTCTACCCGGGACACCCCAGGAGGTGGCAGAAAAGACGGGAATAGATGCGAACCGGGTACGTGACAACCTCGATGAGCTCTACTATAAAGGTGTCATATTCCCACGTGGAGATTTTCGTAATCGCGTGTACTACCGCTTCGCCCGTTCCATCGGTCAGTTCCATGACTCCACCATGGCCACAGAGCAACTGGACGTGGAGCAAGACCGTCCCTTCTTCAAGCTGTGGCACGATTTCGCAATGAATGAAATGTACCCCCGTACTGCCGAACGTTATAGAAAGGCGGAATCCCCTCACACGCGTATAGTGCCCGCCTATAGGGCAATCAAAGACCTGCCGGGAGTTCTCCCCTGCGAAAACTTCCCGGAGATACTCAAGGCACAGGAACTGATAGCCGCAGCGCCGTGCTCCTGCCGGCTTTGCACCACCTCGGTGGGAGAGCCGTGCGATCTTCATGATGAGGTATCTCATGAGGTATGCCTTCAGTTTGGAAGAGGTGCTGATTATGTAATCGCACGCGGCTCTGGACACGAGCTGAGCAAGGAGGAAGCGCTGGAGCTGAACGACATCATCGAGGAGTCGGGTCTAATTCACCTGTGGCGAAACAACACCTCCATGACCGGACCCAAGACCAGCTGCCAGTGTTGCCGGGACTGCTGCATGACATACGTACCGCTAGACCAGGCCGGATTACCCATCAGTAAGGCCTGGGAAAAGAGCCGCTACCAGGCATATGTCAACCAGGAGGACTGTGACGGCTGCCAGATATGCGTTGACCGCTGCCTGTTTGACGCCATAGAAATGGAACGCCCCGAGGGCAGCAAGAAGTACAAGGCGACCGTTGATGCCGAGAAGTGCTTCGGCTGTGGCTCCTGCGTCGTCGGCTGCGAGACGGCCGCCCTGCAGATGAAGGTGGTGAGACCGCCGGAGCACATTCCGCAACCAATGACCACATAGGATTACTAAGTTGCCAGCCAAGCGAGACTATTACGAGGTATTAGGTGTCCGCCGTAACGCTACCGGCGAGGAAATACGGAAGGCGTTCCGGCAGCTGGCCTTCAAGTACCACCCGGACCATAATCGCGGGGACGGGGCTGAGGAGAATTTCAAAGAGGTCAACGAGGCCTATGAAGTGCTCTCCGACTCCGAAAAACGTGCCGCCTATGACCGGTTCGGGCACAGCGGCGCAGACGGACTCTTCGGGCGTGGATTCGGGGGCTTTGACTTCGGCTTCGGCGATATCTTTGATACCTTCTTCGGTGGAGCCACAACCACCACCCGACAGGCCCCACAACGCGGGGCTCCTCTGGAGTACCGACTTGCCATCACCCTTGAAGAGGCTGCCTTCGGCTGTGAGCGAGAAATAGAAATCACTCATGTAGAACACTGCTCTGAATGCCAGGGCACCGGTAGCAAACCCGGCACTCAACCGGAGCGGTGCCCCAACTGTGACGGCGCCGGACAGGTGCGTCGCGTCCAGGCAAGTATCTTTGGCCGCTTTACCAATATAGCCACCTGCCCGCAGTGTCACGGAGAAGGCAGGATAATCACCGAACCCTGCCCAAAATGCCGTGGCACCGGACGTGAAAAACGAAAACGCCAGCTAAATGTCAAGGTTCCGGCAGGGGTGGATAGCGGCAACCAGATACGCGTTCGGGGCGAAGGTGATGCGGGGACCAGAGGTGGCTCCCCGGGCGACCTGTTTATCGAGGTATTGGTTGATAAGCACGAATGCTTTACCCGTGATGGTGATGATGTTATTTATAATCTGCCGTTGAACTTCGCCCAGGCTGCCCTGGGGACCGAGGTAAACGTACCCACGCTTGATGGCGACCACAAACTCAAGATACCCGCTGGATGTCAGACGGGGACGGTCTTTCGCATCAAGAACAAGGGAATTCAACACCTTTCCCGCGGCGGACGCGGTGATGAACTGGTCACGGTATCCGTGGAAACTCCGGAGTCACTTACCAAAGAACAGCGCCGACTATTCGAGGAACTGGCCGACAGCTTTGACACCAGAAACAAGAAGAGGAAAAAGCGCTGACTACTGAAAACCAACCTGATGGAGAACGCTACTCTCCACCCTCCCCATCCCCTGAAACCGACTCCTGTAGCTCTTCAGCCTTATCGCCTAATCGGCGCTCGTTACCAGTAAGAAGCCTGTTGATATTACCCCTGTGCATAACTATGATGACGATAGTGCCTACCAACGCATAGAGGAGGAACTCAAGCGGCCAGTTATAGAAGACGTAAAACAGTATCATCAACGTATAGGTGCCGACCACCGCGGCGATTGAGCCCAGGGAGACGAACTTAGTGGTGAAAGCGCCGATAATGAAAAGCTCTCCACCAAGTAAAGCAGCCGGCCACGACAGGGCCATCATCCCGCCAAAGTAGGTAGTGACACCCCTTCCACCCTTAAACTTCAGGAACACCGACCAGTTATGTCCAACGACGGCCGCCAGAGCTGCCAGTACCAGTCCGAACGGCGGCCCGAAACCAAAAATACCCACCGCCACATAGCTATTACCCATAATAAGCCGGGCAAACATAACTGCCAGCACGCCCTTTAGCAGGTCACCGGCAAAGACAATGATGGCCGCCTTTCTACCGGCCGTGCGGAGCACATTGGTCGTCCCGGTACTCTTGCTCCCCAGCTCCAGCACATTCAGATTGGCAATACGCTTGGCGACAATTACACCACACGGGATTGACCCCAGGAGATAACCAAGGACGATACATGAGATATATTTGATGACTAAAATGGCTTCTGGAGTCATTTCTCACTCCTCGACTTGAAGACGAGATTAAGCGGTGTGCCGGTGAAACCAAACGACTGGCGTAGCCTGTTCTCCAGGTAGCGACGATAGGAAAAGTGTACCAGACGAGCGTCGTTAACAAAGAAGACAAAGGTTGGCGGACTTACATCTGCCTGGGTCGCGTGCAGTATCTTTAGCTGCCTGTTGCCCTTTCGTGGTGGACTGTGCCCGGCAACTGCCTGTTGCACGACACTGTTGACCTGAGCAGTAGGCACTCGTTTCAGTCTCTCCTGATAGACCTCACTTGCCAGTGGCATTACCTCGGCCACCCCCTGTCCCGTCAAGGCAGACGTATACAGGATAGGCGCGTAGGCCACGAACCTGAAATGGTCTCTGATATGCCTATCCCATTCAGCCTGATTTCCTCCGGAAATCAGGTCCCACTTATTTACTACCAAGATAATCCCCTTGGTTGCCTGCAGAATATATCCAGCAATATGCATGTCCTGCGCTGCGGGCAACTCCGTAGCATCCAGGACCAGCAGAGCCACATCTGCCCGGTCTATAGCCCGAAGGGCACGCATTACGCTATAACGCTCCACCCCCGTACCCAGACGTCCCCGTCGGCGCACGCCGGCGGTATCAATAAGTATCACATTTTCTCCCTCAAAGTCAAGCAGGGTATCGATAGCATCACGGGTAGTCCCCGGGGTATCATCAACAATAGCACGTGTACTACCAAGCAGAGCATTGAGCAGCATCGATTTGCCGACATTGGGCCGACCGACAATGGCCACCTTCATCATCTCGGGTTCCGCCTCAGGCGGGGATGAAACTGGCAGCAGGCTACTAATACTATCCAGCAACTCGGCGGTACCACGACCATGATGAGCACTAATAGCCATGGGGTCGCCCAGACCCAGTTCGTAAAAGTCCACGGCCTGCAATGCCAGACGGTCATTGTCGGCCTTGTTGGCCACCAGAATAACGGGCTTGCCTGCTTTCCGCACCACACCGGCCACTTCAAGGTCGGAGGGTGTCACCCCGTCCCGAACGTCCACCAGAAAGATAATGACATCGGCCTCGGCGGCGGCTATCCTTACCTGCTCCCTGACCCCCTGCCCGACCGTGGTGTCCGGCGCTATCTCAAGACCACCGGTATCAATTAGGGTGAATTCACTGCCCTGCCAGGAAACATCGGCAACGACGCGGTCACGGGTCGTTCCCGGCATATCTTCAACGATGGCGATACGCCTGCCCGCCAGACGGTTGAGCAGGGTGGATTTACCCACGTTCTGTCGGCCCACAATAGCCACAATTGGTTTACTCAATGCCATTAAATCAGCTTCCCTGAACAGGTGACATTAGAATACAAAAACTCCCCTTACTTCATCATTTATCTATGAGGGAAGAGAAGTTCCCCGACCTGAGTTACACGCCGCCCAGCAGCTTTGCTAGCAGGGCTTTCTGCGCGTGCATCCGGTTCTCCGCCTGGTCAAAGACAACCGACTGCGGCCCATCGATAACATCATCGGTGACCTCCTCACCGCGATGGGCCGGCAGGTCATGCAGGAAGATAGCGTCGGGCTTGGCCAGGGACAGCAGCTTGCTATCGACCTGGTAACCGGCGAACGCCTTACTTCGCACCTCGGACTCAGCCTCCTGCCCCATGCTCGCCCAGACATCGGTATAGACAACGTCAGCCCCATCAACGGCATGAACTGGCTCATCGGTGAGCAATATCTCGGCACCGCTCCTTTCGGCATAACCCCGGGCAACCCGTACCATTTCGTCCTGGAGACTGTACCCAACCGGAGAGGCGATATGAAAATTCATCCCGACCAGTGCCGCCGCCAGCAGCAGGCTATAAGCTATATTATTACCGTCGCCGATAAAGGCCAGGGTAAGGCCGGCCAGCTTGCCCTTCTTCTCGTAGATGGTAAGGAAGTCGGCCAGTGCCTGGCAGGGATGCTCACGGTCGGAAAGGGCGTTTATTACCGGCACACTGGCATAGTCCGCCAGCACCTCGACCGTCGCGTGGGAAAACGTGCGGGCAGTGATAACATCGACATAGCGACTGAGCACTCGCGCCACGTCCGGGGCCGACTCCCGCTCGCCCAGTCCGACCTCGGCAGGTGACAGGTATATCGCCTCGCCACCAAGCTGTCGCATGGCCACCTCAAAGCTAATCCGCGTGCGTAGGGACGGTTTTTCAAAAAGAATCGCCAGTATTTTACCGTCAAGCAGGGCAGGAATGCCCTGGGCCTTCAGCTTGACAGCCCCGGCCATAAACGAGGTAATATCCTCACCGGCAATGTCCGATATCGAAAGGAAGTCCTTCCCCTTCATGTCAAATCCCTTCTTACTCTCAGGTATCCATCAGTATACCACGAAGACAGTCCGTTAGATAGGGCACACATGTACTGCGCCCCTCTATCCGTTGCTATAGAACAACCCCGGACTGGCCTTAGCCCTCTCGATAATCTACAATAGTGCTGACAGCAGGGGAGGTGTATAATGACCGTCGAGAAGTTCACCGTTGCCGGAGGCCAGGTACTTGAGAAGGTCAAGCAGCTCATCCGTGAGGGCAACGTGCGCCGGGTGCGCCTGCTGCACAATGACCGCACCATCATCGAAATACCTCTGTCACTCGGCGCCCCGGCAGCGGCAATAACAATCATGGCAGCCCCTATCCTGGCAGCCATCGGGGCTTTCGCTGCACTGGTAACCGAGTGCACTATCGAGGTAGAGAAGGTGGATGGTGGCAGTACCGACACGAGCCAGCAATAACACCCACGCCGTAAAGGATTCTAAAACGGCCAGGGGGAGCTACGTGCTCCTGATGGGCCTCCCCGAGGAGCGTATGATTTCTGTCGGTGGCCTGGGCTTGATAGGCTTTCCCCGTGGCCAATATGTGTATGTCGGTTCGGCCCTCGGTGGATTCAGTTCACGGCTGAACCACCACCTGCGCACCGGTAAAAAGCCCCACTGGCACATCGACTACCTGCTGGAGAAGGCGGTACTTGATGCTATCATTATCGGCGAGTCAATGGAAAGGACCGAATGCACCATCGCACGGGCACTGGCCAGACTTTTTAACTCCGTGCCCGGTTTCGGGGCCAGCGACTGCCGCTGCCGCAGCCACCTCTTTTTCGGGGCCGATGACATGATGACAGCAGCAGTATCCGCACTTGAGAAGGCCGGGCTGAGACCGATACTGAAGTATATCCGGGGGCAACATTGAAATGACAACAAGCGTCATCCTGGTGAGACACGGACAGACGGCGTGGAACGCTGCCGAGGTGTTCCGGGGCCAGATTGACATCGAGCTGGACGAGACGGGCTTGAAGCAGGCGGAGTTGCTGGCAGAATACTTGAGTCACAGAAAGCTGGCAGCCGTTTATTCAAGCCCGCTCAAGCGAGCGGTACAGACCGCCGAAGCAATTGCCCGCCACCACCGCCTGATAGTAGAAATTGCCCCCGGCCTCAACGATATGGACTTCGGGGAGTGGCAGGGGCTCTCTCTTCAGGAGGTCAGGACCCGGTCCAGCGAGCTCTTCGAAATATGGGTGTCAGACCCACGCCAGGTCAGGATACCCTCCGGCGAGAGCCTCCACGATGTCCACCAGCGGGCTCTGGCGCTGGTGAATCAGGTGGTGAAAAAGCACGAGGACAAGGCAGTCGCTCTGGTATCACATCGAGTGGTGAACAAGGTACTGATATGCGCCCTGCTGGGACTGGACGACTCCCACTTCTGGAATGTCAGACTCGATACCTGCGGCATGACCACGTTCGAATTCGATGACGGGCAGTTCGTGCTCACCGAGCACAACAATACGTCCTTTCTGGAGCCGCTGAGGCAGGACCGCTTGCGAGATTTTTAACCCCAAACAGCCTCCGATACGCAGAGAATCTTCAATTATACCGCGGTTGATTTGACATCGTCTATCGGTATCTATATACTTCTCCAAGATACTCGGGCGAATCTGTGTGTACACTTGCCTAGTACTAAACCGACACAGTCAACACCCTTATAAACGGAGAACGTAAAACCGAAATGCAGGCCATAAGCTTAATAATGGGTATTCTGGCAATGATGGGGGCTTTCGTTGCTTTCCTGCCATTCCTGGGATGGATGAACTGGGGCGTAGTACCTTTTGCAGTCATCGGACTGGTAATTGGAATTGTTGTTACTGCGACGGCGAAACGGGACCGAGGGGCCGGCATCGCAGGCATCGCATTGTGCGCAATAGCAATATTTATCGGAACGATCAGGCTGATAATCGGGTTCGGCGTGGTCTAATCCCCTCTATGCAGGCGAAGTTATTAAACCTCTTCGCCACAGAAGAGATGCTCCGCCACCTTGCGTAATCGTTCCAGTCCCTTAACTTCCTGAGAGAATAGCGGCACCTCAACTATTTTCATCTCTGAATACTGCCGGTAGAGCCGCTCGATGTAGCCCCGCTGCTGGTCTGCCCTTTCCTGAAGAAAGCTGGAGCCACCAATCTCCTTGATGACGTTGTTAATCACAAGCTGGTCGGCACGGAAACCATACCTGCCCATTTCCTCGAGGATACTGTCAAGCTGCTCCACGGCAAGAGCCTCAGCGATGGTGACGATAACGAAGCTGACACCCTGACGGAGAAACTCCATGTCTTCGCCGGACAGCTCCTCCCACCCCTTGATAATATCCAGTACCGGCCTTTTCGACCGGCTGCCGAGCTTGAGTCGGGAGTAGATACGCGGGGCCGGTTTCAGGTGCTCCCGGAGCATTGCCGGGGTCTCGAGCAGGCCGAGCGTTTGTCCCATCGGGGCGGTGTCCCACACGATACGCCGGTAGGTGTCGGTCTGACTCAACTCCTTAATGTAGTCGACCATAAACTCGTCGTGGAGGCCGGGCAGTATCGAGGTCACAAATTCTGCAAAGTCGTCGTAATCAACCGCCACAAAAGAGGAAAAGACCTCGTAGACCTCCGGACCGAACTTCTTGTCCCACATCTGCCTGATTTCGCTCTGGCCAAGCTCGGCAAGATAAAGTCCATCAAGCACCCTGGCCGGTTTTGCTTTATCGGTCATCTCAAAGATGTGAGATAGAGACGGAGTGGGGTCGGTCGATATCACCAGGGTATCCCCGTCGCTAGAGGCATGGTGAAGTGCGGTGGCCCCGGCACAGGTGGTCTTGCCGACACCTCCTTTACCGGCAAACATGGTGACCCGCTTGGTACTGGAAGTGTTACTTATGTCAGGCATTTTCTCTTCAAAGGCAATTTCAGGCTATCATTTTTAGCGGGGGTAGTCAAAGAAAGATGTTTACTACAGAGTCTCCCAGAAATTTTCTGATGGTCGAAAAACACGCGCCCGGCTCTGTCCCTCTACATCCAGCAAACCAGCACCAACTAGACGTTTCAAGTCACTACTAGCTGTTACTGCTGATACACCAGCAATTTTCGTCACATCCCGAGGCCGTATGCTATTATTTATTCTTGCATATGCCAGAATATCACGATGCCGTTCAACGTACCCTTTTTGTGATAAGATTGAGTGCCACCTCTCCATCATTCTGCGAAGATCAATGACAGCATTCGACGCCATGGTTACCTCAACTGAAAGCGCAGAACTGAAATATTCCAACCATTCGGTTAAATCACGACCTTCTTCAAAGCGTTTCCCTACTGTAGCGGAAATAGCCTCGCAATATTTCAATAGGTCAACGTCAAAGTAACGCTCTAATGCAAGAAGCTTATTAAAAGAATATCCGCCCCTCTGAAGAATAAGGGTAGTAAGCGCTCTGGCCGTACGACCATTCCCGTCCACAAATGGATGGATTTCTACGAAGCGGAGGTGAGCAATGCCAGCTGCTACCACTGGGTGAATTGAAGTAGCATCGCTGACCAGCCATGTTCCAAATTGGTGCATCAAGTCTGGAACATCACCTGAGACAGGGCCAGTATAGACTGGCTTCCGACTGATTGGATGCCTGACTTTAGCGTCACCTCTCCTATAATCCCCAGGCAAATGTATCCTGTCATCCGGTCCAAGGATTAGGGCGTGAATTTGCCGTATAAGCAGAGTATTAAGTGGAACATCTGGAACCGTAGACATACTATCGACAAATTGCATGGCGCGATTCCAATTTCTTACATCCTCCTCATGGTAGCTATCGCCAGTATTCGCATTTGGATTCTCTAATATATCGGCGACTTGCTCCTCGGTGAGTATATTACCCTCTATATGAAGAGAGTGATGACCACTGCGTATAAAGGCACGTCTCCTCAACCATCCCTCATATTTGGGGCTAAGCATGTATTGAGACGTATATCGTTCTCTCTCTATATTATCCAAGCAGAAATCGATCTTTTTTGTATTCTGGTAATTTGGTTCGTATTTTGCAGTTTCAGTAACAAAAGGTAAAGACAATTGTTCTTTACGATTAGTGGTCATATTCTTTAAATCCCCTTAAATAAACATATGTGATACTTAAAGAATATAACACAATTCTTAAAGTATGTCAAGCGTACTTGTCTGGAGTCTAACAGTCTAATTGAATCGGATGCTCCCTTTCCTATACTCTGCTATAATAGGGCATGAATCAGCGGCTGGTTCTGTTTGACGGAAATGCCCTGGTGCACCGCGCCTACCACGCCATGAAAGACTCCAGACCGTTAACCACCAGGAGCGGCGAGGTAGTGAGCGGCGTCTACGTCTTCACCCTGATGCTCCTTAAAGTGCTGGACGACCTGAAACCCACCCACTATGCCATCGCCTTCGATACGCCGGTACCGACCTTCCGCCACGAGATGTTTGCCGAATACAAGGCGCACCGCCCGCCCACCCCCGACGAGCTAATTCAGCAGATGGACCGCGTAAGGCAGCTGGTCGATGCCTTCCACATGCCCGTATACGAGCTCGACGGATACGAGGCCGATGACGTTCTCGGCAGCCTCAGTCGACAGGCTTCGGAACAGAGCGTCGAGACCATTATCGTTACCGGTGACGCCGATACTATGCAGCTGGTTACCGACCAGGTTAAGGTACTCTACCCGAGGCCAAGAGGGACCTTCAGTGATGTCGACCTGTATGATGAAGCCGCCGTCAGTGAGCGATACGGCGTCAGGCCGGAGCACATCCCTGACTATAAAGCCCTGCTCGGTGACCCATCGGACAACATCCCGGGCGTTCCTGGCATCGGTAAGAAAACGGCGGCCAAGCTCATCCAGCAGTTCGGCGGCATCGAAGATATCTACGCCCATATCGATGAAGTCACCCCGCCGAAGACGCAGGACATACTACGCGAAAACGAGGCCACCGCCCGCAAGAGCCTGGAGCTGGCTACCATCGTTACCGGGACACCGGTCACCCTGGACCTGGATGAGTGCCTTACGAGTCACTACGACCGAAATCGCGTTACCAACCTATTCCGGGAGCTTGAGTTCAACAGCCTGATGAACAAGCTGCCCGAAGGGGATGAGGCCACAACGGCAACAGCTATCCGGGTCGGGGCAGGACCACCGCCAAAGCAGGACTACCATACCATTACTGACTCAAGAGGTCTTGACACCCTGCTGAATCGCCTCACAGAATCCAGGACCTTCACCTTCGACCTAGAAACGACCGGACTCAACGCCATCAGCGACCAGCCTGTCGGCATCTCGGTGTCACCGTCACCCGGCGAGGCTTATTATGTACCGGTCGGCCACGTTGGCTGGGGGCTTGTAGAGCAGCTACCGCTGGAGCAGGTCCTCGACCGTCTTCGCCCGCTCTTCGAAGATACGTCCATGCCAAAGATTGCCCACAATGGCAAATTCGACATGACGATACTGGCCGAGAGTGGTGTCACCGTTAACAACCTGGCAGCCGACACGATGATTGCCGCCTATCTGCTCAGCGAAAAGTCACTTGGTCTCAAGGCTCTTGCCTTCCAGCGTCTCGGTGTCGAGATGACGCCGATAACCGACCTCATCGGTAAGGGCGCCAGGCAAATCTCGATGTCCCAGGTACCTATAGAGCAGGCGGCGGAATATGCCTGCGCCGACGCCGACATCACCGGGCGGCTGAACGACATCCTGCAGCCGGAGTTGCACCGCGAAGGACTGTGGCAACTCTTCACCGATGTCGAAATGCCGCTGGTGCCGGTACTGGTCCACATGGAAAGGAGTGGCATCTCCCTTGACACAAAGTTACTGAACCAAATGTCCCTGCGGCTGGGGGAGCAGCTACGCGAACTGGAGAAGGAGATTTATAACAGCGTCGGGCACCAGTTTAACATCAACTCGCCGCGGCAGCTGGGGTCTGTCCTCTTCGAGGAGCTGCAACTGCCCGGGACCAGGAAAAAGGGCAGCTACTCTACAGCAGCACCGGTACTGGAAGCACTCCGTGAAGTCCATCCGGTAGCGGGCTACATTCTCGATTACCGTCAGCTATCCAAGCTGAAATCGACCTATATTGACTCCCTGCCCGAACTGGTCAATTCAAAGACCGGACGAGTCCATACCAGTTTCAACCAGACAAGAACGGCCACCGGACGGCTCTCTTCAAGCGACCCCAATCTCCAGAACATTCCCATCAGGGGCGAGCAGGGAAAACAGATAAGGCAGGCCTTTATCGCTCCATCCGGTTCCCGTCTCTTCGGCGCCGACTACTCACAGATTGACCTCCGGGTCCTCGCCCACCTGTCACAGGACAAGAACCTGCTCGATGCCTTCCAGCATGATGAAGATATCCACGCAGCCACGGCATCCCAGCTCTTCGGGGTCACCACCTCTGAGGTCACCGCCGACATGCGTCGTCTGGCTAAGACAGTCAACTTCGGCGTCATCTACGGGATGAGCGAGTACGGACTGGAGCAGGCGACCGAATTTTCCCGCGAGGAGGCGGCAAAATTTATCGATGCATACTTTGAGAAATATCCCGGGGTCAAGCAATATCTGGAGTCCACCAAACAGAAAGCCCGGGAAACCGGCTGTGTCCAGACACTGCTCGGCAGGAAGCGTACCATCGCTGAAATAAACTCCTCGAATCGCCAGGTAAGAGAGGCTGCGGAGCGGATGGCCATCAATATGCCGGTGCAGGGCACATCCGCGGATATTATTAAGGTAGCCATGATAAACCTGTACCGAGAGATGAATCAGCGCCACCTGAAGAGCAAAATGCTGCTCCAGGTACACGACGAGCTTGTTTTCGAAGTACCTCAGGAGGAGACCACCGACATGAATGAACTCGTTCCTCACCTCATGTCTACAGCCCTCGAACTCAGCATTCCCCTCAAGGTGGATACCAAGACCGGCAATAACTGGGGAGAGATGGAATAACTGCGGAAGTGTTAGTGAGACGACTTTATCTTGGTATTTATATTTTCTTTTTCATTGTATTTTGCGCACTGTGCTATCTGGCACATGAGTTCGCTACTTTCCCCGGTGATACTACGGTCAGCCTCTGGGTGCAGGAGATTGATTCACCCTTTTTCACCCAGTTGATGGAAGGGGTCTCGTTCCTTGGCGGCGCCGTCCCCGTCAGTATTACCATCGCCGTGCTGGCCACTGGCCTCCTGCTCTTTCGCCGTATACGAGAGGCCTTGTTTATCGTCATCGTGCCAGCCATTGCCGGTCTTACCAACGAACTGATAAAAGCCCTAGTAGACCGTGTCCGTCCTTGCGGTACGACTGACATAGGTGTTAACAGCTTCCCCAGCGGGCACGCTACGTACGCAACGGCTATATGTGGCTGCATCTTCTTTCTGGCACCACTAGTGCTGAAATGGCCGGTAGCTGTCCGGATAATACAAGCCCTGAGCGTGCTGTTTGTTTTCCTCATGGGGATTTCTCGTGTATTTGTGGGGGCACACTGGCCCAGCGATGTTCTTGGCAGTTTTTTTCTCACTGGACTGATACTTGCTCCTGGTATCTTCGTATATAACCACTATGCCAGAGGTGACCAGACTGAGTCCGAGGTGGCAAATGCCCGAGCTCCCTGAAGTTGAGACGGTAAAGAACGAACTGTTCCCCCTCATCGTTGGTCGGCGTATTACCGGCATGACGCTGGTGTGGGAGGGGATAGTCAAAGAGCTTCCGCTCGATGAGTTCTGCTCCAGAACCGTCGGACAGGAGATTACCGCCATAACCAGACACGGCAAGTACCTCTTTTTTCACCTTAGCAACAAGGATTTCCTGTTGATTCACCTGAAGATGACCGGTTCGCTGATTATCAGCTACGAATCGCCAGAGCCGGTGAAGTTTATCCGGGCTATCATCCACCTGGACAACGCCACCAGCATTTACTTCCGTGACCCGCGTAAGTTCGGCATCATGCGCCTGGTCAAGGATACCGCAGCCATCAGGGAAAAGCTCGGTCCGGAGCCGCTGGAGGAATCTTTCACACCCCAGCTACTGGCAAAGCGACTGACCAATCGAACCGCACCGATAAAGGCCCTGCTGCTGGACCAGAAGTTCATTGCCGGGGTCGGTAATATGTACGCCGATGAAGTCCTGTACGCCGCCAAAATAAACCCGTGGCGACCGGGCGGTAGCCTTACCCGACCTGAGATAAAGCGCCTCCACCATGAAATCCGCCGGATACTATGGGCAGCCATCGAGAACAAGGGTGCCAGCGTGGATACCTACTTCCGCCCCGACGGCTCTGAAGGCTCGGCGCACTACGAATTCAAGGTAGCCCATGGCCTGGGGGGCGAGACCTGCTCTGTCTGCGGTGGTCCCATAGAGCGGGTGGTGGTGAGAAATCGTGGCACCTACTACTGCCCGGGATGCCAGCCCCTCAGATAATATCCGGACTTACCCACGCCTCTCCGAACACGAATTCTTCTGGGGAAGCCTGAACTAGAGACCCCTGATTCGTGGCATGAAGATTGTCACTATGATGAAAAACAGAAGAGTAGCCCCCCCGAAACAAGCAATTACCGGCGGAGCACCGGCGGCATCGATAAGGATACCGATAGGCATGGCACCAAATGGCTGGAGGCCAAAGGTCATCATGAACAGACCGGCCACACGGCCGCGCATCTCGGGCGGCGTGATTGTCAGCATCAAGGCCTGGTTGAGCGCCATAAAGGCAGTCCCGAATGCCCCCGTAAATACCAGTACCACCAGTGAAAGGACGAATGTTTCAGGACCGGCAACCACTCCTAAAAGCGTCAGCGTTACCCCAAAACCCAACCCTGAAATAACGAGGACACGCCCTTTATACTTATAATCGGTAAGCGAGGCAACGAGCAAGGCGCCGGCGACAGCTCCTCCGCCCACCATCGACATCATCAGTCCCAACTCCGCCTCACCAACCTGAAAAACCTCCTTCTGGAATACCGGCAGAAAATTGACGTAAGGCATTGCCAGGATGACCGGGAGCAAACCGACAATCAACAGCGACAGCAGTGTGCGCTCACCGCGCAGATAACGAAATCCGTCCAGGGCGTCTTTCATCGGGGAGTTAGCAGTCTGCGCAGATGCTACGGCCTTTCCCGTAATCGGAATAAAAAGAAGGATTACTGCGAAGATGCAATAGGCAAAGAATTTTATATAATACACTGGCCCCACATCAAAGGCGGCAATAAGTATACCTGCCAGTGCCGGGCCGCCAATACGGGTGATATTCATTATCCCTGAGCTCAATGCCAGGGCGTTCATCAGGTTCTTCTCACCGACGAGGTCAGGAACATAGGACTGCTGCGCCGGCATGGTGAAGCCGGCAATAATGCCTGTAGCCAGGGAAGCAACCACGATTTGCCATACTGCAATAAGCCCGGTTGAAATCATCACGCCGATAAACAGCGCGAAAAGACCGATGCCGAGTCGACCGGCCATCAGCAGGTTCCGCTTTGGCAGGCGGTCGGCGGCGACGCCCCCGGCAAGGGAACAGAAAAGGATAGCCACACCAAGGGCAAGGCTAACATAGCCTATCGCTGTTGCCTGGTCAGTTAAGTCATAGACTAGATAGTTCTGAGCGAGCGTCTGCATCTGCAACGCCATGGTGGCAATCAGCGAACCGATGGCATAAAGGCGGAAGTTACGGTTCCTCAGTGAAACAAAAGCAACAAACCGGTCTCGCTTCGGTCTTGAATAGTCCTCAGGATTAACCGCCATCTGCTATCATCCAAGAAAAGTTAACTACCATATGCACTAAGTGAAGAAATGATGCGCAGTCCCTTACTCCACCCACCACCAACCACAACACACGAAGGAAGGCCCCATAGTGATGAGACGCTTACACAATCATACCACAAACATGTGCTGGCCTTATAGCCGACCATATGTTACAATTGAGACTGGAGTTAACACAGAAGGAAAAATCTTCACCAATGACCGACAAAAAGAACCTGGACCTGAAAACCTTTATCGAGAACGTAAACAAGAAAGACAAGCGTAACGGCCTGAAAATCCGCTTTAATTTCGTCAAGCGTAAGAGGAAATAGCGTCACCTCACAGCAACCCTCAACCTACGAATCCCATCTGCTGGTAAACAGTGTATCACTGACCTCCCGGGGTGACACCCGACCGCCGGAGACAACCATCTTCAGGGCATCATCAACCGAAAGGTTAGTCCGTATTATCTGGTCTTCTTCGATTATCTGCAGGAATCCTGAGGTCGGATTTGGAGAAGTGGGTATGAAGATATTAAGTAGCTTCTTACCAGACTCATCCGGCGTTTCGTTGGTGATAAAACCAAGTGTTCGGGTACCCTTCCTGGGGAACTCCACCAGCACCACCTGCATGAAACCGGTCTTGTCAGGCGCGGCAAAGGCCTGCATTATCTGCCGGATACCATTGTAGAGGTATCTGGCTACTGGCAACCTGTTTAGCAAAGACTCGCCATAGCGAAGAAACCTGCGCCCCAGCACGTTGCTGGCAACTACCCCTACAATGAAAATCAGTACCACAGTTACCCCAAAGCCTACGCCCGGGATGTTGTGTCCAAATATTCTCTCAACGATTGGTTGCAGAAAACCATCAATGCCGTTAAAAATCCAGAGGAGAATCCACACGGTAAGACCTAACGGCACCGTGACAAGAATGCCTGCCAGAAAATACGCCCTGAGCTTTCTGCCCACCCATCGTAGTGAAGCACCTATTTTACCCTTCATTGCCCTAACCCTCCTTGGCACGCTAAACACTCAGCTTTTCAGAGCGATGTCGACTATCATGATTATACTAGCAATACTATCCGTCATTAGGCAACCGAAGACGGATTGGCAACTAGGATAGAAATCAGATGTTCATGTACGAGCCGGGTCAACAGGTGAAGAGAAGGGATGGCCATCACGCGCAAAGTCGGGCAGATAGCTGTCCGATGACTCCATCTCCTGGACCCAGCCGTTTTCCAGTCCGAGCCGCTCTACCAGAGCAATGACCTCCGAATACTCAGCGGTGGTTATCTTTCGTGAGAGGGCGGGAATTCGCAAGGCCCGGTGAACCGGATAGTACTGCGACATGATGCTCACCGTGACCGTCGGGGAGACCTCATCGACCAGCCAGGTTAGCGATTCCTCACTTCCGGCCAGGCCGTTCGGTAACACCAGGTGACGCACAATCAGCCCCTTCCGGGCCAGCCCGGCCTCGTCCACGACAAGCTCTCCCACCTGCTGATACATCTCTTGGATGGCGGCACGGGCATGTCCGACATAGCCTCGTGCCCTCGAATATTTCCGCGCCCACCTGTCCGAGGCATACCTCAGGTCCGCCAGGTAGACATCTATAACGCCGCCAAGCTCTCCCAGCGAGGCGAGGGAATCATAGCTGCTGGTATTGTATACCAGGGGCAGGCGCAGTCCCAGCGGTACGGCCTCAAGTACAGTACGTACAAGCTGGGGGATAAGGTGCGACGGTGACACAAAATTGATATTATGGCAGCCCATTTCATCCTGGAGGTAGATAATACGCTCGGCCAGAGTGTGGAAATCCATTTCGGTAAAGGGCTTCTTTTTACGCGGCTGGCTAATCTGGTGGTTCTGGCAGTAAGCACACCTCAGGTTGCAGTTGCCGAAGAATACCGTCCCCGAACCACGTGTGCCGGAAATAGCCGGTTCCTCGCCGAGGTGACTGCATACGGTCGCTACCACCGGCAGATAGCCGGAACGACAGAAGCCACGCTCACCATTGAGCCGATTAACACGGCACTCTCTAGGACAGATATCGCACGAGGCCAGACGGGTCTCCAGGGCATCGGCACGGCGTTTCAGTTCACCCGAATGGTAAAGGGCAACGTATCCCGGTTCAGACAACGACCGCTCCGTCTCCACGCCTCACAAATCCCGACCAGTCTTATAGTTTCTCCAGCACCCGGTCGATACGCTCCAGACAGGTCTCCCTGCCGAGTATCTCCATTGTCTTGAAAAGGGGCGGGGCCACCGTCTGTCCGGTAACGGCCGTCCTCAAAGTGCCGAAAAGCTGTCCTGCCCTAAGCCTCAATTCCACCGCCAGCGGCCGTAACGTCCCTTCCAGAGACTGGGCATCAAAGGTAGGCAAGTCGGCCAGTCGCTGCCGTGCCACCCCCAGGGCATGACGGGTTGAATCCGCCGTCATGTCTCTGGTAATCAGTGAATCGGTCTCATATTCAAGCCGGTCTGTAAAGAAGAACCGGGTCAACTCAGGGATTCCGGCCAGTGTTTTCACCCGTTCCTGCACAAGGGGCATAATCTGCCGAACGTAGTCAACCGATAGAGGGCGCGGCATGTCCGGCGGCAGGTCTCTCTCCAGAAACGAGAGCGAGCGCTGCAGGAAGTCCTCTGGCTCAAGGCTGCGAATATAGACGCCGTTCATCCAGTCGAGCTTTTCTTGATTAAAGATAGCTGCCGTCTTGCTGACCCGCTCCAAGGAGAAGTTGGCAATAAGCTCCTGCCGCGTCATGAGTTCTGTCTTGTCATCAAGCGACCAGCCAAGGAGGGCGAGGAAGTTGACGATTGCCTCCGGGAGATAACCCTGCTCCCGAAAATCGGTTATTGATACCGAGCCGTGGCGCTTACCAAGTTTGGAACGGTCGCTCCCCAAGAGCATCGGCAGATGGGCGAACTCCGGCGGCTGGTAGTCCATCGCCTTGTACAGGAGAAAGTGGTAAGGGGTGCTCGACAGCCACTCCTCCGCCCGGAGCACGTGAGTAATCTTCATCTCATGGTCATCAACAATATTGGCCAGGTGGTAGGTCGGGTAGCCGTCCGACTTGAGCAGCACCAGGTCTTCAAGGATGCTGTTACTAAAGGCCACATCACCCCAGATGATATCGTGGAATCCGGTCCGGCCGGTAAGGGGAGTCTTCAAACGGACCACCGGGGTTATGCCCTCATCTTCCTTCTCTTTCCTCTCCTCCTCGCTCAGGTCACGACAGCGGCGGTCGTAGCCGGGCGGTTGTTTACGCTTTACCTGCTCCGCCCGCAACTCTTCGAGGCGCTCCGGTGAGCAATAGCAGTAATAGGCATCGCCCTGCTCCACCAGAAGCCGTGCCGCTTCCTGGTAAAACCCCAGGCGCTGTGACTGGATATAGGGGCCGTAGTCACCACCCACCTCCGGGCCTTCATCCCAGTCGAGTCCAACCCAGCGCAGGCTTTCGAGGATGGATTCGACGGCACCCTCTACCTTACGGGCGACATCAGTATCCTCAATGCGGAGAATGAAGCTGCCAGAATTGTGCCGGGCAAAGAGCCAGGCAAACAGGGCGGTACGGATACTACCAACGTGAAGTGCGCCGGTAGGACTAGGGGCAAAACGTGTTCTAATGATTGGCCTCATAAGCTCTCTCGCTATCATATCTTGAGACCCTGGGAGCAGATAACGGTATGCGAGGAATCGTAATCACGAAGGTATCAGCAATCTTATCGTGGAATCCCTGCCTTCTGGAATCATAGGCAACCCAGAAAAATCCAATCAAGGCCAGCAGAACCGATATGATATAACCTAGAAACCGCACGACAGCACCCCCCCAGCCTATTTTGGTGCCGTCAAAACGGACAATCTTCATCCTCATGACCATTTTACCCGGCGTCTGGCCACGCCAACCCCAGAAACAGATAAAATAGGCCACTACTATAAGAAACAGAATGACGCTGCTTAAAATCCAGAAAGACGAGCCTGAGCCTGCCACTGCGCCAGGCTGGAAGGTGTCCGTGACCTCCTCACCCCAGAATCCAGTGCCACTGGCCAGTCCCCAGATACCATTGTATAACCAGATGATAGCAACCAGAATCAGGGTGTCAATCAGAAAGGCAAAGAACCTTGCCCAGAATCCAGCATAGTCGACTGTATAACTTTCCCTGGGTATCCGTCTGGCCAGCATGTAAATAAACCTCCAGTCTACCTATATCAATGGGAGCTTACCTATAATCGCTCTCCTGTTATCTACTGATAAGTAACTCAGAGACTCGAAGCCGCCTTCAAATAAGCAACAATTAAAGGATGTGGCTTGTCTTTCTCTGATGAGAAGTGGGGCTGAAATGCCGTAGCCATATAGAAAGGATGGCTATCCAGCTCCACAATCCTGGCTTCCCCGTTCTCACCTACACCAGTAATACGCATTCCGCCATCTTCCATTACGCTCTGGTATGATGGGTCCAATTCATAGTTACAATTGAACTCTTCCTCAATCTCAGAACACTGATATATACTTGAGGCTAATGAGTCAGGACTGACCTGTATTTTTAACCTCCCTGAGAGCCTGGGAGCACCCTCGGAGCGCTCAGGAACGGGACACGAGACCAGCACAATCAACGGTGTCACTGCGTCCGGGTTATTCTCCAGATGTCCAGCATCGCGAATTCCCAGGATATTTCTCGCATACTCTAACAGAGTATGTTGATAGCCCCCTCAGGTCCCGAGGAATGGCCGGTTCATCTCCCGTGCATACTGGATTCCCCTGAGCGCACCATCCATCCTCTGGTAAGGACTACCCGGGGCTGCCCAGAGGCCGGCAAACTGCTCCAACTCCTCCTGGTATCGTAACTTTAACATGGATTCCGTCGGCAGCCAGCAGACATCCAGCTTTATCGACAGGTGGTCGGCAGCGTGACCGAGGGCAGCGATAACCGCCTGGTGTGCGGGACGCTCCGGGTCATAGTCGCCTATCATGCCGATACTTACAGCCTCTTTCACCCTTACCCTCACTCCTGAGCCATTACGCCTAATTCTACCACCTCACCTGCCAATATTCCAACCAATTTGACATGACATTTGTCCAGCCTCACCCCCTGCCCGCCGTCCCTTCGTGACGATGGCAGGCAGGCCTTAATCCCCTCTCCTTCGAAGGAGAGGGGGAAGAAAGAAAAAAAGAGGGGCTACGCCCCTCTTTGACTCCCCCCTACAAACTAACTTACCCGATGTCCTCGAGGGCTTTCTCCAGGTCGGGTGGCAGGGCAGCTTCAAACTCAACATACTCCCCGCTGGAGGGCAGGCGAAAGCCGAGCCGTGAAGCGTGGATAAACTGCCGCAAGAGAAATGCCGATTTCACACCGTAGGTAGCATCACCGACGACCGGATAGCCGATTGCCTTCAGATGTACCCGAATCTGATGAGTGCGGCCGGTCTCTGGAGTGACCTCAAGCAAGGAGTAGCTGCTAAGGTACTTCAAGACCCGGTATTCGGTACGGGCTGGCCGACCCCGCCCTTCGTCAACGACCGCCATGCGCTTGCGGTTGTGGGAGGCACGCCCGATAGACGCCTCAATAACCCCATGTTCCGGGGAAAGACGTCCCTTGACCAGAACCAGGTAGAGCTTGACCACCGTATGTGTCTTGAACTGCTCCACGAGGCTGGCCTGGGCTGTCCGGTTCTTGGCCACCAGCATCACGCCGGAGGTATCCATATCGAGCCGGTGAACGATACCAGGTCGCATTGGGTCGCCGGTATCAGGCGGTACAGACAGATAAGCAAGAATGGCGTTTACCAGCGTGTGGTCCGGGTGACCCGGCGCCGGGTGCACCGGCAGCCCGGCTGGCTTATCAATCACCAGTACGTCATCATCCTCGTAGAGAACAGTGAAAGGAATAATTTCCGGCTCTAAAATACTGGACTCTGGAGGGGGAACGGTAACCTTCACCCGGTCACCATTGCTCAACTTCAGGCTCGCCTTCGCAACCACGCCGTTGACCTGCACCAGACCGTCACCAATTAGCCTTTGAGCCTGATTCCGGGTCAGTTCAGGGCAGTTTTCAGCAACGTAACGGTCAAGGCGAATTTCCTGACCACTTACAATAAAGCTGTATTCCCTGGAACCAGTGATTGACATCACCCCTGTAAGCCCCGATTAAGCTAACGACGCGGATTATACCAGTTCAGGTCGAGCGCCGCCTCTCGCTGACGGCCAGACGGATAAGAGAGAACGCCAGCACGATAACACCGACGGTAATCGCCGAATCGGCAACATTAAAGACCGGCCAGAAACCAACATCAATAAAATCGGTAACGTGTTCTAGTCGAAGGCGGTCAATTAGATTGCCCACGGTGCCACCCAGTATCAGGCTAAACGCTATGATATTCAATAGATTAACCAGATACGGAAGACGGCGATATACATAAAAGGCCATGGCCAGAAGAAGAATAACACCGACTATATCAACGATCATAAGGGTAAAGGAATGCCCCTTGAATATACCGAAAGAGGCCCCTGTATTCTGCACGTGGGTGAACTGGAAGAAACCAAGCTGATAGATAACCTCACCCTCTTCGTAGGACCTCACCCAAAGCTTAGTGAGTTGGTCGGCGATTACTACCAGCAGAAAGGAAATACCGAGGACCACACCCCGCCATTTATCCAGGGGAGAATCTTCCTTTCGCATTTTTCGCCTGAAGTGCTTTGCAGGCAACGCACAGCTTCGCCTGGGGCAATGCTTCCAATCGCTCTGGGGCTATTGGCTGGCCGCAGTTCTCACACTTGCCGTAGGTACCCTCATCAAATTTCACCAGGGAAGCCTCAATGTCGGTCAATTGCTCTCGTATTTGTTTCTCCAAAGCGAGCCTCCGTTCCAGCTCAAGACTCTCGGTAGCCTCCTCCTCACGCTTGCCAAAAGGACTCCCCTCGCGTCTCTCCTCGGGCGGATACGCGGCGACTCGCAGCTGTTCCAGTTCATCAGCCAGACGCTTTTGTTCACTCTCCAGGCGAGAGCGAAGTGCACTATATTTCTTATTAGCCACTTTACCTCCTCCCGCCCGCTTACCAGATATTATCAATGAAGGGTCGGTAGGATTGTCCTGTATATTAAGCTAAACAGATACGATATTATACTTGAAGGCCAACTTGAGGACAATAATAGAAGGTGGGTTGGTCAAGCTTCTCAGGCAGGCAATGTCATGTGTAACCGCCTGATATTCACTGCCTCCCTGATGTTCAACTCACGAACGCCGCAGACGGACCGTTCCCATGCTGACACTCCTGGCAGGTGGAACCTCCCCACCACGCCATTATTATGATAGCCGGAAAAAACAGAGTGTAGCATATTTACAGTGTATCCTACTTTTTCCCATTTGGCAACTCTATCCACACAAAAACCACGGTTGCGACTCCGAGCTCTAGGGGGTAAAATCTGAGAAAGAGTCTCTTAGTACGGTCGACGATGACCTGAAAAGTATTGCGGGAGGAAATCCGGATATGTCTGAGGAACTGGTCAAGATAGAAAAACCCCCCGTAGAGAGCTTTAGCGAAGAGCGTAAACTCTACCTCGTACCGCTGCTGTACGCCGGAAGGGATGCTCCCCAAGAATACATGGAGAAATATGAACTATACTGGCATCAGCTAGAGGAACAGATAGCCAACCAGGAATCAAAGATAGGGAAGGTCAGACGGGTCTATCACGAATCACTCTACATCGGGGGTGAGGACGGGCTTAAAGCCCTGGAGCAGCTCAATCCCCACAGTTACAAGATGACCAACGAAAGAACTCAGGCTGGCGCCACGCTCGAGGCAACCGAAGAAGCGGAACTGGCTAATGAGTGCATGGACTGGGAGCGGTTCCTGCTTTTCGGGTTTATAAGCCGGGGTGCGGCCGAGAAAGTTGGCGAGTTATACCGCGAATCCGCCACGAAACGCTACGAGCATATTGCACAGCGTATTGACGAGACCCTTGAAGCCAATGAGGTGGCAATCCTTTTCATCAGGGAGGGTCACCATGTACAGTTCCCCCAGGACATAAAGGTGTTCATGGTAGCGCCCCCGGCACTGGACACAATTCACCGCTGGCTGCGAGAGCGTCCCGTAGATAAGAAAGAAGAAAAATCAGCAGAACCGGACAAGCAGGAGGAGCCAGAAAAGCAGGAGGAAACATAGGGGACCCGAAACTAATGTTTTATCTTGAGGTGCCTTAATCCTCGAACTCACTGAGAGAATCACCGACCTCCTCGGCCAGTTTCTCACCCTCACCTTCCTCCAGCCTTAGACCGTGTTCCAGTTTACTAATTATCCGGTCAATCTCTGGCTGTGCTGCGCGTACCTGGTCTATCTTCTCGTTCTGGAGTCGCGCCTGCTCATCGAGGTCGGCAAGGTCAAGCCCGAGAACAAGTCGGTCGTCGAGGAAACCGAGTATGCTGCGATACGCCGCCGGGTCCTCCGCCGAGACGAGATAGAATGGCACCGGCACCCAGAGGTTGGCACCGGGGACGTGTCTCCTCTTTGCCATCCAAAGAAAATAGGAATTCAGGGTTGGCTTGCCGCCTGGGGGTGTCTCGTAATCTATTTCCCTCGTCAGGGAATAATCACTTAATTCTTTCTTCATTTCGTTTGAATTGATGGTGCCGAAGAATTGACGGGGAGCGGTGTGCGCCCCCAGAGCAACCATGCTGCCAATATTGTAGATTTCCCTGACATGGCAGTAGTCCTGGGCAACATCAAGTATCAGGTTGAGGAATCGATACCATTCGTAGCTGGGCGGCGTACTCTGAAAGACCACCAGGTTCTTCTCGGGGCACGCGTAGAACTTGCTCTCGGGGAAATAGACTATATTGTTGACTATGGTGACTCCGCTGAGCGGGAAGAAATCAACCGGCTCAATCTCGCAAAAGGCCTGCCCGCCGAGTTTGTCTACGAGATAGTCAGTTACCCTGCTCCCCAGTCTGCCGGCATCCATCGTCCAGCCGACCACCATGGCAGGGGTTTGCAGTTCAGGTTCACCCGAGAAACGGATATCACTCATTGGCCTTTATCATCCTCTTCGCGACGGAAGAAGTCATCGATGTGGTCTGTTATCCACTTTTCGTCTTCTTCGGTGATTGACCCGGGCTGTACGTCCTGTTTACGCTGCTCTATCCTCTCCCTGACCTCATCGGGGAACTGCCGGAAGACGTTGGCAATTACACCCTGCATTTGAGTCACCATATCATCGAGAGCGGTAATATCAACCTTGACACCCAGGATGGCAGCCAGTACCTCCAGAACGGACTGCGACGCCCCGGGATAGGGGAAAGGCACCCGCGAGAGGTAGTCCGGTATCTCACCCATCAGGCAGACGCCCTCAAAACCTCGCTTCTTGGCAACCCCGATGAGCAGGCCGTTTAGACCGGTAATATTACCCAGGTTGTCGCGACCCTCAACCTCACTCATCAGGAGGGTATTGGCGTAGCCCTTCACCTCAGCGAGCAGCTTACGTTCGGTGGCAACCGCCCAAACCCGCGATTTATGGCTATGATGGGTGAGGGCAACGGCTGCCCCGGACGTGTATATCCGGCGACAGTCGAATTTCTCGGCTACATCCAGCACCAGATTGGCCATCTCATAGGCCTTGCCACCCTCAGCGTACACCCTGTTCCGACCGGAGGGTTGTTCTTCGCCGACGAAAAGCAGTATATCCCTGTTGGCCAGCTTCTTGTAGTAAAATTTGCTACCGGGGAACTCAACGTCCTGCAGCACGCCGGCCCGGATGATGACCTTGTTGGGATAGAAAAAGTCCCACGGCTCAATTTCACCGAGCTCCTCGGCCTCAATCTGCTGCTTCAGGGCGTTGACGGTAATAATGCCGATATTACCAATGCCGGGCCAGCCGACAATCATGTCCGGCCGGTGCAGTTCCGGTTCGCTATGGGAAATAACACCCAATACACACCTCGTCAGGTTCCTTTAACCATATTCTAGCTATTTACAGGTAGGACGACAAGTCTTATTCAGGTATATTGACCAAACGCAACCGATTTTGCCAGAAAATGGTACAATGAAGTCGATTTTAGCGGAGGAAGGCATTGCTGCTTGAGCTAAGGGTCAGGGATATCGGCATTATCGAGGACATAAACTGGAACCTCGGCCCTGGATTTAACGTTATTACCGGTGAAACCGGAGCCGGCAAGTCCCTGGTGATTGACGCCGTCGAGGCATTACTGGGGGGCAAACCCGACGAAGAGATGATACGGCACGGAGCGAATGAGGCCCAGATTGAGGGCGTTTTTTCGCTAGCGCCGGACAAGGAGTATGCCGGACTGAGAGAGGTACTGGCAGAAAAAGGGCTCGCCACCGATGAAGACACTCTGGTTATTTATTGTGAGCTACGAAGACAGGGACGTAGTATCATCCGGGTTAACGGGCAGGCGGTGCCCAGAGGGCTGCTCCAGCAAATCGGGAGCCTGCTGATTGACGTACATGGCCAGAGCCAGCACCTGTCCCTGCTCGACAGCAGAAGTCACCTCGACTTCCTGGATGCCTATTCCCACACCCTGGAAATGAGGCAGGCCTTCACTTCCATGGCAGCGGAACTCAATAAGGCGGAACAGGAACTGAAATCGCTCACGCGAGATGAGCAGGAACTGGCCCGCCGTGAGGAATATTTGCGCTATCAGGTCGACGAGATTGACCGGGCGGAACTGTACGATGGTGAGGACGAGGAGCTTGAGCAAGAGCAAAAAGTCCTTGCCTCCGCCGAGCACCTCAAGGCATCTTCTTTCGAGGTCTACCGGCAGCTCTACGGTGACGATAGCTCCGGCCAGCCGTCCTCGGCACTAGACCGACTGCACGAGGCGGTAGCGATGATGAAGAGGCTGGTAGAGACTGACCCTGGCCTGAAAACGCAGCTTGAATCACTGGAAGAGGCCCTCTACAGCCTCGAAGAGACCACCAAGGACATCCGCACTTACAGTGACCGCCTCGAGTACGACCCGGCAAGGCTGGCAGAGGTGGAGTCGAGACTTGAGTTAATCAAAGACTTCAAAAGGAAATACGGGCAGAGTATCACTGAAATCCTTAACTACGGTAAGGAAGCCGCCGTCGAGCTGGAAGGCATCTCCCATTCCTCGGAACGGCGACTTGAGCTGGAAGAGAACTGTACCCACATCAAGCAGGAGATGGGGCAGCTTGCCGCTCAGCTTTCGGAGGCACGTACCAGGGCAACTGCGCAACTGAAAAAGAGCGTTGAAAAAGAGCTTCAAGACCTGAACATGCCACAGGTGCAGTTCGAGGTAGCCATATCACGGAGCCCTGACCCTGAGGGCATTCCCTACCCTGACGGCCAGAGCTACGCCTTCACTAACGATGGCGCCGATATCGTCGAGTTCCTTGCCTCGACCAATCCCGGGGAGCCTATCAAGCCCCTGGCCAGGATTGCCTCCACCGGCGAGACGTCACGCTTTATGCTGGCACTTAAGGGTGTACTCTCCGAGGCCGATAGCATCCCTGTACTGGTCTTCGACGAGATTGATATCGGGGTGGGGGGCAGGAGCGCCGAGGTAATCGGTAAAAAGCTCTGGACACTGGCCCGCCACCACCAGACGATATGCGTTACCCACCTCCCCCAGATTACGGCCTTCGCCGACGCCCACTACCGGGTGCAAAAAGAGGTCTCCGGCGACCGCACCGTCAGCCGACTAGAGGTGCTGGCAGGCGATGCCCGCACCGAGGAGATGGCGGCCATGCTCGCCGGCTCACAGATTACGGAGACTTCACTGAAGAATGCTCGCGAGCTGATGGAGAGTGCGGAAGGGTGGAAAGGTTCTGGTAATTAGAACCGCTCTTACTTCGCCTGCCTCAACCAGCCGCGGTACGGAAGCGCCATACGGCGATGCTGCCGAAGATAATTGTGAAGATGACCAGGGCGAGCATCTCCGGAGCGACATCTGCAAAATCAGCCCCGAAGAGCATCAGCTTGTTAAAGCCTTCATTTGCCCAGCCGTGAGGCGTAACTTTTGAAAGGAACTGCATCCACTGCGGCGTGATAAATAATGGCCACCAGCAGCCGCCGAGCGGCGCCATTATCAGGGCAGCCAGTGTCGCTATCGAGCCGGCGCCGCGGTCGGTCTTCACCAGGGTGGCCAGCATTACGCCGAAGGAGGCCGACACGATTACCATCAGGAACGAGAGGATGATAACCGCCGCCGGGGCAATCCCGAGGTCGATGTTAAACGCCAGAATACCCACCGCCCAGAAGATAATCATCTGTACCAGCCCCTTGGTGGCCGTGCCCGTAAAAATACCACCGATGATGGTGAACCGCCGCACCGAACTGGCCAGTATACGCTCCAGGGTATGGTTCTGGCGCTCGCGGACAATTGCTTCCGAGGACAGGGCAGCCGCAAAGAAGACGAACATCACCAGATAGCCGGGGATAACGAAGTTTGATGGCTGCTCCGCCTCAACTTCACCAACCTTTTCACTGGTATACTCTATCAACGGCTCCCCAGCAATTAACTGACCGCCCAGCGCTTCAATGATAGATTCCAAGATAGCCGGGGCCTGTTCCTTAGCCAACTCACTGATGGCTTTCTCAACCACGTTATTGGCACCTATCCAGGAGCTAATCCCATCAGCCAGACCGTACAGGGCAGCCCGGTAGCTGACCGCTTCGGCATCGGCCACCACTTCAATCTCAGCCCCCCTACCCATGTAAATACCCTCGGAAAAATCCACAGGAAAAGCGAGAAAGCCACCAAGTTCCTTGTCCTCAACCTGCCGGCGCAACTCATCATAGTCATCCTCCCGGACAACCTGGGATTCCCCCGGTTGAAGCGCCGACTCATCTGGAGTCTCTATCGCAGCGATTATCTGATAGCTCAACGCCGTTTCTGTTTCTTCTTCCAGGGTGACAAGATGGAACACGAGTCGGTCATCCTCACTACCGACGCCAGCGTAGATGAAGTTGAACATGACGACAAACATAAATGGGAACAATATGAAGAAGAACAGGGCCAGACGGTCCCGGATAAAGAGCTTCAGGTCCTTGAGGGCAATTAACCAGACCAGCCTTGGCTGTATCACTTTCTCTATCTTCCTCCCGGCATGGCCTTAAATAAGTACCGACTTAGCAGCAGTCCGATGACAATCACGCCAGCCAGTACACCCATTTCGAGACCGAGGTCAGCCATCGAACCCCCCTCGGCTATCAGTGTCGTAAAGGCGTCGTTGGCATATGTATTGATAGATATGCGACTGAGGATTTCCATTACTGAACCTTCTTCAATGGGGAAGAAGGTGCCACTAATCATAACCATTGCCATCGTGATAAAGACACCCGCCCAAGTTGCCTGGTCCGGGGTACGTACCGCCGAAGCAAGAACGAGACCCAGCGCACTGGCAGCACCTGTAAAAACAAGGGCAACCAGCAGTGCACTAACAAAAGAAAGAGGAGTGAAAATCTGGAAGACGGCATAAGAGAGCACCATCAGTATCACTGTCTGGATAAAACCGCGACTGATACCGGCGAGGAATTTGCCAGCGAAAAGCTGCCCGACGCTGAGCCGGGTCGTCAACAGGCGTTCCAGCGTCCCCAGTTGACGCTCCTCCACGAGCGTACGGGCAGTTAGCATGATGGCAAAGAGAACATACATGGTGATGATGCCGGGCAGGAACTGGTTGACCGCGTCGGGGCTGCTGCCGATGGCTTCCTCGGCAACAGCAACCGTAGGATTTTCTCGTTCTTCATCGAGTAGCCTCTCAACTGTAGTCTCAATCTGGTGAATCGTGGTATTACCGTCCACCAGCGCTGCGATGACCTGTTCCTGCACCTGGAGCCCCAGCGAGATGTCATCGGCAACGCTCTGCACCAGGGCACGTACTATCTGCCCTTCCTGGCCAGCGTTACCCCGTTGCTTGAAGAGGAGCTGCACCTGCTCTCCAGAGACCAGCCCGTCCGAGAAATCCTCCGGAATTACGATGACCATCAGCAGGTCGGCCCGTTCCAGCTTTCTATCCGCCTCTGTAAGGGAGAGCAACTCAACATCGAGCTCATCAAGGGCGTCAAGCTGCTCAAGCAGAATCTTGGAGTAGGTGCCCCCGGAGTCTTCATTAACAATGTGGGCGGTAGCGTGGAATTGTGTCTGTCCACCGAAAGCACCGTATATCAGTGCAAAAGTCACTATCGGAAGGAGCAGACTGAAGGCAAGGTCGCCTTTGTCCTGAAGGTATATACGGACCTGAAGCAGGGCAATCTGTAACGCTCTAACCATATCGTCTCTAGTCTAGTCCCTGAGGCTCCGACCGGTCAGTTTCAGGAAGACATCCTCTAGAGTTACCTGCTCCGGCGGACCAATCTGCGCCTTGAGCTCGTGCGGGGTGTCGAGGGCGATTATCTGCCCACCATCCATAATTGCTATCCTGTCACAGAGACGGTCGGCCTCCTCCATGTAGTGTGTCGTATAAAGAATCGTCATCCCCTTATCGCGCAGCCCCTCGATTGTCTCATAGATGTTGTTCCGTGATTGCGGGTCAATGCCAACCGTCGGTTCATCAAGGAAAAGAAGCTCGGGATGACCCATCAGGGCTACCGCCAGATTGACGCGTCGTTTCATTCCGCCGGAGAACTTGTCTATCCTCCCTTTACCCCTCTCCTCCAGACCCACCAGCGCCAAGTGAGTTTTGGCCTGCTCTTTGGCTTCCTGGCTGCTCAGTCCTGCCATCCGACCAAAGAAGACCAGATTATCGAGAGCGCCAAGCTCCACGTAAAGTGCCAGCTCCTGAGGACAGACACCAATCAAGTTCCGCACGGCATCGGCTTCACGCTTCATCGAGTGACCACCGATGGTGACATCACCCTGGTCGGGCTCCAGAACGGTGGAAAGCATTCGTATCGTTGTTGTCTTACCGGCCCCGTTCGGCCCCAGCAGCCCGAAAATCTCACCCTTATGAATGGCAAAGGAGACGCCATTGACTGCCTTGTGCTCGTTGAAACTCTTGTGCAGGTCCTGTGCGACCAAATACTCTTCAGGCATCGCCTCACCCCCTGATATCTTGAGTGGAAATTGAACGCGTCGACTGGCGCACATTATAAAACACCGTCGTGTGATTGGCAAGGTAACAAATGCGTTCGTAGTCACCTGCCTGGTAGTGAAGGCACTATCCCCTTCAAACGCGAATACCTTGACGCTCCGCACTCCATGAGATAGGATGGGGGAAAGACATAATTATAGAGAGCAAAATCCTGAATGACCGATAATGAATGCGTCATCCACACAGAAGGTCTGACCAAGCTATACGGTAAGCAACGGGGTATCCTCGATATTGACCTCGATATCGAGCGCGGCGAGGTCTTCGGCTACCTCGGCCCCAACGGCGCCGGCAAGACGACCACAATTCGTACCCTGCTCCACTTCATTTTCCCCACCCGCGGCCGGGCAAGCATCTTCGGTCTGGATATCAAACAGAACAGCCTGGAAACACGGCGACGCATCGGTTACCTGCCCGGGGAACTGGAGGTATATGACAACCTGACCGGAGCAGAGCTTCTTGAGTTCCTGAGCCATCTGCGCGGTGGTGTAGACTGGCAATACGTCGAGGAACTGGCGGCGCGACTTGACTACGACCTCTCACAGCGAATCAAGACGCTTTCTCACGGCAACCGACAGAAGGTAGGTCTTATCCAGGCTTTCATGAACAAACCCGAACTGCTTATCCTGGACGAACCGACCATCGGCCTCGACCCCCTGATGCAACAGGAGTTCTACCGCCTCATCGGTGAGGTCAAAGCAGAGGGAAGGACGGTCTTCCTGTCGTCGCACATCATGCCGGAGGTAGAGCGGGTTTGCGACCGTGTCGGTATTATCCGCGAGGGACAGCTCATTGCGGTTGAGGATATAGACGTACTCAAAGCCAGGGCTATCCGCCGCCTCGAAATTCGTTTCGCCACGCCGGTCTCGCCGGCGCAGTTCAGCGACATCCCCGGCGTGCGTGATGTGCAGGTACACGATAACATCCTTACCTGCACCGTAGCCGGCGAACTCGACGCTCTGGTCAAAGCAGCCGCACAGTACCAGGTGGTCAACGTGATAAGCCACGAACCGAGCATGGAGGAGATATTCCTGGCCTACTACAACCAGGAGGATGACAGTGCTGCGTAATATCATCCTGAAGACCCTGCGCGACCGGCGCCGTTCTCTTCTGTTCTGGGGACTGGGCTTCGTGGTACTGGCCGCCATCATCATAGCCTTCTATCCAGTTATCCGTGACGCTACCTTCATCACCGAGTACCTGGAGTCGTTTCCAGAGGAATTCATGGCGCTCTTCGCCGGTGAGATAACCGATTACGCTTCGGCCGAGGGATTCCTTAACGGCGAGCTATTCTTCCTGATGTATCCCCTGTTGATGCTGGTCTTTTCTATCGGGTTCGGTAGCGGAGCTATCGCCGGCGAAGAAGAACGGCGTACATTGGACCTGCTCCTATCAAACCCACTCAACCGCTGGCGCCTTGTAATGGAGAAGTTTGCCGCGATGGTAATCTGTACACTGCTCCTGGCCATAGTCTTCTGGGCGACGCTGGCAATAGGCGGTGCCATCGCTGACATGGGACTCAACCTGCTCCGACTGGCGGCGGTCTGTTTCAGCGGGTTCCTGCTGGCGATTGCATATGGAACCGTGGCGTTGGCGGTGGGGTGCTCCCGTGGCAAACGCGGTCTCAGTATGGGTGTGAGTGGGGCGCTGGGTGTGTACGGCTACATGCTGAACGCCCTGGCACCGCTTATCGACTGGCTGGAGCCGTTCCAGGTAGCGTCACCCTTTTACTACTATATCGACGCCAACCCACTGTCCAACGGACTGGACCCGTTACATGCGGCCGTGCTCATCGGACTGACCATCTTTTTCCTGGTGATAGCCATCGCCACCTTTGAACGGCGCGACGTGGCCGTCTAGACTGTATACCCAACCCGCCTGTATAAGGGCTGAGATGGCCTATTCCCCATCCGACCGCCGACGGACCTCGGCATACTGTGCCAGGGCCATCATCGCCCGGGCGCACTGCTCCGGAGTCTCGTAGGAGGGTATACCAGCCTTCTTCATAACGTCCCCGATAGCGCCGCCACGACTGTGACTGTGCCACGATAACGTGACCACCGGCTTACCGTACTTTTCTGGGATGGCAGCCAGTATCTCCGCTCCCTGGACAGCCGTTTTCACGTCGTCTCTATTATCCTCTTCGTGAAAATGGGGCGTGTTGCAGATAATGCCGTCGATATAGTCTATCCGGGCGAGCGCATCGGCCACCTGCACCTCATCAAGCGGTCCGCGCATTCCACCGGCAAAGTCTACCGGGTTGGAAGGGACCGGCGCATGAGGAGGTAATGCCTCCTTCAGCTTAATGCTGGTCTCACGGTCAAGTGCAGGGACTTGCAGTCCAAGTGATTCGCAGGTATCGGAGGTGACCACCCCCTGTCCACCGCTACCGATAATGGCCACACGATTACTCCGGGGTAATGGCAGACCGATTAACGCCTCCGCCATGTCAAACGGATGCGTTACCTCTGTAGCCCGTATAATGCCCACCTGCCGGCACATGGCATCGACTATCTCATCCGAGCCTGCCAGGGAACTGGTGTGCGACATGGTTGCCCTGGCGGCTGCCTCGGTGCGACCCGCCTTATACATGAGTATCGGTTTCTTCTTGATTACCTCTCGCGCTACCCTGAAGAACCGAGCACCATCCTTGAAGCCCTCCATGTAGAGGACTATCGCCCCGGTATCGTCGTCCTCGCCGAGGTACTCCACGTAGTCGGCGGCAGTGAGGTCGGCCTGATTACCAATACTGATGAACTTGCTCAGGCCGTAGCCCTTACGCTCAGCGACCTCGGCAAGCAGTCCGCCAAAGGTACCACTTTGAGAGACAAAGGCAATCTTCCCCGGTCGGACATCATCGTGCAGGCACAGGTTTAGATTGACTGCAGAGGTATATATCCCCATGCCGTTCGGCCCGACGAACCTGATACCGCCCTCGCGAGCAATGCGCACCACTTCGTCCTGCAACACCCGACCTTCCTCGCTGGCCTCGGCAAAGCCAGCGGTTATCATCACCACGCCCTTCACTCCCTTTGCAACACAATCGGCCATTGCCTGGGGTGCTAACGCTGCCGGCACCACAATGACCGCCATATCGACATCGTAAGGGATGTCACGAACGCTGGGATAGCAGGTAAGCCCGGCAATTTCCTTCTCTCTCGGGTTGACCGGGTAGATTGCACCGCGATAGCCAGTCAACAGTGGCATAAGAACAGCACGACCTCCCCATTTGAATGGCGCCCGCGAAGCACCGATAACGGCCATCGATTTCGCTTTAAAAATAGGGTCAAGTTGCCTGACGATATCACTGGGCATGTCTCTCCGCTCCTTTAATATGAGGAATCAAGATAAATCCGCTTTGCGATGGATATGAATATTATAGCACGCAGCAGGCACTACCGGCTAAACTGTGAGGTTATATCAGCCCCGCCTCCATATCCTGCTTCATCAGGCGGATAAGCTCGGTGTTGAGGCGGCGGTGGAGCTTTTTGGCAGTATCACCCGGCCACTCGTAGAAACCCTTACCACTCTTCATCCCCAGTTCACCCCGCTCGACGCGCTCGGCGACCGGTCCCCATGCAGGCACACCCCGCCCCTGAGATGCCCGGTAGCCAAAATCAAGTCCTATCAGATCCATACGCTTGAAATAGCCGGTGTAGGCCATCCTCCGGCCAAACCCGAAGGAAATGACGTCGTCTATCATCTCAGGGGTGCATACCCCCTGGTCCACCAGTGAGCGTACTTCCCTGGCGATAGCCCCCTGAAGGCGGTTACCGACGAAACCCGGTAGCTCAACGTCAATCACGACTACCTTTTTGCGCATCCCCCGCAGCATTCGGGCCGCCTTCTCCACCAGCGCCCGGTCGGTCTTCTCACCACCGGCCACCTCCACCAGAGGGACGAAATGCGGCGGCTGGAAATAGTGAGTTACCAGAACACGCTCCGGGTGCTTGGTAACCGTGGCAATATCGGTAACTCGCAGGCCGGAGGTATTGGTCGCCAGGATGACCGAAGGGGGGCAGAGCTCATCGAGGCGGGCAAACACCTCCTTCTTAATATCGAGCACCTCCAGCACCGACTCATGAACGAAATCAGCACCACTGGCTGCCTCAGCAATATCTGTCGTGGGGTGAATCCTTCCATAGGCAGCGTCCGCCTCCTCACCCGTAATAAGCTCTGTTTCGGCCATCAGGTCAAGCGTCTCCCGCGCCTGCCGCATGGCCTGCTGGCTGGTCTCTTCTCGCGTGTTGTAGATACTTACCTGGTAACCGAACCGGGCAAACTCCACGGCCACGCCGAAACCCATCAGCCCGGCCCCAATAACGGCCACCCGCTCGATGCCTGCTTCTTTCATGACTCCTCCTTGCATACCATCCGGGTACATTCAACTATAGTAGCGGGGTGGATATCTGTCAATTTGCTCAAATCATACCCATTCAACGGTTTTGCTATCAATATAACGGGGTGATAGAATACCAGTCGACTATCATACAGAGGGGGCAAGACCATGTCCATAAGAATCGTCGACCTGAGCGTACCGATGGAGCCGACTCCCGGAGCACAGGCAGTGGAACTCGTCCATCATACCCACGAAGAGGGCAGCGCTGGCATGAAAAATGTCTTCGGCTGCACCGATGCAGACCTGCCGGACGGCCTGGGCTGGGCGACGGATACCCTGACCCTGGGTACCCACGCCGGCACCCACGTCGATGCCCCGTGGCATTATGCCCCCACATCCGAAGGAAGGAAAGCACGGACGATTGACGAGATGCCCCTTGAGTGGTTCTACAGTGACGGCGTCGTCATAGATATGCGCCACAAACTGAGGGGCAGCGCCGTAACTGTCGACGACTTCAAGGAAGCCCTTACAAAGATTAACTATACACTGAAACCGGGGGACATTGTCCTCGTCCAGACCGGGACCGACCGGTACTGGGGAAAGCCTGATTATTTCGACGCCGGCTGTGGCATGACCCGCAAGTCCACTCTTTGGTTAATTGAGCAGGGGGTCCGCGTCATGGGAACCGATGCCTGGGGCTGGGACCGCCCCTTCTGGGCGATTCGCGAGGAGTTTAAACAGAACAAGGACAGTCGTATTATCTGGGGTGCCCACTACGCCGGCATCGAGAAGGAGTACTGCCACATCGAGAAACTGGCCAACCTCGATAAACTGCCCCGGCCCTTCGGCTTCAAGGTAGCCTGTTTTCCAATTAAGATACCTGGCGGCAGCGCCGGCTGGGCGAGGGTAGTCGCTATCATCGAGGAGTGAGTACAGGCCCGTGACCACATCCGAGCTGGACAAAATCGTTAAGAACTGGCAGCTACCGGAAGGCGGGCCGCTGCTCGACAGGATTGAGCGGATGATTCTGCCTGCCGTAATGGAGGGCAGGTTCCTGGCCAGCCCAACGGCCACCGTCTGTGGACTGCAATACCACCTCGGCGGGGAGCAGGACACGGCAGAGCTGGCAGAACTGGCAGCCATAACTGCTGATGACCACGTTCTCGATGTCTGCTGCTACCTGGGCGGTCCGGCCATTCAACTGGTCCAATCGTTCGGGTGCCGGGTTACGGGTGTTGATTTGTTCGAGAGGTTTATCCTTGCGGCCAGCCGTATCGCTGAGCTTGCCGGGCTGTCCGACCTTGCGGACTTCCGTATAGGTAATGCCAAGAATTTACCCTTTGAAGAAGAGCAATTTAGCGTCGTCTGGAGCCAGTGTGCCCTGCACCACGATGAGGCCTGGCTGAAAGAGTTCCACCGTGTAACGGCGCCAGGGGGCAGGCTTGCCATCACCTTCGATATCAGGCGGCAAAACCCGGACAAACACAGCCCGAGGTGGCGGTTGCAGGATATTGTCGCTATACTACAGGGGCTGGAATACTCAGTGGACCACGCCGAGGACATCACCGAGCGGGACATCGAACTCGGCTGGAGGGTACTCGACCGTAAACTGTCGGAAAGGGAGGATGAGTTTGCCACCGTTCTCGGTAAGGAGTGGGTCCATTACGCTCACAAAGAGTTCGCCAGCGAGATAAAGCGGATGCGCGATGGGAGATGGGGAAACGGACGTATCGTGGCCACGAAACAATAGAACGAAGGCATTACCTGTAAAAGATAAATAATACAGTGGAGAGGGGGGATACAATACCATGAGCAACCCGAATGGACCTTACCCTGGAAGGCAGCTATTCATCGGGCTGACCGTTGATGCCAGGCCAGCCCTGGTCTATCTGGTCACCGGTCGCAGCCCGCAGAGCCGTGAGCGTTTGGCCGTAGCGGCAGGCGACAGCATCAGAATCGACCCCATCGGGCAGCAGGAACACGTACCGTTACGATTCCACTATCCTAGCGTGAAGTTCGATAACGACACGGGCATGGCGGTCGTCAGCAACGGCATCCAGACCGAGGCCATCTTCGAGACATACCGCCTCCTGCTGATTGCAGGCACATCGCCCACCGGAGACTATTTGGAAAAGATACTGGACGGTGCCGGAGCCGAACCGGACAGCCTGAAAACGCCACGGATTGCCGGTGTTGTTACCAGTATCGGTGATAATAAAAAGCCGGTTTTCATCATCGGGATAGTAACCGAGGGGGCACCGGCCAGCGCCTTTGAAATCGAGCTCGAGCCGGGCACACTGGTCGGCATTTCAACTTATAAGGGCGACCTAGCTAATCCGGAGGCTTTTCACCCCGCCTCCGAGCTACCCAGACTACAGCCCGGCGGGAGGACGGCAAAAGACCTGGCCGAATACCTGTATGATATGTCGGAGGCCACCAACCAGGGAGAGGACATCAGGGTGTGCACCATCGGCGGCGTGCTGTCCACTGATGGCCACTGGACTCACCACCTAATAAACAAACACGGGCCAAGTAGCTAGAATTGACAGGTTAACGCTAAAGCTTTACCATCATAGAAACAGGTAAAATTAAGAATTAAGTCTGTTACGAAAAAGAAGGGGGTAATTATGTCTGACGATATCACCATCAAGGATGGCTACATGTACGGGGGATGGCGGGCACCCGTTAATATCTGGCAGGGAGCACCCGGTTCCATCCACACCGACGATGTAGCACAGAAAATCGGTATGCGCGGCGGCACAATACCCGGTACCATCCATCTCAACCTCTTTCCCCCGCTACTTATCAAGCTCTTCGGGCAGCGATGGTTCGAGAAGGGTTCGATGAGCATCTACTACACCTATGCCACCCTCGACCGTGAGGAAGTACGGGCGGTGCTTGAGCTACCTCCTGAAGGGGCAGAGAACGTGCAACTAAGGGCCAGTGTGGAGACGCCTCAAGGTCAAACCGTGGCCAAGGGAACGGTGGACATCGGTGAACCGGAGGAGGTCTCGTACATCCGTAAAATCCCGCTGGAGAGTTCACCACCGGAAGAGCTCCGCATTCTTGCTAACATGAAACCAGGAACAGAGCTTCCGCCACAGGAAAACATGGTCTTCACTCAGGAGCAGCTTAATAGGGCCCTTGAAACAATTACCGACCCCATCGACTGGTACAAGGGAAGCTCTCCCTGGGGATCTTCCATACTGAATCCCAGTTCGATGTACGGTGCCCTGATGGTGGATGTCCGCGGTAACCGTGTTGGAACGTCCGTGGGCTTCTTCGGAGCGACCGAGCTACGCAACGTTAACGGACCGATAAAGGCGGACACACCTTACCGAAAAACCGGGCGTATTGTATGCGTTGGCGCCAGCCCCAAGACAGAGTTCATCTGGATGGATTCAGAGCTGTACGAGAAGGATAGCGGCAAGCTGGTCGCCGACATGCGACACATGAACCGCCTGATGAAGGCCTCCTCACCGCTCTACCAGAAAGACTGAAGCCCGCTTTGCAGTGGATACTTTACAACGGCTGCCAGATTCAACTGGCAGCCGTTATCATGACCTCTCTACCATCACCGAAGATACTCCGCTCCTTTGACATATGACGCACATAATAGTAAAATCGCCTGTCCAGATGAAGAATATAGCGAAGTATTAATCTGTGACATTATTACTTGACCTGTCCCGAAAGCTATGCCATTATTTTGGATAAAGGGAAAACATCTAAAAAGTCGAACTTAGTTAGCTAATTAGCCAAAAGGTGACGGCTTTGGAAAGATGTATAATATGCCAGAAAAGACAAAGAAGGATACCTTCGAGCAGGTGCCAACCAGTCGGCAGGGTGACCGTATTTTGCGGAGACGCAAAAGGTCACGAAGGCTAATACGCAGTCTTACTCGAAGTTTTATAAGGCTATTCAAAGGCGGTTCCGGTGAATAGCTGGAAATGAGGTAGATGTATATCATCGTCGCTGGCTCGGGAATTGTCGGATTTCACATCGCCTCCCTGCTGGCGGAAGCAAAACATGAAGTCACCGTAGTTGAATCCTCCGAAGAGGTGGTGGAGAGTATCCGCCGCCAGATGGACGTCAAAACGATAGTCGGCAACGCCGCCACCCCCAGAGTCCTCCGTGAGGCCGAGGTTAACCGCGCCAACCTCGTCGTCGCTGTCACCAGCAACGATGAAACCAACATGCTGATATGTTTCCTTGCCAAAGAGCTAGGGGCAGTGATGACGGTCGCCAGGGTCCGTAATCCCGATTACTCGGGGTACTTCATCACCGCCGCCAAGTCGCCATCAGCGCCACGCAAGGTCATCAGGCCGAAAACTCTGGGCATAAACCTGATAATCAACCCTGAAGTAGAGATAGCTGACGAAATTATGGGGATTCTCTCCAGCCTCTACCCCACGCCAATGGAAAGCTTTGCCGATGGCCGTGTACAGATAAGGGAGTTCCGGGTAGACCAGGAAGAACTGGCGGATAAACTACTGAGTGATATCTCATTTCCGCAACCGTGTGTCGTTGCCGCTATTTCTCGTGCCGGGAAAACGTTTGTGCCCGATGCTGACGAGGTAATCAGAAACGGCGACCATGTTTACCTGATAGCAGAGCGTGATTATATGGACGACTTTGGAGAGATGTTTGCCCCACCTCAGCACCCGGTAAGAAGCGTTGCCGTCTTCGGTGCCGGGCACGTCGGTACCCTCGTTGCCGAAGGACTGGAAAAACACGGCCTGTCCATCAAGGTTATCGATAATAATCCCACCCGGTGCCAGGATATCGCTGCCCGGCTAGAACGGGCAACAGTACTTCAGGGTGACGCCACCGACCCCGACTTCCTTATTGAGCAGGGAGTACCGTCCGCCGACGCCTTTGTAGCCACCACGGAAAACGACGAGTTGAATATCCTGTGCAGTCTTTTAGCCAGGCACCTGGGAGTGCCTCGGACCATCGTTACCGCCAGCAAGCCGGGATTTATCCCGCTAGCTGAGGCGATTGGTGTTGATGTTGCTGTGTCTCCTTTGTTACAGGTCGCCAGCAGAATCACCCACTTCGTTCTCCACGGCGGGGCTATTTCGGCACCCTTCATCGGGGGTAAAGACCTTCAGGCGATTGAATTCGTTACAAGCGCCACGGCTAATATCGTACAGCGCAGTATTGCCGATAGCGGCCTGCCAAAAGAAGTTGTCGTCGGCGCAATAGCCCGTGACGACAGGGTCATCATTCCTCCGGGTGACACCGTGGTTCATCCCGGCGACCATATTATCATTATCTCACCTATCTCAGCCACCTCCGCTGTAGAGCGGCTTTTTAAGTGAACGATTAGATGAGAATAACGGTTGTCTGCCATTACCTCGGCCTGCTTTTAGTTATCCTCAGTTGCTTCATGCTTTTCCCCCTCATCTGGAGCCTTGTTGCCCAAGAACCAAGCTCGGTAGCGTTCGCTATTTCTGTAGCTATTACTGCCGCGACTGGCCTGCTGACCTGGCGCCTGACACCGGTCGGTGAAGGCAGGTTGAACCGTCGCGAAGCCATCCTTCTCGTAGCCGGTGGCTGGCTCCTGGCCTCGCTCTTCGGCGCTCTACCTTTCGTGCTGGACGGGACCTTCTCTTCTTACGTAGACGCCCTCTTCGAGGCGGTATCCGGCTTTACGACCACCGGGGCAACGGTGCTGACCGCCATCGAGGACCAGTCACAGAGCATTCTCCTGTGGCGCTCGCTCACCCAGTGGCTGGGGGGAATGGGCATCATCACCCTATTTGTCGCCCTGTTTCCGATACTGGGTATTGGCGCGGCCCACCTGGTCGAGGCAGAGATGCCAGGACCGGAAGCGGGACGGTTAACACCCCGCATCCGCGATACCGCCAAGGCGGTATGGCTGCTGTATGCGGTTTTTTCAGGTCTGGAGTTCGTGGCACTCCTCATTGCTGGCCTGTCGCCATTTCACGCGCTGACGGTCACCTTCAGCACCATGCCTACCGGCGGCTTTACCGGCACCAATCTGAGCATCGCCGCCTTCAACAGTCCATTAGTTGAGGGTATCGTCATTTTCTTCATGATAACGGCGGGGGTAAACTTCGGGTTGTTCTATTTCCTGCTGTGGAAACGCCAGTCGGGCCAGCTTTTCCGAAACCCTGAATTGAGAGTATATCTCAGTCTTCTCGTAATAGCTTCGGTGCTTATTGCGATTGACCTGATTATAAACCTGGACCTGTCCGCCGGCGATGCCTTCAGGCAGAGCAGCTTCCAGTCAGTATCTATAATGACAACTACCGGCTTCGCGACTACCGATTTCAACACCTGGCCCATGTTCTCCAAATCCGCTCTACTCGTTCTGATGATGGTCGGTGCCTCGGCAGGTTCGACCGGTGGGGCATTAAAGGTCGTCCGGTTGATAGTGCTTGTCAAATATACCTACAACCAAATCCTGCGTGCCTTCAACCCACGTGCGGTCATCCCCCTGAGACTTGGAAAGGTGATATTACCCGACCAGATTATCTCCCGGGTTGTCGGCATGGTTGTACTCTACTTCCTCACCATTTTCGGCGCCTTCATGTTAATGAGCATCATCGGAACCAACATTGAGGGGTGGGACCTGACTACATCCCTCTCCTCCGTCCTCTCCAGCATAGGTAATGTAGGTCCCGGCCTGAACCTGGTAGGGCCGGCCGCCAACTACGAGTTTATTCCCCCCATCGGTAAGGGCGTCCTCATGGCATGCATGCTGGTTGGCCGCCTCGAACTTTTCACTTTCCTGATGCTCTTCGCCCCATCCTTCTGGAAATGGCGGTAATCCAGGGAAGAAATTAGACAATTAGGCTGTTGTAGTTTCTTGTTGACAGGATTATAATACTTTTTATTCAATTGATTAACAGGAACAAGAGCCTTGGAATTCCGTAACATCTTGGTGCCTGTAAGTGGCACCGAAGTTGACGAAGAAGCAATCACACTGGCCTGTCGGTTAGCCAAGAAGGACAAGGCCAAGATTATGGCCGTCTATGTCATCCCGATAGACCGCACCCTCCCCCTGGATACCGAGCTCGAGTCTGAAGTCGATAAGGCGGAAAGGATACTGGACCACATGGAGAATGTCGCCGCCGGTGAGAATTGCTCGCTTGAAACCGACCTGCTGCAGGCACGCGATGCCGCCCCAACCATCGTTGACGAGGCCATCCAGCGAGAGACCGACCTCATCGTGATAGGCACTACCTACCAGAGGCGTTTCGGTCAGTTCAGCCTGGGCGACATTATACCCCATGTACTCAAGCACGCACCCTGTCGCGTTATTCTATACCAACAGTACACCCCCTGAAGAGGTATCATAATGAAAGTGGTAATCATGGGTTGCGGACGGGTCGGCGCACGGCTGGCGTCACTACTTGAGCAGGACGGACACAGCGTCACTATTATAGACAACGATTCGTATAGCTTCCGGCGTCTGGCCCCGGATTTCAAGGGAACAGCCCTGATAGGCAACGGCATTGACGAGGACGTGCTCAGGAGCGCGGGCATCGAGGAGGCTGATGCCTTTATTGCTCTGACCCAGGGGGACAACCGAAATGTCATGGCCAGCCAGATAGCCAAACACATCTTCAATGTCCCCAGGGCTGTTTGTCGCATTTACGACCCTCTACGCCGTGATATGTACGCAGAACTGGGCATAGAGACCATCAGCCCAACGACAATCTTTGCCCAGATACTCAGAGAAAAACTGGAATCTCAGGGAGATTAGTTATGTATGTCATTGTCGTTGGTGGCGGTAGAGTCGGCTATTACCTGGCCAAGGCACTACTTGATGAAGGCCACGAAGTCCTGATACTGGAGAAGGCGGCGGCTATCGCTTCAATCGTATCCGATGAACTGGGCAGCATCTGCGTGCGCGGCGATGGCTGCGAAGCGACTACCCTGGCTTCAGTAGGCACCAACCGGGCTGATATGCTCATCGCCGTTACCGGCGATGATGAGGATAATCTGGTGGCCTGCCAGGTAGCCAAGCACATGTTCAATGTACCGCGCACTGTCGCCCGCATCAGGAATCCAAAGAATGAGAACATCTTTAAGACACTGGGTATCGATGTCATAGTGAATACCACCAATCTCATCCTCGAGAGCATCGAAGAAGAGGTACCCACCCATACCCTGACACACCTGCGTGATATCAGAGACAAGGGACTGGGAATCGTCGAGGTGAAAATCCCCCCTGACGCACCGACGATAGGAAAGCCCATAAGGGAGCTGTCATTACCAGAAGGAAGCGTACTGTCCCTTGTTATCCGCAAAGCACGCAAACCGATAGTCCCCTCCGGTGCTACCATCCTCGAAGCGGAAGACCAGATTATTGCGGTTACCTCCCACGAGTCCGAAGAAGCATTACGAGCCGCTCTCAGCGGCCAATAATAGAAGCAGCGCCTTCCTGTCTTGAAGCAGATTGCAGCCTGTCCTCCCGAACAGGCTGCAAAGAGCAGGAGGTCTCTAAATCACAGCAAGTAGACTCGACCGGTTATGGGTACTGGCGACTCTCCTGCTGCTGGTTATCATCATCGGCAGCAGTCTGGTTATCTGGGCGAGATGCCAGCCAGCCATGCCCCTGGAGATTAATCTCCCCCAGGATAGTGACATTGACGGCGATGTATTAATTGGCGGTGCTGTTATCAATCCTGGATACTATCCATTTACCGATAGCGATTCCATCGAAGCCCTCATCCGCGCCGCCGGTGGCGTCACCGGCAACGCCGACCTCACCGTCCTTGAGCTATATATCCCGGAAGCTGGAGGTGAGATTGGTCCTCAGAAGATTGATATCAACCGGGCCGAGGCGTGGCTGCTCGACGCCCTGCCAGGTATCGGCCCGACAAGGGCTCAGGCAATCGTCGACTACCGCCAGGAGAACGGTCCCTTCCGCAGCATCGGCGAGATAACCAGGGTAGATGGTATCGGTACCGCTATCTACGAGCAAATCGAGTCCCTGATTACAGTCTCCGAACAGTAGCCGAGGTGAGCAATAGTGCCGCTAATTTATCTCAGCTGTGCCTGGATAATCGGCATCTACCTGGGCTTAATATACAATCTCCCTTTACCAGTACTCCTCATCTGTCTTGTCACTCTGCCGCTACCCTTCGTCCTCCGCCGACACCGGAAATCCGCCATTCTGATAGCCCTTAGCTCTCTCCTTATCTGCGGTGGCATCCTCCGCTTCCAGCCCGAACTGACAGCAGCTGATGCCGGTTCCCTCCAGTACTACAACGGGCAGGGAGTTACGGAAATCAAGGGAGTGATAGACGACGACCCCGAGACTGGTGATAAGACCACTCACCTGCGCTTCTCCGCCCGGGAGGTGAAGGCAAATGGAGAGTGGCACGAGGTAACCGGAAGCGCCCTGCTTTATGTCCGCCCGTACCCAACTTACAGCTACGGCGACGTCCTCCTCGTAACCGGCGAGCTGGAAGAGCCGCCGCAGTTTGAGGACTTCGATTATGCCGACTATCTGGCACGCCAGGGGATTTACTCAACGGTACTTTACCCCAGAATAGAAGTCGTGGACACAGGACAGGGGAACCCCTTCCTCGGGTGGGTCTACTCGCTGAGACACCGCCTTGCCGATACTATCGCCGAGGTCCTGCCGGAACCACAGGCCTCGCTGGTACAAGGGGTAGTTCTCGGTATGCGCAGTAATATCCCGGAATCACTCAGGACCGACTTCGCGCGTAGCGGTACCACTCACCTGCTGGCCATCTCCGGACTCCACTTGAGCATCGTCACCGGTATCCTGCTCGCTATCGGCAGCCGTCTTTTCGGTCGTAGATACCACATCTATATCTGGCTGGCGCTGGTGGCCATCTGGTCCTATGCGGTGATTACGGGCATGAACCCGCCGGTCGTGCGGGCGGCAATCATGGCAAGCCTGTTTCTGGCAGCGGAACTGCTCGGCAGGCAGCGGAGCGCCATCACGGCACTCACCTTCGCGGGAGCGGTAATGGTCGGCATCAGCCCTCAAATATTGTGGGACGCCTCCTTCCAGTTGAGCTTCCTGGCAATGGTCGGCCTGATATTCGTTGCGCCGTGGCTGCAAGCGCAGGGCAGGAGGACAATCGGTGCCACGCTGGGCGAAAGCGGCATTGCCGCCAGTGTTGCAGGCTATATCAGCGATACTTTCTGTGTTACCCTGGGCATAATAGTAATCGTCTGGCCGCTGATTGCCTACTACTTCGGCATCGTTTCACTGGTCGCTCCCCTGGCGACCTTCCTGGCGTTACCGGCACTACCCGGTATTATCGTCACGGGAGCACTGGCCGCCGGACTGGGGATTATCGCGCTGCCTATCGCCCAGGTGGTCGGCTGGCTTGCCTGGCTGTTTGCCTCATACATGCTGGCGGTGGTCAGCGGTATGGCCGCTTTTCCACTGTCGTCGATTGATGTCGGTACCGTCGACGCCCGCCTGGTATGGGCTTGCTACGTAGTGACTGCAGGCGTCATCTGGGTCTATCGCCGTCGACCGAAGCTGTCCGCCGTGGGTGCCCCGGCCATCAACTTCGTTGAACGGCTGCCGAAGAAATGGCTATTACCACCCTTACTTGTAGTGGCAGTACTATCAACCACCTTCGCCATCTCCATGCCCGACGAAAACCTGCACGTCAGCTTCCTCGATGTCGGCCAGGGCGACGCTATCCTCATCCAGACGCCCGGTCACCAGGACATACTGGTAGACGGCGGGCCGAGCCCCCATGAACTGAACCTGGTACTGGGCCGACAAATGCCCTTCTGGGACAGGACGATTGACCTGGTGGTGCTGACCCACCCCCACGCTGACCACATCACCGGGCTTATCGATGTCCTGCAGCGCTACCGCGTGAAGCACGTGCTCTTTACACACGTAGAATATCAGTCGCCCCTCTACGACGAGTGGCTCCGTACCATCGAGGAGCAGGGTATCGAATGCACCTTCGCGCAGGCCGGGCAGCAAATCGACACGGGCACCGGGGGTGTGACCATCGAAGTACTACACCCCGAGGACCCTCTACCGGATAGCATTGAGTCTGACGGCGACGATATCGGGGTGGTACTGCGGGTATGCTACGGGCAGGTGAGCTTCCTGCTCACCGCCGATGTATCGCAGGAGGTGGAGGCCGAACTGATAAAACACCGGGCCAATCTATCCAGCACCGTGCTCAAGGTAGGCCACCACGGCTCCAATACATCCACCGGTGCGGGATTCCTGGCCACCGTCGACCCGACCATTGCAGTAATATCGGTAGGGGCCGATAACACCTTCGGGCACCCCGATGAGGAAGTCCTGGCAAGGCTGGAAGAGCGAATCGGCGGGGACAACATTTACCGCACCGACGAGCAGGGCACCATAGAGTTCGTCACCGACGGCGAGAGGCTATGGGTAGAGGTGGAGAGGTAGGAAGAATAGAACGGACTAGTAATCTGAAAGCCCAGTTTTCTATCGCCAAGTGTTCTTAAGATTTCTGCGCCTGTGTACTCTCAATAAACTATCCTAAAAGCACTGCACAGACGTTGACAGCATCTTTAATGCCTACTACAATCGTTGTGCATTGACGTACAGATACCGACAACTAAAGTCGGGTATATTCAATTCACCAAGCTTTTACACTTACAGGAGTGGAACATGAAGAGGCAATACATAAGAACACTGGTTGCATTACTTATAGCACTAGTAATATGTACCCTACTACCTGCAGAGACGCTTGACGCAAGTGATAGCTCAGCGATTCTTTCCTTTCAACCAGATACGGTAGAAGTACCGTTTATAAATTTCGAACATGGGATTGGTAGGTTCTACATTCGACTGCATCTAAGCAACGTACAGAACTTAGATTGGTTTAAGTTCTCTATTATTTTCGATGGTGATATCTTACTCGTTCCAGATTGGGAGGATTTAGGGCGTCCAGAACCTTCAGAGTGGTCGGGGGGTGGAACCTCATCTGGCCACCCTGGCTATGGTTCTTATACCTATAATTACTATCAAATACGTAACCCAATCTCAGGTTCTGGAATCCTACTAACATTCCTGTTTGAACCTAAAACGCCAGGAGCTACTGAGATACAGTTCAGAGACGTAGAGTTCAAAAATACGAGTGGTGAGATTATACCTGTTATTACCGAGGGGACTGTGGTAAACATCATCCCATTTGACACCTGGATTGATGGGGAATACGAAAATCTCAGCACAGAGTACAATGAGTTACAGACACAATATAACGACATGGAAGTTGTATTCGACACACTCTCGAATGAATATGTCTCTCTGAACTCAAATTACACTTCTCTTCAGGACGACTATAGTTTGTTGAGTTATGAGTATACATTACTTGAATCTGATTATACTACTCTGAACTCTATTTATAATTCCCTCGAGTTGGACTATGAAGCGTTACAATTAGAGCATGAATCAACGGTGGAACAGCTGGGAGAAACCAACAATCAGCTAAATATTACACAAATACTAATGTATGTATTCTTAGGATTAGCAGTGGTGTTTATGAGCATAACTGTGTTATTAATCATCCGCAGAAAGAGTTATCACAGCTAAAACCACACAATTAGCAGGTAGTTACTGATTGATATTATTCTAAAGGCTCTTCTTCGTCCGCTCCCATAGAAGGGCATATCTCTGCCGGTCGGACATGGTCAGCCACCTTACCCGAAACAGCATCTCCCTGATATAATCAGCGATTATTGTCTTCACAAAACTTGCTCCCGCCTTTATAAACTATAACGGTGCAGCGACCGAAAGGTTAGCATGTCATAGGTATTCACAAAACTAGTACGGATGTGCTATAATAGCCAGGCTACGGTACAGGAGAGGGGAAATGGCCAGCCGGACCATAATGCACGTCGACCTCGATGCCTTCTTTGTCTCGGTGGAGCAGGTGCTCAACCCGGAGCTTCAAGGCAAACCGGTGGTCGTTGGGGGTCGGCCCGACCGGAGAGGGGTGGTGGCCGCTGCGTCCTACGAGGCCCGTGCCTTCGGACTCCACTCCGGCATGCCCCTGGCCACCGCCGTCCGCCTCTGCCCCCAGGCAATATTCATCGAGGGCAGCTTCGCACGCTACCGTGATGCCTCAAAGAGGTTCATGGCCATCCTGGCCGACTTCTCCCCTTTCCTTGAGCCGATGGGGCTCGACGAGGCCTATCTGGATGTGACCGGCTTCGAATCACTCCACGGCTCAATTCATCAAATGGCACGGACTATCAAACAACGTGTTAAAGACGAGCTTCAGCTCAACGCGTCAATCGGTATCGCCGTCTGCAAAGTAGTCGCCAAGGTCGCCTCCGACCTCTCCAAGCCGGACGGGCTGCTCGAGATCCCGCCGGGTGAGGAGCAGGCCTTCCTGGCTCCGCTGCCAATCGAAAAGTTACCGGGAATCGGTAAAAAGACAGAGCAAAAATTAAAGGGGCTGGGAATCAAGACCCTTGGCCAACTAGCCCGAATGCCGTTGGAGGCCTTAAAAAGTCATTTTGGTGCGTTTGGTGAGACGCTGCACCGCTCCGCCAGTGGCATTGATGATAGAGAGGTATCACCGCCAACCGAGGCAAAGTCAATCAGCCGCGAGACCACTTTCGATAAAGACGTTACCGAAAGGTCAACGCTGGAAGCCACCCTACGCTACCTTGCGGAAAGGGTCGGGAATAACCTGCGGCGTCAGGGCAAGCAGGCAAAGACCGTTAACCTCAAGCTGAGGTACGCCGATTTCACCACCATTACGCGAAGTCGTACCCTGCCGCAGGCCTCCGATACCGACCACCTGATATATGACACCGGGGCGACTCTTCTCCGGCGGGCGCTGTCGACGGAGAGGCAACCGGTACGGCTTATCGGCATCGGGGTGTCAAACCTGGTAGAGCCGGGCAGGCAACTGGCCATGCTGGACTCCCGTGACCAGCGCCAGGAGCAACTGAACCGGGCGATAGACCGCATCCGGGACCGCTATGGCTTCGCCGCTATCCAGACCGGCCGCACCCTCAGACTGAGGGATATCTTCCCCCACGATGACGGCGGCGACTACACACTGCCGACGCCGAGCCTCTCAAGGTGAGCCTGCAAAGGACCGACCTCTATACACAGAGCCCCAAAATATGCTTTAATGTAGATAACCACAACTATCGGAGAGCAAACAGATGGAGCAGATAGAACTGCAAGCCACCAAGCGAGACATTCTCGGTAAGAAGGTCAGGTTTTTACGCCGCCAGGGCATCACGCCGGTACACGTCTTTGGACACGGCATAGAGTCGCTGGCATTGCAGTGCGATACCGTCAATCTTCAGCGAGTCCTCGCTCTGACCGGTCAAACGAGGATTATTAACCTCAACATTGACGGTGAGAAGACACCAAGGACAGTGATGGTCCGCGAAACTCAGCAGAACATCTTAAAGGGCGATTTGCTCCATGTGGATTTCTACCAGGTGAAAATGACCGAGGTAATAGACGTCGACGTACCAATCGTACTGGTAGGCGAGGCTCCGGCCTTGAGGAACAAGGAAAACATGCTGTCGCAGGAACTCAACGAATTGAGTATTCAGTGCCTGCCAGCTAATATTCCCAACAGCATAGAAATAGATGTCACCTCCCTTGCCGAACCCGACCAGGCAATCCGTGTAAGCGATATTGTCCCTGGTAAGGGCGTCACCATCCTCAACGACCCGGAAGTGATGGTTGCCAGGATTACCGTCCAACGTGAGATAGTAGAGGAAGTGCCAGAAGCGGTTGAGGTCGCCGAAGAGGTTGCTGAGGCCGAAGAAGAGGCAAAGCCTGCGGAGGCCCCCGACTCAGCAGAAGCCGAAGGGGACTAGCACTCCGGAATTTCACTGGCGCTATACAGATGTACGCTCCCTTGCCTTCGGCCCTACCTTACTTTATAATAGCCCCTACAAAGCCGGGGAATAGAATCGTGAAAAAGAAGCGATTCATTATCGAGATAGGCACCGGAGTGGAGCAGCACGGGCAGGATGTCACCAAGGCAGCCGCCAAGGCGGTCAAAGATGCCATCGGGCGTGTCAGTCTCGTCGGGCTTCTGGAAATGGTGGCCCTCAAAGACCTGAACGAAATGCTCGTCGAGGTACTTATTGCCTGTCCCCGCCCCGAAGAAGTCGATACCGGTGTAGTCCTTCAAGCCCTTCCCTTTGGACAGAAGGAAATAGAAGTGGTCGAGGGGGGCATGCTCGTCCACGGCCACGATATACGTGAACTGGAAGACAAATCGGATGAAATAATCATAGCCAATGCCGCCATTACAGTATCGCTGGATGTTGAAAAAATTAAGTTAAGAGGCTAAGCTATCATATCTGCTTGAAAGGAGATTGCTCATGCCGTCATACGCTTATTTCCAGAACCGGATTGTGCCCTTAGAGGACGCCAACCTCAATGTCATGACCAACTTCATGCACTATGGCACGGCTGTCTTTGAGGGCATCCGGGGCAACTGGAACGACGCCCACAAGCAGATATATATCTTCCGACTCAAGGAGCACTACCAGCGTATGCTGGATGGCTGCCACCTGCTGAATATCGAGTTGCCCCACACCCTTGATGACCTCTGCCGGATAACGGTTGAGGTCGTGGCCAAATGCGGCTTCGAGGAAGATGTCTATGTCCGGCCACTTGCCTACAAAAGCTCCCAGGCAATGGGGGTCCGCCTCCACAACCTCGAAAGTGATTTTCTGGTCTTTGCTTTCCCCTGGGGACGATATCTGGATACCGACCACGCAAGGTGCTGCGTCTCTTCCTGGCGTTTTCCCAGTGAAGTGCCGCGCGCCAAGATTACCGGCCTCTACGTGACCAACGCCTTCGCCAAGACCGAAGCGGTTGAGAACGGCTTTGATGAGGCCATTATGCTGACCCCGGACGGACATGTCGCTGAGGGAAGTGGCGAGAACATCTTCCTGGTAATTAACGGGCAGCTGGTGACGACACCCGGCACGGACGGCATCCTGGTCGGCATAAACCGAAATACGGTGATAACACTGGCCCGAGAGGAACTGGGCATCGAGACAGTGGAAAGACACATCAGCCGTAACGAGCTTTACACCGCGGAGGAGTGCTTCCTGACAGGGACCGCAGTCCACTTCGTCCCGGTAACCGAGATAGACCGGCGTAAGATAGCCGACGGCAAGATTGGCAAGTTGAGCGCGAAACTGCAGAAGCTCTTCCATGAGGTTATATTGAGCAACAATCCCAAATACGCCGAATGGTGCACCCCGGTCTATGAAAAATAAACCATTGACCGGAGACTGTTCGTGATAGCCAATAATGAGATTGTTACCGGCATCATCGTTTTCCTGATAGGTTACTTCCTCGGCTCAATACCTACCGCCTACATCGCCACCCGTCTCGCTAGCGGTGAGGACATCCGTAAAATCGGAGGTGGTAACGTCGGTGGTCTCAATACCTACCGCGAGGTCGGCATAGTACCCGCCATTATCGTCGGTATCGTTGATGTCGGCAAGGGGGCAGCGGCAGTGGCGATAGCTTACTGGCTGCTAGACCTAGAACCAATCTACGTATATCTGGCAGGCGGGGCGGCAGTAGCCGGCCACAACTGGATGCTCTGGCTGAAGTTCAGCGGGGGCAAGGGGATGGGGGCCTCGGTTGGTGCCCTGGCGGTTCTCATGCCTATCTACGGGTACGCAATAGGCCTGGGGGTTCTGCTGGCCATCCTTGTCGTTCCACTGGTGACTATCCGCAATGTCGCGCTGGCCATGGGTATCGGACTGATAGCCCTGCCCTTTATCGCCTGGCTGATGGGCACCCATTCGGGCATGTTTGTCGTGTGGTCAGTCGTGGTGGGACTGATGGTCGTGGCGAAATTTGCCCCAACGGCATTAGCCTCAATTGCAAAGTCCAAAGGGATAAAGGACTTTATCCGCGGCGACTAGGCAGTCGAAGGCCGCTGGCTAGCTGGTTGCGCCTGCAGGGATGTCAGCAAACAATTGACCTGACTGCATTCTTCCAGCGCGGTGGTACAGTTGAAGGCGTCCTCAAGGAGCTGACCAGTAGCGAAGCAGCCATGACCGTGGACCATTACAACACGGTGCTCCTTTAATGCTTCAGCGATTGTTTTGGCCAGCCCTCCGGGTTTCACATCCATATGCCAGCCGAGCACTGGCACGTGACCTATGGTGGCAAGACCTTCGGCGCAGCGGGGCACGATTTCCGTTTTCACCAGAGACAGGGCAATCGCATGGGGTGGATGCGCATGGACGATAGCCTGTGCCGGGGTCGCCTGGTAAATAGCCCGGTGTACCGCCAGCTCCGCCGAGGCCAGCGGTGTCGAGCGGTCATTCTTCTCTATTCCGGTCTCAACAAGGTCATGCTCCTGCAGGTCACCGAGCATGCAGGCACGCCGTGTAATGATAATGTGGTTCCTCAGCCTGATACTAAGGTTTCCAGTGTGAGAAGAGACCAGCCCCCGGGTAAACAGGTCTCTCCCTATTCTCTGAAACTGAGCCAGCATCCCGACCCCCTGACCCAAGGAGTAAATCTCACGCAGGAGCGTGTCAAGGGTAATTTACAATTACTTGATAAGAAATGTCAAACCAGTATGACATGAATCTGCTATCGACGAAGGTCGACTCAGCTTGCCAGGGCCTGATTCAGCTTCTTAATCAGGCGTGCCTTTCTCCTGGCAGCATTATTCGGGTGAATCACCCCTTTTTCCGCCGCCTTATCGAGCGAACTGATAGCGACAGTCACCGCCTCCCGGGCTGCCTCGAGCTCACCCGACGTAATCAGTCGCCCCGCCTTAATCACATTGGTCCGGCACAGGCTGCGGATAGACCTGTTATGCAGGCGCCGTTTTGCATCCTTTCGTACCTGCTTCTTGGCTGACTTGGTAATGGGCAATCTCTACCTCCTCGGTCTCCTTGGTGAATGTATTCTTTATCACACGGATGTCTACCTGGTATCAGTCGGGGAGGCTTTTATGGCCACCCCCTCCGCCACCCTGGCAACACCGGTTACACTCCTGACACCTTCGACCTTTGCCAGCAGCCGACTCAGCTGCGCCAGGTCGCCAATCTCCAGCGTAAGGAATACTGAAATGGTCTGGTCTTCTCCATTGACAAGACTCGCCGCAACGATATTAATCCTCTCCTCGGCAACCATCGTGGTAATATCACGCATCAATCCTACCCTGTCCCAGGCATCCACCCGTACCTTCACCGGATAGAGGACGTTGGCCTGCCCCCACTCAACCGCCACCATCCTCTCCTTCTCCTCCTCATTGATTACATTGACACAGTCCTGGCGGTGAACGGTCACGCCCCGGCTGCGGGTAATATAACCAATGATAGCGTCACCAGGCACAGGATTACAACACCGGGCAAGTTGCGTGAGCATGTCATCCGCACCCAGTACTTTCACCGTTGAGGTCACTCGCTTGAGCGGTACCTCCTCCTCCGCTACCTCTGGTTCTTCCTCCTCGACGGCAGCCAGTTTCGAGGCTATCTGGTGGGTGGTAATCCCGCCGAAGCCGATGGCGCTATAGAACTCCTCAAGGTTGTCATACTTGAACAACTCGGCAAGGTGTTCTCGCTCGCTGAACTTAATACCAAGCTGCCTCATCAGCTTCTCCAGGAGCTCCCGGCCACGCTCCACGTTCTCGGTCTGCTCCCTTTTCTTGAACCACTGCCTTATCTTCTCCCTGGCGTGATTGGTCTGGACATAACCTAGATTCGGGTTCAGCCAGTCACGACTCGGCCCCCGGTCTCCCTTACCCGTCATTATCTGGACAACGTCGCCATTCTGGAGATGATAGTTGAGCGGCACAAGGCGACCGTTCACCTTGGCACCGATACACCGGTGCCCGACATCGGTATGAACCTGGTAGGCAAAATCAATGGGGGTAGAACCGGCACGCAGGTCCTTTATTTCCCCCTTAGGTGTGTAGACAAACACCTGGTCACTGAAAACGTCTGTCTTGACAGTATCCAGAAACTCCTCTGCCCCGCTTAGCTCCCGGTGCCAATCGATAAGCTGCCGCAGCCAGCTGATACGGTCTTCAAAATCAGTATCGCGCTTGCCCTTCTCCTTATATCTCCAGTGGACGGCCACACCACGCTCGGACTCCTGATGCATTTGCTTGGTGCGTATCTGTATCTCCAGCTTTTCCATTCCAGTTAGCATAGCGTTCGGCTTTTCCGTCCCGGTTAGCCTTACGGTAGTATGTAATGACCGATAGCCGTTTGGTTTTGGATTGGCAATGTAGTCATCATACTGCTCCATTACTGGGTGCCACGTAGTGTGGATGACACCCACCGCGCCATAGCAGTCCCGCAGTGAGTTTACCAGCACCCGGAGCGCCAGAAGGTCGTATATTGCGTTGAAATCTTTGCCTATATTCGCGTATTGTTTCATCTTCTGGTGGATGCTGTAGAAATGCTTTGGGCGCCCGATTATTTCGGCCTCAATTCCCGCCAGTTTAAACTCACGGTTCAACCGGGCAGTGACCTCGGCAATGAGTGCTTCACGTTCAGCACGCTTTCCTTCGACGACGTCCCGCTTAATTTTCTCATAGCTCTCCGGTTCCAGATAGTGGAAGCACTCGTCTTCCAGTTGCCACTTCAGTTCCCAGATACCGAGTCGGTGTGCGAGAGGTGCGTATATCTCCAGAGTTTCCCGAGAGATGGACTGCTGTTTCTCCGGAGGCAAAGCATACAGTGTTTTCATGTTGTGCAGCCGGTCAGCCAGCTTTATGAAGACGACCCGCAGGTCCTCGGCCATTGCCACCAGCAATTTCCTCAGGTTCTCCGCCTGGTCTTTATCGGTAGTTGTAGCCTCCTCCGAAGCCTGCCTGGAGAGTATACCCAGCTTGGTGGTGGCTTCAACCAGCTTGGCTACCTCGGGACCGAACTCGGCCTCGATTTCGGAGTTGGGTATCCCGCAGTTCTCCGTAACGTCATGCAGGAGTGCAGCCGCCAGGGCACTGGCATCCAGCTCCAGGTCAGCAAGAATCATCGCCGTCTGCAGCGGGTGCTCTATGTAGGGGTCGCCCGACAACCGCATCTGCCCTTCATGCGCCCGGCTGGCAAAATCATAAGCCTTCTGCACAAAGGCCAGTTTCTCTGGCGGCAGGTACTCCTTTGCCTTCCCCAGCAATTGCTCAAAAACCACCACCGGCTCCCTGTACCCTGATATACACTTAGTATAACTCAAGAAAATTACTTATACAAAAGTCAAGTACCTTTACAAGTTCGGTGATGATACGGTATCCTAGCTTAGAAATACTCGTTGGGGGAACCGTGTATCGGGCACCGCGTGGCACAAGAGATATCCTTCCCCAGGAGCAGCCGTACTGGCGCTACGTTGAGCAGAAGGCGACCGAGATTTGCCGTCTCTACGGCTACGAACGCATCGACCTGCCGATGTTTGAGGACTCGCAGCTATTTACACGCGGCGTCGGGGAAGGCACCGACATCATCGAAAAGGAGATGTACGTCTTTGAGGACCGGGGAGGCAACAGCCTGGCTCTAAGACCGGAAGGCACCGCTTCAGTATGCCGTGCCTATCTGGAACACGGCATGCACAATCGGCCTCAGCCGGTGAAGTTGTACTACATCGGGCCAGCATTCCGCTACGAACGACCCCAGGCAGGCAGGTACCGGCAACACGGCCATTTCGGCTGCGAGGCCATCGGTGACGCCGACCCTGCCCTTGATGCCGAGGTTATTGACATGGCCTGGCAGTTCTTCGTTAGTCTTGGGCTGGGTCGCTTCACAATAGTGTTAGATAGCATCGGCTGCCGGGAATGCCGACCTGCATATCTCACCGTACTCAAGGAGCACTACAGTCCGCACATTGACGAGGTATGCGCCGATTGCAAGGTCCGGTTCGAGAAAAATCCCATGCGGCTGCTGGACTGCAGGAGCCCGCAATGCCAGACGATAGCCGATACCGCCCCGAAGAGCATCGGTTATCTCTGCATGGAGTGCATCGAGCACTATGCCGAGGTAAAGCGCTACCTGAGTAGCCTCGAAATACCCTTTGAGGAGAACCCCCGCCTGGTACGTGGGTTTGACTACTACACGCGGACAGTATTTGAAGTGCAGCCGCAAGAAGGGGGCTCACAGAGCTCTCTCGGTGGGGGCGGCCGCTACGACCTCCTCGTCGAAGAGCTTGGCGGTAAACCTGCGCCCGGCATAGGCTTCGCCACCGGCATCGAGCGTATTATCCTTGGCCTGCAACAGGAAAATATCCCCGTGCCGATACTACCCGGCCCGCAGCTATTCATCGCCCATCTCGGAGATAAGGCTAAGGATACTGCTCTAAAACTGGCAACCGACCTGCGGCACAACGATATCAGCGTTATCATGGCCACCGGCGGACGCAGTCTCAAGGCACAGCTCCGCCAAGCAAACAACCTGAACATCCCGAAAGTGGCCATCATCGGTGACGACGAGGTAAAGGCAGGCACCGTCGTCCTGCGGGACATGGCCACCTCGCAGCAGGAGACGGTGCCACTGGAGAAGCTGCCGGAGTTGCTTGGTTAATAGTTCTTTCTCATTTCTCTTTCGCTGTTTACGAATGACAGTTAATCAACATGGGTGCCCTTCTGAAATAAATATAGTGCCCACCCAAACGTATCACGTCCCCAGCGCAGGTAGCTCGTCCTTCCATTAGAGACGCGAGCCAGTATTTCTGGTACATCAGGGTCGTCCGGATGTTCTGCGGCATACTTTTCAGCCGCATACCACTGCAGTGTCTCGTACCGGTCCCAATCGTCCCGATTGCTGGCCATTGTATACAGCGGGACCAGGCCTTCATCCTCGCCGACAAGCACATTCTCGTGGTGGGTCCCGTAAATACTACGCGTGTAGCTCTCGGCAGCCAGATACGCTTCATCTGGCGCTTTCAGCCAGAAAGGTTCACCTACGAGAACGAGACCACCCGGCTTCGTCATAGCCTTCAAAGCACGTAAAGTTCCTCGATGTCCCTTATACACCCATGAAGCACCGATGCACATAGCGAGGTCGAAGGACTGACCGTGCCTGTAATCCGCTCCGTCCATATTAAGGATTTCGATTCGAGCACCGGGCACCCGTTCCTGCAACTTCTGTTCTGTATCCGCCACGAAGTATGGTGAGATGTCGACCCCGACCCCGGATACCTCGTATCGCTCCGCCAACCTTGCAAGCATCTCCCCCTTACCGCAGGCGATGTCGAGTACTGCAGACCCTGGATTCAGTTTCAGGAGCCCGATTAGCTCATCGAGCTTCGCTGTACTCATCGGATTACAGTTTGCGTGGTACTTGTGTGTTATGCTGTAGTATTTCCACATGTCCATCTTCCATTCCATGAATGAATCTCTTCCTTTCTGCCAGATTTGGTCATTGTTGTTGTCTATTATATTATTTGCCAATGATTTCTCCTAATTTGAATAGGGTGATACTAATACGCAGATGCCTCCCGCAGACTGAGACTGAGAAAAGAAAACATCCGCGGATGTGTCACGCCCGCGGCCGGTCTTCAGTAATGAAAAAACCGTTCCCGGAGGAACGGCCAATAGTGGATAGCCAGTCAGAAAAGCCTAATTAGCCGGATATCTGCCGGGGCGCGACTTCATAATGAATGGTTAAAACAACTTGAGCTAACATCAACGCCCCTTTTCCGGTACTTCGTTGCAGTTTCGACCTTTTTACTACGGTGCCGATGTTACCACAACAATTACGGCAAGTCAAGACCGAAGCACACTCCACAGCTTCCATTTTCAGCCTGAATGTGCTATAATATATTAATGTGTGACGCACTCGTAAACCATACTTCACAACTAGATTTTCAACCTGCCTTTTCCATACCTTGCACCTGCATCTCTTTTTGGTCGCACCCGCATCACCACACAGGAGCTAGCCAGTCATGACACCGAAATCGGCACGCAAGACCCGGACCGCCGGCAGCACCGACGAATACTCTGCCAGTGATATCCAGGTACTCGGCGCGCGTGAGGCCATCCGCCGCCGTCCGGGCATGTACATCGGCAGCACCGATGCCCGCGGGCTGCACCACCTAATCTACGAGATAGTCTACAACAGCGTCGACGAGGCTATGGCTGGTTACTGCGACAAGATAAGCGTCGTCATCCACGAAGACAACTCGGTATCGGTGGAGGATAACGGCCGCGGCATCCCGGTGGACATGCACCCCACCACCAAGAGGTCAGCCCTGGAGACGGTGATGACTGTACTCCATGCCGGCGCCAAGTTTGCCGGCAAGATATACCAGGTATCCGGCGGCCTGCACGGGGTCGGGGCCTCAGTCGTGAATGCCTTGTCCTCCCAGTGCATCGTGGACGTCAGGCTCGACGGTAAGATTTACCACCAGGAGTTCAAACAGGGGATACCCCAGGGAGAGGTCACCATTATCGGCGAAGGAGATGGCACCGGCACCACCACCACCTTCCTTGCCGATGAGGAGATTTTCGGTAACGCTAAATATGACTTCAACACCGTCAAGGAAAGAATCCGGGAGATTACCTACCTGAACAGGGGTCTCGAGATATTCCTTCGTGACGAGCGTAGCGATAACGAGCTGTCTTTCTATTTCGAGGGTGGCATCACCAGCTTCGTACGCCATCTTAACCGGACGCGGACACTCCGCCACCCCCAGCCCATCTACATCAACAAATCGATAAACAGTACCATCGTTGAGGCAGCCCTTCAGTACAACGACGGCTTTAGCGAGAACACCTGCAGCTTCGCCAACTGTGTAAATACCGTAGACGGCGGCTCGCACCTTACGGGGTTCCGTTCGGCGCTGACCCGCGCCCTGAACGACTATGCCCGCAAGAACAAGTTCCTCAAGGAAGACGACCCCAACCTGACGGGTGAAGATGTCCGCGAAGGGCTGACCGCCGTTATCAGTGTCAAGATAGGCGAGCCCCAGTTTGAAGGGCAGACCAAGGCCAAGCTGGGCAACCCGGAGGTCAAGGGGCACGTCGAGAGCGTCGTTGGGGAAGGCCTGTCCCTTTACTTCGAAGAGCACCCCGACGACGTTAAAAAGATAATCGACAAGTGTCTCCTCTCGGCAAAAGCCAGGGAGGCGGCACGCCGGGCCCGTGACCTGATTGTGAGGAAGAGCAGTCTGGATACCGGTACGCTGCCGGGCAAGCTGGCCGATTGCTCGGAAAAGGACCCCACTCTCTGTGAAATCTACATTGTAGAGGGCCCCTCGGCCGGTGGCTCCGCTAAAGAAGGCCGGGAACGGCGTTTCCAGGCGATATTACCACTGAGGGGTAAGATACTCAACGTGGAGAAGGCCCCGCCGGACAAGATGCTCTCCAACGAAGAGATACGCGCCATCATCGCCGCCCTCGGGGCAGGTATCGACGAGGACTTTGACCTCGCCCGACTACGCTATCACAAGGTTATCATCATGGCTGACGCCGATGTCGACGGTGCCCATATCCGCACCCTGCTGCTCACCTTCTTCTTCCGGCACATGCCGGACCTGGTCCACAACGGCCACCTGTATATCGCCATGCCGCCCCTTTACCGGATCACCGCCTCCAAGTACGAGAAATGGGTCTACACGGACGATGAGAAGGACGAAATACTGAAAGAACTGAAAGGCTCCAAGCGGGTGAATATGCAGCGCTACAAGGGCCTGGGCGAGATGAACTCCGGGCAACTATGGGAGACCACCATGGACCCCACCACCCGCACCCTACTACAGGTCTCGGTAGAGGATGCCGCCCGCGCCGACCAGACGTTTTCAACCCTGATGGGCGAAGAAGTCCTGCCCCGCAAGACCTTTATCCAGACCCACGCCAAGAGCGTCAGGAACCTGGACATCTAGCAGGCATACCCCAGACTATCCTTCCTCACTGGCCAGATATAGCCCGTGCTCCCGGATATACTTCTCCACCGCCTCGGAAACCAGGCCGCTTATAGAAAGCCCGCGGGTAACCCGCTCCCTTATCTGAGAGGCGCTGACATCCACCTCAGGCCCGTCCAGCAGTATCACCCGCTCAGATATACCGGGGACGCTATTCTCCAGTGATTTCAGGTCGGGGGGGAAATAGCCCGGCCGGGGCACGGCTACCAGCTGGCAGAGGTGGATAATACGCTCCGGCGCCCTCCAGTTCGGCAGGTCGGTCAGACTGTCCCAACCAACGATGAAAAACAGTTCATTACCGACACCACGTGCTGACCTTAGCTCTTCCAGGGTGTCAATTGTGTACGAGGGACCTTCCCGGTTTACCTCGATAGTGGATAAGCTAAAGGAAGGCCTATCAGCGATGGCAAGGCGTACCATCTCGATTCGATGCTCGGCTGGCAGAATCGAGGCACCGGTCTTACGCCAGGGCTGACCCACGGGTATAAAGAGTACCTCATCCAGGTTAAGCCGCGACCTTACCTCTTCGGCTACCGCCAGATGTCCTTTGTGAATCGGGTCGAATGTACCACCGAGTATGCCTGTCTTCATCCGGCTAGAACTCCCATTCCATCTCACCGCAGCGGACCTTGTCGCCAGGAACCGCCCCGGCTTTCTTTAAAGCCTGGCTTACACCGAGACGCTCGAACTGCTGGTTGAGCTGCCAGCGCACCGTAGAATCGGCTATGTCAGAGCGGGCTATAAGGCGCTCCAGTGCCGGGGCGTTCACGATATATGTATCGCCCTCCTTACTTACGACGACCCTCCTGCCCCCTGGCCCAGGCCGAAATACCTTAGCATGAGGCTCAGTACGGGCATCCTCAACCTTCTTCAGCATGTCGTGAGTTTGTTTCATTAGAGCGGCAACGCCTTCTCCTGTTGCCGCCGATATAGTAACAGGTTCAACACCGATGCTGCGGAATTCGTTTAGTACATCAGCCAGCCGGGCCTTTACCTCTGGAATGTCTGCCTTGTTCACCACCACAAGCTGGGGCTTACGTGCTAGGTTGCTATTGTAAAGACCGAGTTCTGTGTTAACCCGCGTCATATCCTCCACCGGCGACGACGAACTACCATCTACTACATGCAGGAACATCCTGGTACGGGTAGCATGCCGCAGGAAATCGTGACCCAGCCCACGTCCACTATGGGCACCTTCAATCAGTCCTGGAATTTCGGCAAGAACAAAGGTCTCAAGACTAACTTCAACAACACCGACCACCGGTTCCCGCGTGGTGAATGAGTAGTCAGCTATTTTAGGCTTCGCCGCCGAGGCACTGGCGAGGAGAGTGGACTTGCCCACATTAGGGTAACCTATGATACCGACGTCTGCTATAAGACGCAACTCCAGCAGCAAAGCCCTCTCTTCACCGGGCTCACCCTTCTGGGCTATTCGTGGCGCCTGGTTGGTAGACGACGCAAAATGCGTATTTCCCAGTCCGCCCGTACCCCCTTTAGCAACAATAGCTTGCTGCCCGGCCTGTTCCAAATCAGCAATCACGGCGTCCTCACCACTCAACCCTACATCTCGGACAGTAGTTCCAACCGGCACACTCAGCACCAGGTCTTCACCACGCTTACCATGTTTTTTGCCACCCTGTCCGTTACCACCACGCCCAGCCTTGTGCAGGGTTTTCCGCCCATACGCAAGCAGGTTAGTGATAGACAGGTCTGCTGTGAGTATAACATTGCCACCATCCCCACCATCGCCACCGTCCGGCCCCCCGAGAGGTACGTACTTCTCCCGTCTGAAGCTTATTGCCCCATCACCACCATCACCACCCCTTACTACCAACCTAGCAATATCAAACACTCTTAATCACTCACCATGATATGGAATACCACAGTATATGTATTACTTTGTAATAAGATGTATCACTATTTATTATACTAACAGGTATTTGCTGAACTTAAAATATGGTGGTGGCTGAGCATTTAACACAGCCCGCGAGGTAGTTCCGGTACTGTTTATCAAAAAGGTGGCCGACTTATTAAAAAATGTGACCGAAAAGTCCAAATCTTTTGGTCAGTTCCTGACAGCCGGTTCGGGGGAAGCGTGCAGCCTTTGCTGGATATTGAAGACCTGCCGCCTGAGATGGGGGTCGTTGTTGATACTGTTGGCAATCTTTTCATAGGCGTAGCTGATGGTCGCCGGACTCCTGCCACCCAGCTCGCGGCCTATTTCCGATAGCGAGCAGTCCGTCTCCTGTCTTATCAGGTACATTGATACCTGCCGGGCGAGGACAGTAGCTCCATTTCTTTTACGTCCTTTCAGGTCGGATAAGGTAACCTGGAAATCCGTGGCTACGGCCTCTGCTATTAAGGCCGGCGATAGAGATGCCGGTTCAGGTTCCATGCGAGCGATGTCCTCCAGGGCGCGGGCAGCCAGGTCGGGTGTTACTATAGCTTTTAGTAGCCTTGCGTAGGCGGTAACACGGTTTAAGGAACCCTCGAGCGCCCGTATGTTTTCTTTAATCTGCAGTGCGATGAATTCTAGGGCATCGGGCGTGATATCTACCTTATCCTGCTCAGCTCTGGTCTTTAGGATGGCCAGTCGGGTGTCGAAATCAGGTGGTTGCAGGTCGGCAACAAGCCCCCATTCGAAGCGGGAGCGAAGTCGCTCCCTGAGATGTGGTATCTGCCGTGGCGGGCAGTCGCTGGTGATGGCAATCTGACGGTTGTGAGCGTGCAGCTCGTTGAAGGTGTAGAAGAAGTTCTCTTTGGTACGTTCTTTACCATCGAAAAACTGGATATCATCAACCAGCAGCATGTCAACACCGCGGTATTTCTTACGGAACTCCCCTGTCCTGTCTTCACGGATGGCACTGACCAGTTCGTTGGTGAACTGCTCGGCGCTGGCATAAAGAACTTTGAGTCCATTGGCTACCGCTGCATGCCCGATAGCATGTAGCAGGTGGGTCTTGCCCAGGCCGGCCGCCCCATGTATGAAGAGGGGATTATAGGCCTGCCCCGGGTTTTCGACTACCTGCAGGGCGGCAGCGTAGGCCATCTGGTTGGACCTGCCGACAATGAAGGAGTCGAAAGTATATCTGGGATTGAACAGGGGGAGGTTGTTTGGTTGCGTGGGGAGTTTTTCCTCAGGCTCGCCGACGCAGAAACTGACCCTGACTTTACTCCGGGTAATGCCGGTGAGTACCTTCTCAATCAGCGAGCAAAGATTCTTCTCCAGATACTCGGCGATAAAGGTGTTGGGCACGCCGACGGTGAGTTCGCCATCCTTGAAGCTGAGCCCGGTGGTGTTTCCCAGCCAGGTTCGGTAATTAGATTTATTGACCTCGATTTGGAGTTCGCCCAGGGCGGTTTCCCATATTTGTTGTGCAGGCTTTACGATCATCTAACCGCAGTTCCTCGTTCGTTATATCACGACGTAGCTAGGTTATGTATAAGGGTACCCCAAGCATTGTCGAAGAAACCGGCGGGTCGTGATGTTGGGGGACTTAAGGACAACACCAACTAGAATAATAGCCGATATATCGGTTGGCAAGGGTTTTCAGGACGGTTGCCAGCGGTTAACGACCTTTGTTTCCTCCACCGTTCAAATTGACGAGGTCTTTGGTACTTACTTTTTTTCGCAATTCCTCCCCCGTAGATTCGATGGTCATGTGGCTATTTTATGCCCATTATTGTACCCATATATGTATCAGTGTGCGGTCTTGACGTGCGTCTTCAGGGTGGTAAATGTGTCAGCTGTCATACATGAATACTCGCAAGAACCCGAACGCACAGTTGTTGGGAGGGGGATATAATGCTAAAATTCTGTAGAACGGAGGGTCGTTGTGCGGGTTATTTTCATGGGCACCCCCGAGTTTGCAGTTAATGCTCTGGAGCTGCTGGTCACCAATCGGTATAAGCTGGTGGCTGTCTACACTCAGCCAGATAGAGTTGCCGGTAGGGGACTGTCTCAGGTCCAGTCGCCCGTAAAAGGGGTTGCCCTGGCATATGGCCTGAGTGTTAAGCAACCGGCCAAGCTCAGGGATGGAGAGGTGATTGCCGAAATAGCCGGACTTCGTCCTGATGTAATCGTGGTGGCGGCTTATGCTCAGAAACTGCCGAAAGCGGTCCTGGATATCCCTCCGTTAGGATGTGTTAATATTCATCCTTCGCTGCTACCGAGACACCGCGGGATCTCGCCGGTGCCGGCGGCAATACTCAGCGGTGATGGCTTTACCGGGGTTAGCGTTATGCTGATGGACGAGGGCTGGGACACTGGTCCGGTGCTGAGTCGGGCGCAGGTTGCTATCTCGGCACAGGATACCACCGGTTCACTCATGGAAAAACTGTCGCGCATCGGTGCCCAACTTCTCCTCGATGTACTGCCGCGGCTGGCCGGAGGCACCCTGATACCCCAGCCTCAGGATGAGGCCATGGCAAGTTACAGCGGACTTATCAGCAAAGAAGATGGAGAGATTGACTGGCATCTGCCGGCGGTTGATATCTGGCGGCGGGTGCGGGCATACCAGCCGTGGCCGGAGTGCTACACATTCTGGCGTGGAAAACAATTTAAAATCCTTGAGGCAGTACCTCTGGACATGCAGGCGACCGATGCAGTTGGCCAGTTGATTGCCCTGGACAGGAAAAATACTACCTTCGGTGTATCTACCGGCGAAGGCGTGCTCAGTGTGCTCACGGTGCAACTTGAAGGTAAGCGGGTAATGTCGGCGGCCGAGTTCCTGCGGGGACAGCGTGACTGGGCTGGCATGGTATTGCCATCGAAATAGAGGGTTTAAGGAGACGTAGTTTTGCCTGAGAATGCAGATGAGTTCAGAAATCTGGTAGATATCGTTGCCAAGCTGAGGGCACCGGACGGTTGTCCCTGGGACAGGAAGCAGACCCACCAGTCGTTGCGGGCGACCTTTCTCCAGGAATGCTACGAGGTGCTGGCTGCACTGGATTCGGGGGACACAACCGAGCTTTGTGAGGAGCTTGGCGACCTGATGCTGCACGTTGTCCTCCAGGCACAGATTGCCGCCGAGGCTGGTGAGTTCGAGATAGTCGACTCGCTGCGCAGTATCAGCGAGAAGATAGTCTCCCGGCATCCCCACGTCTTTGGCTCCACAGAGGTAAAGGATGCCGCTGAGGTGTCGCACAACTGGGCGAAACTGAAGCAGGCCGAGAAGGGAAGTGACGACTCTATGCTGGCCGGCGTGCCGAAGGAGATGCCGTCCCTCGGTTACAGTCAGGAGATACAGAACCGGGTGGCGCAGGTCGGCTTTGACTGGGAGGAAGATGAAGGCGTCATCGATAAGCTCGCCGAGGAGGTCGACGAGTTCCGTAGAACAGAGAGTGCCGAGCGCCGGGCAGAGGAGTTCGGCGACCTGCTATTCACCCTGGCCAATATCGCCCGCCGTTTGGAAATAGACCTCGAATCGGCCTTGAGGGAAGCCAACCAGCGGTTCTACCGGCGGTTTGCCCACATGGAGGAAATTTGCCGCCAGCGAGGGGTGAACATCGGTGACCTCTCCTTCGACGAGCAGAACGCCCTCTGGGAGGAGGCAAAGAACCTGGTTGAGGGGAAGTGATAAATGGACATTAAGGTGCGACCAGTCAGTGAAGCTTTACTGAAAAAATACTCCACCATTCCTTTGAGTGTTGAGGTAAATTCAGTGCTGGACATCGAGTTATTGCAGGATGGTCTGGGTGGTGTCGTATTCCATGAGAGGGAACTGGACAGCCCACTAATGAAATATATTGAGGACGAACCGGATGAAATTATTACGTGGCCTGAATCATTCGATACCGGTAGGTGGGCAGTAATTACGGCTGAGGAAGGCGGGAAATTGACTGGTGGTCTTACTATTGCTTGTCGGAATCCTGAAATCATTAATAACAGAATTCTCATGGGGATAGACGACTTGGCCGTCGTATGGGACATACGCGTTCGCCCGGGCTACAGGCGGCAGGGAATCGGCACACAGTTGTTCGGAAAGGCTATCGAGTGGTCCAGGAGTAGAGGCTATAAACAACTAAGTGTTGAAACACAAAATACGAATGTACCTGCATGTAGGTTTTATATCAAGCAGGGGTGCAGGTTGGGTGGCATTAACCGTTACGCATATTATCACAATCCATCTTATGTTGATGAAACCCAGTTTGAATATTATCTTGATTTACAGGAATGAGAATTGGTCGGGGCGGGCGGACTCGAACCGCCGGCCTCAGCGTCCCGAACACTGCGCGCTAACCTACTGCGCTACGCCCCGGCAACCACTATTATAAGCGTCTTTAACTGGTTGGGCAAGGTAGTTAGATGAAATACGTAATACTGATAATGGACGGTGCTGCCGGACTGCCCCTTTCCGGGCATGGGGGTAGGACCAGTCTGGAGCTTGCGAAAACACCTAATCTGGATGCGATAGCATCGGAGGCGACCCTGGGGCTGGTGCGTACCGTGCCGGAGGGCATGGAGCCTTCCAGTGCCTGTGCCTGCATGTCACTGCTCGGCTATGACCCCGTGCAGTATTATCAGGGCAGGGCTGCTATCGAGGCCACAAGCATGGGAATACCCATCGGTGAGGGGGAGGTCGTTTTCCGCTGTAACCTGGTGGCCGTCCTTGACGGTCGGATGTCAGACTACAGCGCCGGACACATCGACAGTGACGCTGCCCGTGAGCTAATCGGCGCCCTTAATGAGAGGCTCGGTAACGACGAAGTACGTTTCTATCCGGGGGTCAGCTACCGGCACATCTGCAAGTTGAAGGGATACGAGGAGACCCTTCAGGCGAACTGTACCCCGCCCCACGATATCCCGGACAGGCCGATTGAAGATTATCTCCCAAAAGGCCCCGGGAGCGAATTATTAAGAGACCTGATGCTGGCTTCGCAGGATGTACTTCGTGAACACCCGGCAAACGTGGTAAGGAGAGCGGCAGGTGAAACCCCGGCCACGATGCTCTGGCTCTTCTGGGGGAGTAGTCGACCGCGCGAGATGCCCTCCTTCAAGCAGTTATATGGCCTGAAATCAGCCATGACCTCGGGGGTAGACCTGCTCAATGGCATGGCACAGATGGTCGGTATTGACGTGCTTGATATACCTGGTGTGACCGACGGACTGGACAACGACTATTCGGCCCAGGCGGTCGGTGCCCTGAAAGCCCTCGACGAACATGATTTAGTGGTCGTCCATGTCGAAGCACCGGACGAGGCCGCCCATTCCGGCTCGGTGACGGATAAGGTTGAGGCCATCCAGCGAATAGACCGGGAGATGGTCTGCCAGTTCCATAGCTGGAATGGGGACAAACTGCGTGTACTGGTCCTCCCTGACCACCCTACCCCGCTCTCCACGCGGACACACAGCGGTGAGCCGGTACCATTCATGCTCTGGGGAGAAGGTTTTAAGGGCAACGGCGCGAGGCGGTTCACCGAGGTGGATGCAGGCAAAACAGGTTTGCTCGTTGACCCCGGATATAATATTATAAAGCTGTTGCTCAGGCAGGACTAGAGCATTTATTGAATACGCATCAGTCGTATTCATGAGGTAGGAATTATATGGCCCTGATTGTTCAGAAGTATGGTGGTTCCTCCGTGGCGGATGCTGATAAAATTCGGAACGTTGCCCGGCGCATCGCCGTCACCAAGGATAAGGGTAACCAGGTGGTGGTGGCCGTATCCGCAATGGGAGACACTACCGATGAGCTAATAAGTCTAGCCTACCAGATTAACGAGCACCCCGATGGACGGGAGCTTGATGCCCTGGTGTCCACTGGTGAACTTGTCTCGAGTACCCTACTGGCTATGGCCCTAGAGGCTATGGGATACGATGCAATCAGCCTCAGCGGTGGTCAGGCGGGTATCAGGACGGACTCGACCTATCGTCGGGCGTTGATTCTGAAGGTAGAATCGAAGAGGGTTGTCAAGGAGTTGGAAAAAGGAAACATCGTTATTGTTGCCGGTTTTCAGGGTATCTCCGAAGGCGAGGACATAACGACCCTGGGAAGGGGGGGGTCGGACACGACCGCAGTTGCTCTTGCTGGTAGCCTCGAGGCGGAAGTATGCCAGATATATACTGATGTAGAAGGGGTATACACCGCCGACCCCAGGCTTGTACCTGAAGCACAACGACTGGATGAGATTGGCTATGACGAGATGCTGGAGCTGGCCGTACAGGGGGCAAAGGTGATGCATCCACGAGCCGTCGAGCTTGGGGAACTGTATAACATCCCTATCCTGGTGGCTTCCAGCTTCACTGACAATCCCGGAACACTGATTCACGGAGGGGTATCAATGGAAGTACGTAACAAGGTAAGAGGAATTGCCCATGACCTTGATGTCGCCAAGGTGACGGTGGTCGGTGTTCCGGACCGTCCGGGCATCGCCGCGGCGATATTCGAACCCTTGGCGGCAGCTAGTATCAGCGTCGATACCATTGTCCAGAACGCCAGCATCGATAATATCACCGACCTGACCTTCACCGTAGCGAGAGGACAGCTCGACGAGGTGATGAAGGTTATCCAGCCAATTTCTCAGGAGATTGGTGCCAGGGAGTGCGTCAGTGATGCCACTCTGGGTAAGGTTAGCATTGTCGGCACCGGGATGCAGAATATGCCGGGCTTTGCCGCCAGGATGTTCAGCACACTCAGTGAAAAAGGGATAAATATACAGTTGATAAGCACCTCTGAGATAAGGATTACGTGCATCATTGATGAGGTCAGGGTTAAGGACGCGGTCCGTGCTCTGCACCGGGCTTTCGAACTGGATGTGGCGGATTAGGATTATTCGAAATAGAGTAGACGGGTTTGTAAAATATCCTCCGCCAGGGTTATTGACATGTCGTCATGTTTTCGCTATGGTATGCTGAAGTTTTTAGACAGAGGGGATGATGACATATCAGGAAGAGGAATGGTCAAGACTGAGACGACAGTCCACCAAGCAGGCGATATCACTGGCCATGGAGGGGAGCTGGAAAGAAGCTATCGCTGTCAACCAGAGCATACTCGAGGCGTTCCCTGATGATGTCGAAGCCCTCAATCGTCTTGGCAGGGCTTATCTGGAACTGGGTGAGTATCAGGAGGCGGAGGCGGCTTATCGCCGCACCACGGAAATTGATCCCTATAATGCGATTGCGGTGAAGAACCTGCAAAGACTTACCCATCTAAAGGAGGTAGCCGTTGCCGGTGAAATCGATGCCGACCGGCTGGAGCCGCAATACTTCATCGAAGAGATAGGCAAGGCAGGGATTATTCAGCTGGTGGAGCTGGCCCCTCCCGAGGTAATTGCCAGGCTGGTGGCTGGTGATAGGGTCCAACTGAGGATTGATGGCACTGACCTGATAGTGGAGAACAGTCGTGGTACCTATCTTGGCCGGGTTGAAGCCGAGCACGGACAGCGGCTTGCCCGGTTGATGGCGGGGGGCAATCGTTATTCGGCAGCAGTTGTCAGTTTGGCGGATGGTGCGGTAAGGGTGATTATCAGGGAGGTGTTTCGCGACCCAAGTCAGGCCGGGCGGCTTTCTTTCCCGTCCAGGGGAGTCCGCGTTACCAGACCTGATTACAGCGAAAGAGCAATACGGCGTGAACTGGAACAGGAAGCCAGCAGGGAGTACGGATATACTGTGGTTGGCGGCGGAGATGAGATGGAGATTCTGTCTGAAGACTCTTCTGATGATGATTCTGAGGTAAGTGACGAAGAATAGGAGCGTTTACGGGAATGGTTCTGGGAAAGATTAGGCCGGTAAGTATCGAAGACGAAATGCGGAACTCATACCTCGATTATGCGATGAGTGTCATCGTTTCTCGCGCCTTACCGAGCGTTCAGGACGGCTTGAAACCGGTACAGCGCCGTATCCTCTATGCCATGAATGAGATGGGGATGAACTCCACCAGTGCCTTCAAAAAGAGCGCTCGTATCGTTGGCGAGGTACTGGGCAAATACCACCCCCACGGCGACAGTCCGGTCTATGATGCTATGGTGCGTATGGCGCAGGACTTCTCGATGCGGGCTGTGCTTATTGACGGGCAGGGTAACTTTGGCAGTGTTGACAATGACCCTCCCGCGGCGATGCGCTATACCGAGGCCCGCTTGACCTCGATTGCCGAGCAGTTACTGGTAGATATTGACAAGAATACGGTCGACTTTACACCCAATTTCGATGACAGTCTTCGGGAGCCGGTCGTCCTGCCGGCGCGCGTGCCCAATCTCCTGGTCAACGGCAGTTCCGGCATTGCCGTCGGCATGGCCACCAATATACCCCCTCACAATCTGGGTGAGGTGTGTGACGCCCTTATCTATTTAATCGACAATCCAAGAGCTACGGTCGATGACCTGACTGCCTTCGTCAAAGGGCCTGATTTCCCCACTGGTGGCGTTATCCTCGGTGAAGAGGGAATCAAGAGTGCCTATGCCACCGGGCGTGGTCGGATAGTGGTCCGTGCCAAGGCTTACGTGGGTGATGGTGACGGCGGCGGGCCACGCCAGATAGTGATTACCGAGTTGCCATTTCAGGTGAACAAGGCTGCCCTTGTCGAGAAGATAGCTGACCTCGTGGCCGACAAGAAAATCAGCGGCATCAGTGAGTTACGAGATGAGTCCGACCGGCAGGGGATGCGTATCGTCATTCAGGTGAGACGGGATACGCAGCCGCAGCAGTTGCTCAATAGTCTGTACAAGTACACCGCCCTTCAGTCTACCTTCGCCGCCAATATGCTGGCGCTGGTTGACGGCCAGCCGCGGGTGCTCAGCCTCAAGGAAGCCTTACGCTACTTCATAGATTTCAGGCGTGAGGTCATTACGCGCCGTTCCAGGTACGAACTGAAGCAGGCTAGGGACCGGGCCCATATTCTGGAAGGGCTCAGGGTTGCCCTGGACAACATCGATAAAGTAATCGCCACTATCAGAAAATCGCGGACCACCGAGGATGCTCGCCAGAACCTGATGAGCCAGTTCGAGCTGACCCGCGTCCAGGTAGACGCAATCCTTGAGATGCCATTACGCCGGTTGGCCGCTTTAGAGCGGAACAAGATACTCGATGAACTGGCTGAGGTACTGAAGACCATCTCGTACCTGGAAGATTTGCTGGCTACCACAGCCAGGATTTTGGGCGTGGTGAAGCAGGAACTCACTGAGCTCAAGGCCAAGTACGGCGACGAGCGGCGTACCGAGATTAGCGCCGAGGGGACAGCCGAGTTTAACGAGGAAGACCTGATACCACACCAGAGGGTGGCAGTAATTCTCAGCAACCGTGGCTTCATCAAGAGGGTGCCAGTCCGTGCTTACCGGACGCAGCACCGTGGCGGTAAGGGCATTATTGGTATCACCACCCGAGAAGAGGACGCAGCCCGGCTGCTGGCGGTGGCAGATACTCACGATAACCTACTGCTGCTTACCAACCGCGGGCGCTGTTTTAGCCTCAAGTGCTACGAGCTACCGGCGGATAGCTCCCGCGTGGCCAAGGGAATGGCCGTGGTCAATCTCTTCTCCATACCCGAGGATGAGAAGGTTATTGATATAGTCGTGGTGCCGGAGTTTGTACCGGATACGTTCCTGGTCATGGCGAGCCGCCTTGGGGAGGTGAAGAAGACCTCTCTGGATAAATTCGCGGCGGTGCGGAGCAGCGGGCTGATTTGTATGGATATCGAACCGGGTGACGAGCTACTGGCCGGATGCCTGGCAACCGACAAGGATGACGTTGTCCTGGTAACACAGAGAGGGCAGTCTATCAGGTTCGCCGTGTCCAGTATCAGGGCCAGTTCGCGGACCAGCGGTGGAGTACGGGGGATCCGGCTTTCGGCTGGCGACCAGGTAGTCGGTGCCGGGATTGCTTATCCCAAGACCTTCGTACTGGTCGTTACCTCTAATGGTTTCGGCAAGCTCACGCCGATAGAGGACTACCCCAAGCAACATCGCGCCGGTGGTGGTGTCAGAACCTTCAAGGTGGTTGAGAAGACCGGCGAGTTGGTTGACGCCCGGATAGTCGTATCATCCCAGGAAGTCATGTTCATATCGGCCCACGGTATTGTTACCCGTACGCCGGTGAAGGGTATCACCGTTCAGGGCAGAAGTACCCAGGGCGTGACGCTGATGCGGCCCGCCGAAAGTGATGAAGTGGTCGCCGTTGCCCAGATGGAGGTTGAATAAACGGCGGCTGCCTTCGGCGCTTTCGGCAACTTCATCGGTGCGGAACTACTGTCTTTTCCCTGTTTTGAGAGGAGAATAGCACGTGGAAATTCGATGCCGTCCAATGAGAGTCAGCGACTACGGAGTGGTGGAATCCGAGCACTGGACATCTGCCGATCAGGTAGCCGAATATGCCGAACACCAGGGTATTGCTTCGATGCTGGCGTTCGCAGGCCAACGGTGCGTTGGTCAACTGTACTTGCAGGAGTACGACCCTGCATTCATCGAGCCCGGAGGCTGGATCGGACATCGACCTTGGGCAAACTTCCAGGTAGCGGAACCTCTAGGCCTGCATGGTAGGTATTTAACGCTTGGTTGCTACCATGTGGGATGGAGGCCTGACAATTCCAAGGATGAGTCCCTCTGGGGGCAGGGAATCGGTACAGCCCTCCTCGAGGCAGTAATTGAGTGGTATCGAGGTCAGGCAGCTATTGACGGACTTATGTCATGGGCTCTCGTTACCGGATGTAAGGGGCTTCTGCAGTGGGCTGGCCAAATGCCATACACGGTGTACCAGAGACACGATTTTCGCGAGATTAAACGGGTGACTGACCCGCGCCTGGCTGAAGATATTACTGATATTGACCCGGAGGGAGCTAAAGAAGACTTGGCGCTTCTGAGAGTTATGCTCCTGTCGGCTGGCAGGCCGGCTCGCTGAGTTCCAGGCCGCAGGCGCTGCAGATACCTTCACGGCAGTCCGGGGTCTGGACACACTCTAGGGCACGCTGGTACTCCCTCTTCAGGAAGTCGGTGGTAACGCCGATGTCAATATGAGACCAGGGGAGTATCTCATCGAAGGGACGTTGCCTCCGTGCATAGAAGTCGATTTCCAGACCGGCATCCTTAAAAGCACGCTGCCAGTTATCGAATTTGAAGTGCTCATCCCAGGCATCGAATACCGAGCCAAGCTCCCAGGCACGCCGGATAACCTCCCCGAGCCGGCGGTCTCCGCGCGACAGCGCTGCCTCAAGCAGGCTCGTCTTGGGGTCCTGCCACGATACCCTGGTGCCTTTGCGGCGTAGTCCCGTCCTGAGTAGTTCCTGTCTGGCGTTAAGCTCCTCCTCGTCTACCTGGGCTACCCACTGGAAAGGCGTGTGGGGCTTGGGAACGAAGGTGGAGAGGTTTATCCTTATCTGGGGAGTCCGGCCGGTAACACTTCTGCCAAGTGTGCGGAGCCTGTCCACCAGTTGCACTATCTCCTCGACGTCCTCCATAGTCTCCTCCGGGAGGCCGAGCATGAAGTAGAGCTTGATGCTGGTCCAGCCACGGGCGAAAATATCGGAGAAGGTTTCCAGAAGCTCCTCTTCAGAAATGTTTTTATTGATAATTTTTCGCAGCCTTTCACTCCCCGCCTCAGGGGCAAAGGTGAGACCTATCTTTTTCCGTCGTGAAAGGGCTTCCATCAGCGGCGTATCGAAGGTCTTGAGGTACAGGCTCGGCAGCGACAGCGTGACATTGCTGAGGTGCTCGGAAAGATCCGTTACCAGCTGGTCAATGCCGGTGTAATCACTGGTGCTCAACGAGACCAGGGAAAGCTCGCCATAGCCGCACTCGTCGACCAGTGCCTCGGCTGCGTTCACCACCTCTGTCAGGGGTCGTTCCCGCATCGGGCGGTAGATTATGCCTGCCTGGCAGAAACGGCATCCGCGTGTGCATCCCCGCTGAATCTCTATTGCCTCGCGGTCGTGGGTGACCTCGATATAGGGGACTACAGGGTGAGTAATGGGAGGCGGTAGCTTCGTAACAATCCGTCGCTGGATGACGGGTTTAGCCTCGGGAATGGTCGGGGTGATGCTCTTGATAGTGCCATCAGCCTGATACTCTACCTGGTAAAAGCCCGGTACGTAAATGCCTTCGATAGCGGCAGCCTGGCGCAGCATTTGTTCTCTGGTCTTGCCTGCCTGCTTCCACTCCCGGATGGTATTGAGCAGCTCCAGCAGCACTTCTTCACCGTCGCCGATAACGAAGAGGTCGATGAAGTCGGACATCGGCTCTGGATTTAGAGCACAGCTGCCACCGGCGATAATCAGAGGGTGAGAGTCGTTTCGTTCTGAGGCCCGTAGCGGTATTCCTGCCAGGTCGAGGATATCGAGAACATTAGTGTAAGTGAGCTCGTAGCCAAGGGAGAAGCCGATGACATCGAACTCCGTGAGGGGCCGGCGTGACTCCAGGCTGAAAAGAGGGATTCCGGCCGCTCGCATTTCCGCTGCCATATCCACCCACGGGGCGAATACCCGCTCAGCGAGAACGTCCGGCTGGCTGTTGAGAAGCTCATAGAGGATGGGCAGGGCCATGTTGGACATGCCGATTTCGTATACGTCGGGGTAGGACAGAGCGAAGCGGATGGGGGTCTCGTCCCAGTTTTTAACGATGCTATTCCACTCGCCACCGGTATAGCGGGCGGGACGGGTGACGCGGTGGAGTATTTTATCCAGAATGGTGGAATCTATCAAGGCTGCCTCCGGAATGCCCTTTGTTTCAGTCCTCATCCAGCGTTGAGAGGTCGAACTTCATGCCGTCGCTGGCGGCGATGACTTTGACGCCCGTCTTCTCGGTAAGTTGCCGGGCTATCTCCCACGGCTTGGCCCGCCAGACGCCCATCCCGAAGTGGGTCAGGATGGTCGCCTTCGGCCTGATTTCACTGACAAGCCGCTCAACGTCCGGCACGGAAAGATGGTCTATCGGCATGTTAGGGTGGCTTTCGGGGGTGCGGGGTTCCATGAAAACTAGGTTGATAATCAGCAGCTCGCTATTATAGTATCCCGGCAGGTCATCAAAATAGCGGGTATCGGAGATGTAGGAGAAGGTATGACGCGGTGTGGTGAAGACCATGCCGTAGTTCTCCACCGGGTGTACGTGACGTACCGGTGTTTTGAAAGAAACGTCTTCTATGTCGTAAGTCTTGCTTTCTTCGAGTACCTCGATTGCGTCAAGGCGCTCCCGCAGATAGTTGAGCAGCACCGGCTCGGTCTCAAGGGCATCAGTCGGGGCAAACAGTCGTCCGTGACTCTTGAAACCGCCCTGGGTCATTGCCTCAACCATGATATTAACGTCGGCGGCATGGTCGAGATGGCGGTGTGAGACGATGATAGCACTGAGCTTCTCTGCCTTGAGCTTCCGTTTGTTTGTCTGGACAATGCAGCCGGGGCCGGGGTCAACCAGTATCTCGGTGCCGCCCAGATCCAGCCACAGGCCACCAGAGGCTAGAACCTGGGTGATTATCATGAACCTGGCGCCACCGGTACCGAGAAACGTTATCGTATCCTTTGCCTGTTTTTTTTCTTTCATGTCGGTTTTACTATAGCCGATGAGCGTGATTATTACAACGCCTTTGACCCGACGGTAATAGCGGATTACAATAGGGGTGGCCAGCAATCGGGTGAGGAGGCTAACATGGAGCCGATATGGGCGCCCTGGAGGATAGAGTATATCCGGATGGAAAAGCCAGCCGGGTGCATACTGTGTGAGAAGCCTGCGGAGAACAATGACCCGACCAACTTCATACTGTACCGTGCAAAAAATAACTACATTATGTTAAACGGCTATCCCTACAATCCCGGTCACCTGCTGGTAGCCACCTACCGCCACGTAGACAGTCTTGAGGGTCTCACCCCGGAGGAGCTTCACGAACATATTGAAATGGTCCGCCACAGTATCGAAGTATTACGCGAAGTATTCAAGCCCGCCGGGTTTAATATTGGGACGAACATCGGAAGGGTTGCCGGGGCCGGGATTGACGACCATGTCCACAGCCATGTTATTCCACGCTGGCAGGGCGATAATAACTTCATGCCGGTTATCGCCGATACCAGGGTGGTCCCGCAGGCCCTGGCGGATACCTATAATCAGCTTGAGGGCAAGTTCTGATGTCGCAGCCTCCACCTGAGAAGAGGATAAGGTGTCTCGCCTGCGAGCGACTCTACCCCATCAGCCAGATTCGTGAGCACCAGCGGAAATGCCCGGAGATGGCCCGGCTGGACCGTGAGATACCGGAGCGTGGCAGGAACCTGCGTAAATAGTCAAAGGATTCACGCAGGGCTCGTGAAAGCTATATCCAGCGAACGTTGGGCTGGCGTACCTCTATCTTAAAACTAGTCCTTGATAATCTTGGCAGTTTCCAGTTCTCTGATGAAGTTCGCCGTATCGATGGCCGTCATTGTCAGGGGCTCAAGGGTTCCCCTGGAGCCCAGCGCCGATGAGACCCGCGCTATTGCTTCATTGCTGGGGGCTTCGAGTATGTTCATGAAGTCATAGGGGCCGAGCAATGCGTACTGGGCCACTATCTTGGCTCCCATTGCCTCTACTTCCTTGTTGACCTCCATTAAACGTCGCGGATTATTCAGCAGAGTCTTCCTTCCCTCGCTGGTTAGATTGGTTAGCATGATGTAGTAGGGCATTTAACACCTCCTGTAATGTCCTTCACCCACTTCTCTGGTTAGGATATTAAATATATCACAATATGACCTGATATACACCATCGAATTTGGTATTTATCATGCGCGCGCGTAGAATGGCGTTCGGGCAGTAATAAGGGGGGGGGAATTATATAGCGAGGAGTGGTACTGGAGGTGCGGATTGAGGATAGACTATGGTTCTATCGGGTAGCGATAGTCGGGTAGCTGTTAAGGTAATACCTATATCGAATTACGCCAGGGATCACCGTTTGATTCTCCCTTGGCTACAGATGCCGCATTTTCCATATCATCGGTTTCTTCAGGCGTGGACTGAGAGTTTGAAGGCTCATCGGCCGATTCTTTGGAGTCTGTCTCTTTCTGTTTACGCTCTTTTTCAACCGCTTTTTCGAAGTTATCCCGTATCCGTGGCAGGTTGGCCGAAATCTGGCTCTTGGCTTTTTCGAGGACCCCATCCAGGGTTTTGATAAGGATATCAGACGTGCTGTCAATTAACGAGGCACAACCCTTTCTTGCCTGCTCGATAATCTCTGCGGCCTGCATTTTGGCCTCTTCCATTGCCTGAGCTCTCTGCTGTGCCACCTCTGCCTTGGCTCTCATCTTGGCATGCTCTGCCAGCTCTTTGGCTTGCTTTATCGCGTCATCGATTGTCTTGGTGGCTGCCTCTAGGGCCGAGAACTGCTCGAGGTGCTGGAACGTGGTATCACTTGAGCCCATTTCTTTCATGAGGTATTCGGTAACCTCGTCGGGGTCAAGTCCGTTTTCTACGATACGAAATCTTCTACCAAGCAATTCTCGATGGTTCGACATTATAGCCTCCTCTACCCCGTGTCGAGACCAGGGTAGTATCTTTATAAAATGCGAGACCTCGCTACTTAAATGATACGTCCAAATACGTATGATGTGGAATAGTACTTCAGGCCTGTATAAATTACCCAAAGGTACTAGTTGTAGATTCCTGAAACGGAAATAGACAGCGTGGTGGGGGGAGTAGTTGTGCTTCAGTGCTGTTTTGGATTGGTGCCCCCAAGGGAATTCGAATCCCTGTCGGCAGCTTGAAAGGCTGCTGTCCTAGGCCTCTAGACGATGGGGGCACACTCATCAAGTATACCAGAGTAAAAGGCGGGCAACAACGGTATTCGTCCACATTCTGGCCGCTTTAGCATTTAAATCCGAATCCGTCCTGTATTATGCTACAATTAAATGCGAGCAAAGATGAACGACATAATTGACGGTAATGAATCGGGCGGCGCAGAAGAAAAGGGCTGGATAAAGAAATGGCTGGTCCCTCTGATAATGCTGCTGCTGGTGGTTGCTGTTACCATTGTTCTGTTTATCTACCGGGATAACGTCTCCCAGCTCGAAGAATATGGTTATCTCGGTGCCTTCCTTATCAACTTGATAGCCAATGCTACCATTATTCTGCCGATGCCTGGCCAGTTGTTGACATTTGCCTTCGGAGCCAGCTTTAACCCGTTGCTGGTCGGGCTGGCCAGTGGCTTCGGTGGGGCGCTCGGTGAGATGACGGGCTATATCGCCGGTGCCAGCGGCCGCGGTGTCCTGCAGGATAACCGGACCTACCTCAATGCCGTAAGTTGGTTAAAGAAGTGGGGGATGCTGGTTATCTTTTTATTTACTGTGACTCCCCTGCCGGTGGATTTGGTCGGCATTGCTGCCGGAGCGCTCCGATATCCCGTGTGGAAGTTCCTGCTGGTCTGTTTTCTGGGTAAGGCGATACTATACACTGGCATGGCTTATGCGGGGGCATGGGGATGGGACTGGGTTATCAACCAGCAGTGGGACACGAGAGCGATGCGGTTTTGTGGGGTGGCGGTTGCGGTGGTGCTAGTGGTGCTATTGCTGGCGCTGTTTCTTGAAAGGTGGACGTGGCGACGGAGGCGCTAGTTGATGGCAGGCTACCTGACTCCTCTGACCTTGAGGACCAGTAGTGAGCCCAACACGAAACACAGGAGGCAGACAAGCAACATCACGGAGTAGCCCGAGTTGGCCGCCACCGTATTATTAAAGAAGTCAATCACCGGCCCGATGAGGCGTGCCAAAGCGGAGCCGGCGGTCATCGCCAGGTTGGTCAGCCCCAGGTACTTTGCCTCTTCACCTTCGGCGGCAATATCGGTCGCCATTGCCCAGCTGGCACTTAAAAAGGCACCGCTTGCCAGCCCGATGAAGGCACCACCGATAAGTACCTGTGTGTAGCTATCTGATAAGTAGAGCAATACGATACCCACGGCGCCGATAAGACCGGAAAAGAGCATAATCGGTTTCCGCCCAATCCTGTCCGACAGCCTGCCGGTGAAATAGACCACGGTGATTATCCCGGCAGTGACGACTATCACCAGATTGGTGGCAGCACCTGCCGGTTTCTCAACGCCGATGACGTCCTGAAGGTAGTAATAGGCGAAAGTCTGCAGGATTACGCCCGGCATACCGAGTATACCTCGGGATACCAGAAACCAGATAAAGTCCCGGTGCTGCTTAATATAGGTCCGAAGTCCTTTCAAGAGGTCTACTAGGGTGACTCTAGAGCCACTGGAGGCGACTATCTGTCTACCAGTTCCCGGTCGTTCCCTGACTGTTATCAGGGTGATTAAGGCCGTAATCAGGAAAACCACCCCGAGTGCTCCCAGCGTTAGCCACAGCCAGTAGCCCTCTTCCCCTGGTGAATAACGATCTATAAAATTAGAGGTCAGGAGTAAAAGACTCGCACCGCCTATTATTTCCAGCAAGCCCTTTACCCCGGACGCCAGCCCCCGCTTTCCTTCCGGGACAAGGTCGGGAATAAAGCCCTGGTATGGTCCCTGGGCAGTATTGCTGGCGATCTGCATCAGGCAATAACAAACAAAGACGGCGGCATAGCTCTCCCAGAGACCTATTCCGGGGAGGAATAATAGCAACAAAATCGTACCAGCCAGGATGTAGGGTCGCCGCCGGCCCCAGGAGAAGCGGGAGCGGTCACTGGCAGCGCCGACCAGCGGTTGCACCAGCATCGCCAGTACCGAACCGGCGAAGGTGAGGTAGCCGAGGTAGCTGTTTTTCATGGATTCGTCGACGAAGTCGAGCAGCCGTTTCGGCAGGACGATATTATTCAGACTAGCCCAGAGTGCGGTCAGCCCGAAACCGAGTATGGTGATCTTGATGTAGTCAACCGGCGCGAAGCGCGGAGAGCCGGTCACGTTATTGTTGTTTCCCTTCCGGTTTTCCATGCTACTCCGTCAAGCATAGCAGAGGTGGCGATAACGGGCAATCTTAACACGACTTGATTGTGCCCTGTTGATGGGTTATACTGCCGAAATGCTCAATATTGGACGCCGTGTTGTGGTCTACGGCCCTACCGGTTCAGGCAAGACCACCGTGGCGGCACGTATCGCAGAATGCATCGGGGTACCCCACATCGAGCTGGACGCTATCTTCTGGCTGCCGGACTGGACCAAAAAGTCCCCGGAGGAGTTCAGAGCTGAGGTCGGTGCCTTGCTGGACGGTTACCGGGACGGCTGGGTGTGCGACGGCAACTACAGTGCGTTAAGGGAGTTCACTCTGCCCCAGGCTGATGCTGTTGTCTGGCTTCGGCTGCCTTTCCGCGTAACCTTCTGGCGCCTGCTGAAGCGTACCGTCAGCCGGGCGTGGACAAGGGAGCCTCTCTGGGGCACAAATCGCGAGTCGTGGCGATTGTCCTTCTTGAGTCGGGAATCGCTCTTGCTTTACGCGATAAGAGGTCGCCGCCGGCACCTCAGGGGTATCACGCAGACGCTCAACGAGGTATCGCACAAGGCGGAGGTCTACGAATTACGCTCTGCGAGGGAAGCAGAGGACTTTCTGGAGAAGGTGTGTAGTGTCGAAAGGGAAGTCTAGCGGAACTCCACTCGGGTGACGGATTCCCTCTCCTGGATGAGGTGCTCGATTTCCTTTCTTGTTTTGAAATCGGTAATCGCCTCCATCTCGGATACTGGCAGGCCTTCTTCATTCTTCCGGTACTGCCACTTCAGGATGTAACCGGGCACCATCGCGTAATAGCTACTACCTGGGGTGCAGGTCATCTCCTGGCAGGCAGTCTCGACGACGACCTGCCCGATGATATAGAGGATTTCGCGCCCGTGGAAGGGGATTCTCACCTCTTTTTCCGGCATATAATAACCGGCAAAGGCGGGAACGTCTTTGCCTAGCGGCAGGTGCGTGTACTCCAGCGTGGTTGCCTTGGGCGTCTTTGCCGGTGCAGATTTCTCTCGTACTTTCATGATTTTATCTTAGCAGAAGGACTGAGGAACCTCAAGGTAGTGTGCCTCTGTTTAGTAGTGATGGCCCCATCCCCTGTATCCCCTTCCCCAGAGGGGAAGGGGGCTATGAAATATATTAAGAGGGGCTTTGCCCCTCTTGAACTCCCCTTCAACCTCAACAGTATCTGAGACTTTGCCGCTCTTCAATTGACCTTCAACACTGTCCAGGAGCGGTAAGTTATTATTCCCAGTTTCTGGCTCTCTTTTAGGTGAGAAGGCGTTTGCCAGAAACGAGGCCTCACATCGTTTTGGGGTGTCCAGAGGGGTGTAATCCCTTTGGGCGGGGGATACCAAGGGGGTGTCCCCCTTGGAAAAGCAAGTGAAGAATTTAGCTAAGGGAATACAGCGCTTGCCTGCAGGCCGGCTACTTCCGGCAGGCCGAGCATGATGTTCATGTTCTGGACCCCTCCGCCAGCAGCCCCCTTGACAAGGTTGTCGATGCAGCTGATGATGACCAGTCTGCCCGTGTCCGGGGCAATGGTGGGGTAGATAAGGCACATGTTGCTGCCCCAGGTATGCTTGGTGTGGGGTGGCTCCCCTGCAACCTGCACAAAAGGCTCGTCTTTATAGAAGTCCTCGTATAGCTGGCGCAGCCATTCACGCCCCTTTTCGCCGTCTGAAATCTTGCCCGGGAGCGGGGTGGCATAGCAGGTGGTCAATATGCCACGTGTCATCGGTATCAAATGGGGGACGAAGGTCGCCGACAGAGCTTGTCCTGTTCGCAGGATATTAAGCTCCTGGGTAATCTCTGGGAGATGGCGGTGTCCCTCGAGGGCATAAGCGGTGACGTCCTCGTTAACCTCACTGTAGTGGGTCGTCTGGGTTGGAGTCCTGCCCGCTCCGGATGTTCCCGACTTGCTATCGACGATGACCTCCAGCTCTATAAGGTCCGCTTTGACCACTGGTGCCAGTGCCAGAATGGCACTAGTAGGATAGCAGCCCGGAATGGACACCAGCTGTGCCGGAGCAATTTCGGTCCGGTGGAGTTCCGGCAGACCGTAGACCGCATTACTAAGCAGTTCTGGTGCCGGATGGGTAACACCGTAGCGGCGCTCGTATTCGGCAACGTCCTTGAGGCGGAAATCGGCGCTGGCGTCAATAACCTTGATACCGCGCTTTAGCAATGGTACCACCGCCGTGGCGCTCTCCTTATGGGGCATCGCCGAGAAAGCGAGGTCAACCTCGCCTAATTCAGGCTCAATCGTCAGGTTGATGCTTGCCAGGTGGGGAAAGACCTTGCCCAGCTTCTGCCCGGCGGCACTTCGCCCCGTAACCGAGGTAAGTTCTACCTGTGGGTGCTGATGCAGCAGGCGTGCCAGTTCCATACCGACATAGCCGGTGACATTGATAATACCAACCCTGGTTGTTGCCATTATGTCAACTCGCCTTCGCCTTTGCGTAATCAAACCCTGTTTCAAAGGCTTTTGTATTCAAATCCTCTGTTCCCGGTGGAACGGAGGCCAATATCGACTTCCTCATGGCGTCAGGGGACAGTGCGTTCGTAGCGGCCGCGAGAAATCCCATCATCACCACGTTCGCAACAGCCACCCTGCCCAGTTCTTCAGCGATGCGGCTTGCCGGTATCGAGAGTAACTGATTGCTTATCGTTCCTGTTGGCTTGACTAGGTCCTCGTCGATAATAACCAGCGTGTCTTCACGGACACTGACAATATATTTGTCGTAGGCTGCCTGTGACATCGCCACCAGTATCGAAGGCTTGTCAATGTAGGGATAGCGTACCGCTTCTTCGGAGATGATAACGTCCGCCCGGCAGGCACCCCCACGAGCTTCCGGGCCGTAGTCCTGGGTAAAGACGGCGTTGACACCCTCGTAAACGGTGGCCGCCTGCCCGATGATGTAGCCGGCAAGGACAATGCCCTGACCCCCGAAACCACAGAGCCTTATTTCATGTTTGTCTTCCATTGTCTCCGTTCCCGGGGCCGGGCATATAAGGACGCTCGACATCGATGAATTTGCCGGTTACTATCTGCCCGCTGATACCTACGCCTACCTCGTTCGGATTAGCACCGTGCCTGACGATGCTGTTGCTGCGGTAGTACCGCATCTGGTCGAGTCCGGTCGGCTGGCGGTTCATCCGGCCATAGTACGTGGGGCATGGCGAGATTATCTCGACGAAGCTGAATCCCTTCTTAAGCAGGGCCTCTGTGATGGATCGCTGCATCTGGTGGACCTGGGCGGTCGTCCAGCGGGCAACATACACGGCACCGCTGGCAGCGGCCAGTGCCGGCATATTGAACGGATTCTCGATGTTGCCGGCACGTGATGTCGTCGACCGCGCTGTCTCCGGAGTGGTTGGCCCGAACTGTCCGCCGGTCATCCCGTAGTTAAAGTTATTGACGCACAATATGGTCATGTCTATATTGCGTCGACCGGCATGAATAAGGTGGTTCCCGCCGATTGCCGCCAAGTCTCCGTCACCACTGAAAACGACTACCTTCAGCTCCGGGTTGGCCAGCTTCAGGCCGGTGGCGAAGGCTACTGCCCGTCCGTGGGTAGTGTGGAAAGAGTCCAGGTTGATGTATCCGGCTACCCGGCCGGTGCAGCCGATGCCGGAGATCACAGACACCTTGTCCGGTGGCAGTCCTGATTCAAGCAAGCTCCTGAGGAATGCCCCCAGTATTGTCCCCAGGCCGCAACCGGGACACCAGATGTGAGGTAGCCGGTCTACCCTGAGGTAGTCCTCTAGGGGATGCTTTTCCTGTGTTTCGTCGGTTGTTGCGATTACGTTCATTTTACTGCCTGCCTGATAGCTTCGAGGATTGTCTCCGGGTTATGTACGTCGCCGCCCATGTGGGGGACCAGGATTGTCCCGGCCCTGCCCGCAGCGCTCCTTTCGACTTCAAGGGAAATCTGCCCGTAGTTAATCTCCGGTACGACGAAGGCTTTGACCTGCCTGGCAATTTCGCTTATCCTGTCCTGAGGAAACGGCCAGATGGTAATCAGCCGTAGCATTCCCACCCGTATCCCTTCCTGCCGGGCACGTTCCACGGCAATCATGGCCACCCGTGCTGTGATACCGTAGGTGCAGACGACTACCTCGGAGCCTTCGATGCTGTCCTCTTCTACCTCGATAATCTCATCACGATATCTCTCTACCTTCTCCACGAGTCGCCGTACCAGTCTGTCCTGCGCCTCGGCGGTCATCTCTGGATAGCCCTGCTCATCATGTGTCAGTCCGGTGGCGTGAAACCGGTAGCCCTCACCGGTATTGGCCATTGGCGGGACGAGGTCATCATCGGGCATATATGGCCAGTACTCTTCAGGCGGTACATTGGGACGCCGCCGCGGTACGAGCTCTATCTCGCTAAGCGGTGGTATCACCACCTTCTCATACATGTGTCCCACCGCCGCGTCCGTCATCACGAGTACCGGCAGGCGGAACCTCTCGGCGAGATTGAATGCCTTTATAGTCAGGTCGTAGACCTCCTGAGGAGAATCAGGGGACACCGCGATGATGCTGTAGCAGCCGTGACTGCCCCAGCGGGCCTGCATCATGTCTCCCTGGGCGACCATGGTCGGCAGGCCGGTCGACGGTCCGGCGCGCTGCACGTTGACAACCACGCAGGGCGTCTCCAGCATGATGCCGAGCCCGATGTTCTCCATCATCAGGCTGAACCCGGGGCCGGAGGTAGCCGTCATTGCCTTGACCCCGCCGCAGGAAGCCCCGACGACAGCCGCCATCGATCCCAGCTCGTCCTCCATCTGGATATAGGTCCCATCTACCTCCGGCAGGCGGTCTGACATCCGTTCGGCAATCTCGGTGGCCGGTGTGATGGGATAGCCGGCAAAGAACCGGCAACCGGCGCTGATAGCCCCTTCGGCGCAGGCGTCGTCGCCACTCATGAAGTGCTCCCCCTCAAGATGGCCTCTATCGGACACCCTGCTACCCCCTATTCTGATTCCTCGTTGTCTTTGACCACATGAATGGCGAATTCGGGACATATCATGCTGCACATATCGCAGCCGATGCACTTTTCACTTTCGGTCATTTGAACAATATGGTAGCCCCTGCTGTTAGTCTCGTCAGACTCGTAAAGCAGGTGTTGCGGGCAAAATTCAATGCAGAAGCGGCACCCCTTGCACCGTTCTGTATTGACAACTACCCGGTTCTGGCTGGACTTAGTTACGCTCTCGCTCAAGGTTCACCCGTAATGGCTAGTGTATGCTGGGGAGTTTGGTATAACGTAATCAGGATAACATAACGGGCTGGCGGTTATCAAATAGGTGTCACATTTCTCCCGAAGTAATGGTTATATGAGTTTTCCAAGGGGGTGCCCCCCCTTGAACCCCCCAAAACTGTGTTGGGGCTGGTTTCCGGGCAAGTGCCATCGCACCTAAAAGAGAGTCGGTAATCATGGACGAGAATATATCGTGTCCCTGACACTGTTGAAGGGGAGTCAAAGAGGGGCGAAGCCCCTCTTACCATATCTTCCCCTTCCCCTTTGGGGAAGGGGATAAAGGGGATAGGGCAACCACTGCCAAACAGGGGGTGAAGCTATATATGGATGGGCACAGCAAATTGACTTAACCGGCGTACTGAACTAATATTGAACTGAGGGTTTCGGGAAACCGGATGCCTCTGAAGAGAAAGAGTGATTTAGAGGGCTGTTCCAGTGATATCCAGACTTTCCT
>DUFD01000007.1 GCA_011171075.1 Dehalococcoidia bacterium | reverse complement strand
CGTACTTTGACGAGCCGATGGACGGCCTGGTCTACTCGTCGGCTGCTGCCCTGGGCTTCGCCTCGCTGGAGAACTTCGGCTACCTGCTCTCCTTCGGCTGGGAGCTTATACTTATCCGGGGCCCATACTCCACCCTGGCCCATGTCCTCTTTGCTGCCATGTGGGGCTACCCGCTTGGGCTGAGCAAGATAAGAGAGGGAGGTACGCGGCGCTGGGTCTGGTTCGGATTGATTGGCTCAATGGTTGCTCACGGCCTGTTCGACTTTTTCCTTTTCACGGGTGGCGTCTATTCTTTCCTGTCGATTCCGGTGTTCCTCGGTTCCGGTGTCCTGTTTATCTTTTTGTGGCGGCGCGCCCGTCAGTTGTCACCTTTCAAGATGATGGTCGGAGAGCTGCTGGTAGCGTGTCCTCAATGCGGTCAGCAGGTGCCGTACTACGCGAGATTCTGTACTGAATGCGGGCAGCCACTGGCCGTAGCCAAGCAGAACGGCCCTGTCTTCTGCGGCAAGTGCAGGACTGCGCTTAATCAGGAGGCGGCGTTCTGCACAGCCTGTGGGAGTCGACTTCTCCGGAAGCCGCTCGGCTCCTAGAGCCGGTAGATACGGATAGCGTTTTCCGCAAGGAGCAGTCGCTTTTCTTCCTCACCGAAATCGAGCCGGAGCAGTCGTTCCAAGGAATCAGCCGGGTCGTACCAGGGGAAGTCCGAGCCGAACATGACCCGTTCGACCCCTATCTCCTTGATAATGGCGGTCAGGCGTTCTTCTGTGACATCGGCATCAGGCCTTGTGTTGCTGATGATGGCCGAACAGTCGAACAGGAGGTTGGAGTAATCCCTGGCGAGGGCAATCGCCTCGTCTTCGTAGCCAGTGCCGATGTGCGCCATGACCAGCGTCAGGTCAGGGAACGATTCAAGCACTTCGACGAAGTTTTTCGGGCGGGAATACGTCTCCGGGCTCATGAAGCGGCCGGCGTGAAATATGACAGGCAGATTCATCTCCTGGGCGGTTCTATAGGCCGGCCAGAGCCTGCGGTCGTTCGGGTAGAACCACTGAGCGCCGGGATGGAGCTTGATACCTCGGGCGCCGTGGTTGTCGACCTTATCAAGCAGTTCGGCAGTCATGGTCGCCTCATCCTGCAATGGGTCAAGGTTAATAAATGGAATCAGGTTCGGGTGTTCGCGGGCGAGGTTACAGGTCCAGGCGTTGCGGCGCTCCAACCGCCCCAGCATCCGGGCATCTATTTCCCTCAGGGCTTCATCACGTTGTGGCTGGCTGAGGTCTTCAGGCAGCCTGTCTACAGCTGCCTTTTTCATTTCAGCCAGCGGCAGCATGTTGACCATTACCGCCTTGCCTATCTTCGCCTTCTCCATGATGGGAAGTAGCTCGTCGATAGTTCCGCCGTAGTCGGTGACGGTGTGGTCCTGCTTGGCCTGGAGACCGATTTCTCGGGTCTGGTAGGTATGGAGGTGGGCATCAATGATAAGGTACTCACTCATAATATTTAACCTCACTCATGCCTGCTCCGCCGTCAGTTACAGGAAATGCGGGCGAAGTCAGACTTCCTGTCGTCCGTGGCAGTCCTTGTACATAAGACCACTGCCGCAGGGGCAGGGACTGTCTGGTTCTGTTTGGGCGAACATCATCTGTAGCATGGCGTCCTGCTGGGCGATATAGTGCATGACGTTTGCCGGAGAGCGGTCCGCCTCTAACTCATCTATAATGAACTTCACCGCCGGCCCGATGTAGTTGAAGAAATCAAGGTACCCTTCACAGAGGTAGTTGAGCCCGGGTTCGCCGTCAGGCGTGCGCAGCATGCGGTTTTTCGGACAGCCGCCATTACAGACAAACCGTACATGGCACTGGCAGCAGCGGGCGGGAAGTGAATCACGCTTGGTAAGGCCAAACTGTAACTGTTGCTCTGAACTGGCAAGCTCAGCCAGGTCTTTTTCATTGATATTTCCCAGGTAGTGGCCAGGTTCCACGAAATGGTCGCAGTTATAGACGTCACCGTTCTGCTCAAGGACCAGGTCTTTACCGCAGGTCTCTTGGAAGGTGCACAGGTCTGGTTGCTGCCCTCCCCAGGCGAGCAGGGCGGCCGTGATAGTATCCACAGAGACGGTCTCGATGTCCCGTCGCACCCATTCGTTGAAGACTCTCTTGAGGAAGTCACCGTATTGCTGTGCGGTCACCGAGAACCCGGTAATTTTCGCTCCTTCTTGGATAACGACGGGGCTGAACTGCATGAAGCGGGCTTTTACCTGGTCGCGGAGGAAACGGTATATTTCCAGGGGGTAGTCGGCATTCTCGGCGTGCACACGGGTCAGCGTGTTGAACTCGACGCCGTACTTGTGCAATAGTTCCACGCTGGCAAGGACACGCTCCAGCGTGGGCTGTCCGTTATTATCTACCCGGACGGCGTCGTGACAGTCGCCGGGGCCGTCAATGCCAATAACAATGAGGAAGCCGTTTGCCTTGAAGAAGCGACACCAGTCGTTATCGAGCAGGAGGCCATTGGTCTGCACGATGTTATAAATCGTCGTTTCGGGGCGCCGGTACTTTTGCTGGAGATTGACCACCTGCTGAAAGAACTCCGGTCCCATCAGGAGCGGCTCTACACCCTGCCAGTTAAAGGTCACCTCCGGTACCTGCTGGGCTTCGATGTACTGGCGGGTGAACGTATCAAGCAGGTCTGTGGTCATGCTTGACGTGCCCTTCTGCTGTACCTGCTCTCCGGACTGATAATAACAGTAACTACAGGCCAGGTTGCATTTTCCCCCGCATGGCCTGATTATTACCTGGAAGGCAGTTTTGGACTCTGATTCCGTGTCTGCTGCGGTCATTTCTAAAGTCCACATTACCGCTACGGGGCGGCGTGTGTCAAATGGGATTGGGAGCAAAAGGGCGTACCCGCATACAGCGGGTACGCCCTTTATCGGTCACTGCTGGATTGGGATTATTCGAATGTGACTGTACCGAGTATCTCTGCTGGCTGTTCTTCGTAGTCAAACGGGAAATAAGCGGTATATACTTCGATGATAATCCACTTACCGTCCTTGACCACTCCGATAATCATACTCTCGTACCCATAGGCAGCGCTGGAATAAGTGACTTCAGCCTGAGTGACATCCGTGCCGTTTAGATTGACATCACTTGCCGTAAAGGTGTCAATGGTCTTTTCGCCGTCCTCTGCCAGGTGAGCGGCAAATACCTCTTCCAGGGTGGCTCCTTCGGACTCATCGCGAATAATGACCCTCACCGAAGGTACGAGATACGCACCGGAACCGACCCGCCAGATAACACCGGGACCGAGGTCTTCTGTCTTTTCGTTCCAGTTACCGGGGTACTCCAGAGAGAACCCATATTCATCATTTGTATAGGTGACCGGTTCGGACGGTTCCTCTTCCGGCGGAGAAACACCAGCATCTGCTACCCCGGTTTTTACCTCCAGCGTATAGCCGATATCGAGGTACTGGTCGGTGGACTCTTCATATGCTGGCCAGTTAACCAGTCCAGCCACGCTGGGATTACCGGTGGCGGCAAACTGGGCCCATATCCTCATCGTATTTTCGGCAACCACCTCGTCCATCTCATCAGGCCCCGGCTCAATGGACTTGGCACCACCACCTGCCGAGAGACTTATTACAGTGGGCGAATACAGTCCGTCGGGTATATGGCCGAAAACGTAAGGTAGTTCAAGTCCGTGAAAGGCGACACAGCCCTCTTCCCGCCAGCCAGTGGGCACGTGGCTGAACGCATAGACGTAAGCCTTGGATGATACGGAACTCATCAGTGAAGCCATAAGTGGTACGCTTCCAGTGAATGAACTGACTTCACCTTCGTTGGCACCCACGATAAGGGGAACGTTGCTCTGCTCGCCTGCCTCGAAGATGTTGTAAACCTGATCTGGCAGGACCCAGCCGTCAACTGTTAGATTGGCACTATAACCGGCTGTGCTGGCTGCTTCCAGAATCTCTTCCCAGCTTGCGGCGCGCAGGGCGGCCAGTACATCGGGTTCATCGGAAACACCCAGTGCATCGGCTACTGCTTCGCCCATGCTTTCCGCATTTTCAAGTGTTGTGCAGCGGTCCTGCAAGATTATTCCCGACCCGCTTTCGACGATAGCCCGGTGGAAAAGCCCCTCGGCTAAAGGTGAAGACATGCAGGAGATGGTCTTGGTACCGCCCCCTGACTCACCAAAAATGGTAACCCTGTCAGGGTCACCACCGAAAGCGGCGATATTGCTCTGTACCCATTCCAGGGAAGCAATCAGGTCCAGAGTGCCATAGTTCCCGGAAGCGTTATTCTCCGATTCAGCGGTGAGCTCGGGGTGGGCCATGTAACCTATGACTCCCAGACGGCTGTTGACGGTTACTGTCACGACACCCTGTTGTGGAAGTGCTGTGTTGCAGTAGGTCAATGAGTTGCCCGACATTATGCTAAGACCGCCACCATGGAAAAAGACCATGACGGGAAGACGGTCAGTCGTCTCTTTAGCTGGCGTCATGACGTTAAGGTGGAGGCAGTCTTCGCTCATGCCCCCCAGCCCGTCGGAGGTCTGTGGGGAGCGGTCGGCCCACTCAATGCACTCAAGCACTCCTGTCCAGGATTCAACCGGTTGAGGTGGCTTCCACCGCAGGTCACCCACAGGTGGAGCGGCGTACGGGATACCCCGGTAGATTCGTACCTCTTCTCCAGCCTCACCCGCCACTTCCCCGGAGACCAGCCCGGCGTCTGTCATTATCGGGTCAGCCAGTAAGGTCGGTTCCTCTTCTTCTTCCTCTTCTTCTTCCTCCTCTTCCTCCTCTTCTTCCTCCTGCTCACCAGGTTCTACCCCATCGCAGGACCAGGCTACCAGGGTCACTGCCATCACACAGCATATGAATAACCACACGAGTTTTTTCTTCATTTCTTGTCATAACCTCCTTTTATCGAGGTAAAAAGCGCTTGTTAAAGCATTTCTAATGATTTCACATCTCTCCCCCCTTTTGATTTCGCGTAATAGTGCACATACCTAACGTTCGGTATGCAAATTATCAGCGCAATAATAATGCTAAATTGTCGACTTGTCAATTACTTCGGGGCATCTGGTGTAAAAGATTTCAGGTAGTCATAAATCGTATTAATACGATTTAACAAAATTGTATTTTGTTAAATCAGGCGGACATCAAGATATCTATTTTTTGTGCGTAAGATTGGTGATTATTCGAATGTGACGGTACCGATTATCTCTGCCGGCTGGCCTTCATCGGCAAACGGGAAATAGGCAGGCACAGTATATACTTCAATGATAATCCACTTGCCGTCTTTTATCAGCCCGATAATCATGCTCTCGTAGCCACCCGAAGAACCGGTATAGGCAACTTCAGCCTGGGTGACGTCGGTGTCGTTAATGGTGACATCACTCGCTATATAGGTATCAATAGTCTTGTCGCCATCCTCGGTCAGGTGAACGGTAAACACCTCTTCCAGGGTAGCTCCCTCAGACTCATCGCGGACGATAATCCTTACGGCGGGAACAAAATAGGTACCAGCCCCAACCCGCCAGATAACACCGGGGCCGAGGTCAGCAGTCTTTTCGTTCCAGTTGCCGGGGTACTCCAGGGAGAACCCGTACTCATCATTTGTATAGGTAACCGCCTCAGAAGGTGGTTCCTCTTCGGCATATTTACCCGGCTCGTACAGGCCGGTTTCTACCTGCAGCGGGTCCCCGATTTCTAGGTACTGGTCGGTATCCTCTTCATAGGCTGGCCACTCGATGAGTCCCTCTATATTAGGGTCGCCGGTTCTGGCAAACTGAACCCACATGGTGACCATTGCTTCGGATACCTCAATGTCTACGTCGCACATGTTTTCCAGCGTGCTGATTTCGGCGAACAGGTAGGTCATGTCGAGACAATGGGTCCCGCCTCCGCTGCCGCACGGTGCATGGTCGAAGACCCAGGCATACACCAGGGACGAGACCGAGCTCATGGCGCAGGCGAAGTTCTTGTCCCCGTACTGGTTCCACTCTCCGGCAAGGTCAGCGCTGCCACTGCCTATCATCAGAGGGACATTCTGCTGGTCACCTGCCTCGAAAACGTTAAGGGGGTAGTCCGGCAGGAACCAGCCGTCCACGTTCGGAAGCTGCAACTCAGTCCCGCTGGTACTGACGGGCACGGCCGCCACGATTTCATCAGCGCTTAAAGCACGCAGGGCAGCCAGCACATCAGGCTCTTCAGACACACCGAGTGTGACTGCCAGATTTTCCCCACGCACTTCCATCTCTGCCAGGGGTGGGGTTCGCGTTTCTCCATACACACCGGCGTCGGCGATAGCTTGATGGAACAGCCCTTCACTGAAAGGTGATGCCATGAGGAAGAGAACGGACTCACCGCCGGAGGAGCAGCCGTGAATTGTGACGTTATCCGGGTCCCCGCCGAAGGCGGCAATATTCTCCTGTACCCACTCCAGGGCAGCTACCTGGTCCATCAGGCCGTAATTCCCGGAGACCTCGTTTTCTGATTCCTCGGAAAGCAGGGGGTGGGCAAAGAAACCAAGGCCACCCAATCGGTAGGCGATAGATACGCCGACGACATTGTTGGTCCGGGCAAAGTAGGTCATATCGGGAGAGCGGGAAGAACCTATGACCATCGCACCACCATGAATACTGACGAATACTGGCAGACGGTCAGTCGTATTTTTAGCGGGCGTGTATACGTTCAGGTAAAGGCAGTCTTCGCTTTGTTCGGCATCACTGCTTGTTACCTGTGGGGCAATCGGGGCAAAATCGGTGCACTCGAGGACTCCTTCCCAGGGTTCAACCGACTGTGGTGGCTCCCACCGTAAATCGCCCACGGGTGGGGCGGCAAACGGGATGCCCTTGTAGACACGTACCTCTTCTCCAGCATCATCCACCAGTGTCCCGGAGACCAGTCCGGAGTCCGTCATTATCGGGTCGACTAGTAAGGTGGATTCTTCTTCCTCTTCTTCTTCCTCCTCTTCTTCCTGTTCTCCTACTTCCTCCTCTTCCTCCTCCTCCTGTTCTCCTTCCGTGCCGTTACAGGATACCGTGACCGATACTATCAGCATCAGCACCAGGAATGGCACCAATAGTTTGTACCAGAAGCCGTTTTTCATTTGAAACCTCCTGGCTGGAACATCGGGTCTGTTATTGTTCTTGGCCGTTCTTGTTGGCTGCTTCTAAGAATTGGCACTATCATACTAGCTATTTTGGAGATTTACAAGACTATTTTTAAAGAGAAAGATACAAATAAAGCACCACCGTTTTTCAGGTGGTGCTTTAATGAGGAGAATGGGGTTATAGAGGGGCTACATACTAATCACATTTTGTCGAGGGAGGCTATTTCTTAATATTGTCCTCAGTGGTAAACTACCACTCCTTCATGACCCGTCTTGGTCCTGATATATTGTGCCGTCCGAATCCCACTTGTAGTAAAACTCTGTTGTGGCGGGAATGAGGTAATCTGCGAAATCAAACTCTCCGGGCTTTCCTGACAGGTCATTTGTCCAGCACCCTCAGTGTGCTGATACGGAATCCAAATCATTAAGAGCCATCCCTAAGTCCATTGCCAGCTCTACATTTTGGAGTTCGATTTCCATTGCCTCGTTCTTGCCTTCACCTATGAATTTACCGACATTGGGTACCGCGACCCCGGCCAAGGCACCGAGTATGGCTATCGTTACCAACAACTCAATTAATGTGAAACCCTTCTGGCAACGATAAAGAGATTGCAGGTATCTTCTCACATACTCACCTCCTCTTCGTTCTCTACATCCGATAGGGAATCAGGAGTCTTATAGCATTATGCTATTCCTTACTGTCTTCTACTATCAATAGTGCATTAGTACCCCTACATACTAAAGTACCGGTGAAAGTGCTTGACTCTGAGTGCGTATTTGTCCATATTCAATATTAGGTGCATATAAAATGCTGAAATATTCTTCCTCTTCCTAGCCGTTACTGTAGTCTGCCCCGAAGGAGACAAGTTTTCATGCAAATACATGCTGCATCTATTAGAATAGTACTTGGTCTGTTGGTAATAGGTTGTATCTTGGGGGGCATTATCGGTTGCGGTCAGGCCGGCGGTGGTTCAATCATCAAGGACCTTATTACCGATTTACCGGCTGTCAAGATACAGGAGTCTACCCGGATTGAGTGTATCACTGCTGCTAATAGTGACGGGCTCACTTATGAGTGGACGACAACTGGTGGCAGTATTCTGGGAGCGGGTTCTATAGTTACCTGGACTGCTCCGGATGTGTATGGCACTTATTCGGTAGCCGTCACGGTAATGGATGAGAAGGGCAGGGAATCGAGCAAAGATATCAGTATAAAGGTCACGGAGTCAGGCTGAGATTAAGCCTGTGTAGCCTGTACGGCTATTGAGTATCGAAAGGCCAGCATGTTCTTAACAGTCTGCTGGCTTTTTCATTACGCAGGTATTAAACTATGTCGGGAAACGCCTGACTTGATTCGGGGGAGATCTAGTGAGGTATGGAGAGGTGTTGACAACTTGTGAAGGCTAAACTAGAATGAACGCACTCGTACTGCGTATTGAGAGAAGGGAACACCTATAAAGGTGCGGGTGGTGGGAGCTGTTTGCAGGCACCGTATTGCAGGAGAGGGATACTCAGGGCCCTTTAATTAGTAACACATAATAACTGTGAAGAGTAATATTGGCCTTGGCTTTTACTTTAAGGAGGAGTTCATGAAAAAGACAACTACTTCTAGTCTTAAGAAACCATTGAAAGCATCCCCGGGCTTTCATGCACATCTTAATCTGGGATTTCGTTTAATGCTGCTTCTTGTTCTGGTGGCGCTTCTTCTCCCCGGTTGTGGCCCTAAAGCCGGGCTTACGGCCAGTGCCACCAACGGACAGGCGCCATTCACGGTGAGCTTCACCAATACCTCTAAGGGTGCCGATGAGTTCCACTGGGATTTCGGGGACGGTTCGACGATGACTACGACGACAATAGAGGAATCTGTGGACCATGAGTACACACTGGCCGGGACTCATACGGTCACTTTGACAGTCAGTAGTAAAGAAAGTCCTGACAAATCTAACACATCGACCGTTACCATTACAGTAGAACCTGGACCATTTGCACGCGCAAAGCCGATTCCAGAAATAGCCGAGTTGGACATCGGCGAGAGTATGACCTTTACCGCCGAGGCGGTGGATGCTTACGATAATCCGATTGCGGGGGCTGAGTTCGATTGGGAGGCGGTAGACGAAGTTGGTACAATAACGGACGATGGTACGCTCACAGCTGGAACAACGGCTGGTACCTTTGTGGATGCCGTGGTGGTCACTGCAGAGCTGGATGGCACTACGTTCGAGGCAGAGGCTTCGGTGGTGATAAATCCTGACCCGCTTGAAGCAGTCAGCATCACTACTGCTCAGGTCGGCGCCGGGGAAAGTCAGCAGCTTGTGGCCAATGCTGTGGACCAGTATGGTAACCTCGTGAATGATGTGTCACTGGCATGGACCACACTTGATACGAATGCAGGTTCCGTAAGCAGTGACGGGCTTTTCAATGCAGAGGCAGTACTGGGAGACTACCCTGACGCGGTGGAGGTTGAGGCAACCCAGGGAGTAGTAACCTGTACGGCAACCGGGCAGGTGACTATTATACCGGGCCCGCTGGCTGGCGTGTATATTGCGCCGCACAAAGCAGATATCGGGATAGAGATGCCCCAGCAATTTGTAGCCGTGGGAACAGACCAGTATGGAAATCGTATACCAGGATTAGACTTCACCTGGAGCGTGGATGAAGAAGCTGGTACGATTGACCAGACTGGCCTCCTGACTGCCGGACTAACCCCGGGTGACTATACAAATACGGTAATGGTTGAAGCTACACAGGATGGCGAGACATACTCTGCTACGGCTGATGTCATTATTGAACCCGACCGTATCGCTTTCCTGTCCGACCAGAATGATGACCAGTTAGACATCTATATTATGGAAGTGGATGGCAGTAACCAGGAAAGACTTACCACAGACGGCGTTAAGCTGGGTAACTACGCTTTCTCTCCGTGCGGTAACCGTATTGTCTTCAATCTTGACTCGGACAATATCTGTACTGTAAACGTTGATGGTACCTGGTTGATTCCTATTCTCTCCGGGAGGGATGCGTTTGAGCCTGCCTGGTCGCCCGATGGCACTAAGATTGTTTTTCAGTCCTGGGAGCACGACCCCTCTGAGATATATGTGATGGACGTAGACGGCGGAAACCTGGTACGTCTCACGGACAACTCAGACTATGACGATTATCCTGCATGGTCGCCAGACGGTACGAAAATAGCCTTTGTCTCTGACAGGGACGGAAATAATGAAATATATGTAATGGATGCCGATGGCTCTAACCAGCGGCGACTCACCAATCATTCTGCATGGGATACGTTTCCTGCCTGGTCTCCAGATGGAAATGAGATTCTCTTTCAATCAAGTCGCGGCGGTACCAAATGGGGCATTTATATTATGAATGCTGACGGTACCGATGTCCGTTCGCTGACACCAGCCAGCTATTCCAGTAATCACCCCTCCTGGTCACCGGACGGCACAAAAGTTCTCTTCCACTCTTTTAAAGACTCTGACGAGGGGGAGATATACATCATGGACAGGGACGGCAGCAACATGGTTCGGCTGACCACGAACTCGGCTGGAGACTATGCTCCCGCATGGGCCCCTCGCAGGGCGGGTGCGTGGGTAACGGAAGACTCAATTGAAGTTGCGGCTGCCACTAATCTTGGTACGATGACGGCACAGGAAGTAACTGCCATGGCTCGTGAAGCCGTCGTACGTATTGAGACAGACCTCGCCTCCGGATCAGGATTTCTTATCAGTGCGGATGGACTTATTTTAACCAACAACCATATGGTTAGTGATGCTGAGGAGATAACTGTTTATCTGGAGGATGGTACCAGCTATGAAGCTACCGTTGAGGCAAGAGACCTGGTTCGTGACCTGGCTCTAATTAGAATTGATGCTGATGAGCTGCCGTATCTGGAGATAGGAGACCCGATGGAAGTCGACCTGGGGCAGCAGGTGATGGTGTTGGGGTATCCCCTGGCAGGGGACAATATCACTGTTACAAGTGGTCTCGTCTCCGCAATCGACTTTGATTGTGGTAGAAACATCACCTGGTTGCAGACGGACTCGGCTATCAATCCGGGTAATAGCGGCGGGCCGATGTTGAACATGCAGGGCCAGGTTGTAGGTGTGGTTTCGGCCAAGCTGGTGGGTATTGCGGTCGAAGGGATTGGTTTCGCGATTTCGGTGAACACGGTGAACATGTACCTGCCACGCCTGATGGATGGAGAAGTAATTACCAGCTACTAAACAGAATATGTGTCCATATTGATATTTTGGGGCGGTTTGAGAAGGAACCGCTACGAGTCTGTTGACTCGTGAGTTTTCGGGTCGGGTGTATCGGGCTGGGTAATAGCAGGGTTGTTTCTGGATAACCGGGTACTCCTGAACATGAATGCATTGAACGCGACAATACCCACCAGACCGAGCACCGCCGCAAAGCGGAATACTGCATCTATACCCATCGAGGTTTCTATAACGCCCCCGACCATTGAACCGGTGACCAGCCCCAGGGACATAGCCATATTGAACATACCCATGACTGTGCCCATTCCCAAGATGCGTCCCTTCTCCACCGTAATCGCATTTAGAGAAGGCATGGCCATGCTTTCAAAGATGCCTATCACCACAAAAACTGCCAACAAGATGCCGAAGTTCCCGAGCCAGGGGATAGTGAAGGTACCGACTGCCACCATTCCCATTCCCACACTCACCAGGATGACTCTGTTCATGTTATCTGCAAGCCAGCCGAAAGGATAGCTCAGGGCTCCATTCATAATAGACCGTGCTGACAGTAGAATACCCACCTGGGCTACGCTGGTATCTATTGTTGTTGTCATCCAGACACCAATGAAAGCGAGTACTGTACCGAAGAGTAGTCCAAAGGTCAGTTGAAGAGCGATGACACCCTGTATGGTTGAGTCTTTGAGCATGGAAAGGAAGGACGTGGCAGGCTCCTCGGGTCGAGCGCCTTCCACGGATGAGGGTGCTCCTGGAGCGGTGGACGTAGCCGGCAGAAAGAAAAAGATTACCAGAAAGCCCAGGATACTGAATATCGCCATACTGATAAAAGTGGCATCCATACTGATGTTATCATGGATGACGCCACCCAACACGGGGCCTATCCCGAAGCCGGCTATCATGGCGATGGTGAAGAGCCCCATATACCGCCCCTCGTAGTCTTTTGGTGCCAGCTCACCGACGTAAGAGAAGGCAATAGGAATAACCATTGATGCACCGACTCCGCTGAGAATACGGAAGAGCACCAGCTCATGATAACCTGGGGCCCAAAAATAACCGAGTGCTGCTGCCGTATAAATCAGGAGCCCCATCCAGAGAAAACGCTTCTTCCCGTATCTATCGGACAATCGGCCTATCACTGGCATTAGCGGTATTTGCGATAGGGCGAAACCTGAGAAGGCAAGCCCCAGCCAGATTCCGCTGGCACCCATTTTTTCCGCAAAAACCGGCATTAACGGGCTTACCATGCTGATACCAATAATGGCGATAAACAGCGCCAGCCAGACGACGACAAAGGCCCTGTTGGCGACGACTAACCTGGCTAGTCTGGCTCTGAAGCTGACTCTCGTAATGTCTGGGGATGGTTCTTGATGTGTCATGATGAATATTATCGTCATTATACCTGATAGAGGTGCAGCATCGATAATTCTAACCTGTAAAACTGACGATATGCTATAATCAGGCGAGGATATCAGGTAAATATCAAGTTGCAACGGAGGTATTCGATGGAATCGCAGGACGTTATCTACGAGAAGGAAGGACCAATTGCCAAGTTAACACTGAATCGGCCTGACAGGCTTAACGCTTTTACGAGTCAGATGATTTCCGGGCTCATGGAGGCCATTGAGGATGCGAATAATAATGATGACATCAGGGTAATAGTTATCACCGGTGCTGGTAGGGGTTTCTGTTCCGGGCTTGACCTGACGGCTCAGGCTGGTGGGCAGGGGGCTGGCTCAGGTGGGACCGAGAGAAGAATGAGAATCGGTGGTCCTTCGCTGTCTACTCTCATGCTCTCAATAGATAAACCGACGATTGCTTCAATCAATGGTGCGGCAATAGGCTGGGGCTTTGAGCTTGCCCAGCTTTGCGATATCAGGATAGCCTCCGATAAAGCTGTTATGGGGGACATGCACGTCAAACGGGGGCTGATACCCGACAACGGAGGCCACTGGTTGCTGCCACGGTTGATTGGCTGGGCCAAGGCCTGCGAAATAATGTTCCTGGGTGAAAGAATGGATGCTAACGAGGCAGCGCGCATCGGTCTGGTGAACATAGTAGTGCCCCATGAGGAGCTGGAACAAACAACCAAGGAATGGGCAACGAAAATAGCCAGCAATGCACCCCTGGCTGTCCAGATGGCCAAGCGACAGATGCGTCTGGGGCTGAGTTCGGACTACGAGTCCAACCTAGCATTCTCGGTATTTGCTCAGGGACGGCTCTTCCAGACAGAGGATTTCCGCGAGGGCGTGCGTTCTTTCGTAGAGAAGCGCGATGCTGTCTTCAAGGGCGAATAATGGCGTAGGGTTTCGTACACACTGCAAGTGAAAAAAGCCAGAAGCTGCTTACTCATTTTCCTTTTTTACTGACTCCCTCGATATCCTGGAGGTGTTCAATGGACATGCACACAATAGACACATTCATCCAGTTATGGGATAGGTATTTTGGCGGTGCCGAACTACCCATTGCTTTCTATTACACGAATGAGGAAAAACATGCTCAGTTAGTTGAGCCCGGGTCTGTGTCCAGGTGTGTGATTGGTGCATTAACGGGTGTGAGGGAAGGCAATTCTCTATGTTTCGGTGCAGACTCGATTGGTTGTCCTGGTGGCAAGAGATACCTGGGTTTTGCCGAGGGTATCATGTCTGGCTTTGAATATTTTCTTTCCTACGGGATTCCGGGCAGGTTGGAGGGCGAACGTTACTGCAAATCGCCGGAACTTGTCAAAGAAATAATGAAAAACACGCCAACCTTTCGAGCACCAGCTAGGTATATAGTTTTCAAGAGATGGGACAAGCTTGAGGAACAGGATAGTCCAGAAGTAGTCATTTTTTATGCAACACCTGACGTTCTCTCGGGGCTTTTCACCCTCGCTCGCTTTGATGAGGTTGATAGAAATGCGGTGTCTGCCCCATTCGGTTCGGGCTGCTCCACGATTGTTCAGTACCCCTACCTTGAAAAGGACTCAGAGCATCCTAAGGCAATCATCGGCATGTTCGACCCATCAGCACGGCCCTTTGTTCCCTCTGACGTAATAACGCTATCAGTACCTTTTGGCAAGTTCGTCCGGATGATTGACAACATGGAGGAGAGTTTCCTGATTACGAACACGTGGAGTAGAATCAAGAAGAGAATCGACTCTGCTTGAAATAATCCTGGATGGCGTGGGAAAACAAAAAGTGGCAGCGGACGAATTCGAATTATAGGAGTATGAAATGACGAAATCTCTTGTTCTGTATCATTCACAGGAATATGGTAATACAGCGGCTATGGCTGAAGCGGTTGCCGGCGGTCTACGAGAAGCAGGATTTGAGGTCGATTCGTTTAATACGAATGACGGGCGCTTTGATGTCAGACGTTTCCCGCAGTATGACTGCGTGGCCTTCGGCTCGCCAGACTATTACAGCTATATAGCAGGTGGTCTCAAGACCTTCATGGATGACCATTATATTGCTGATGTACGCGATGGATTGGAAGGACTTAGAGGGAAACCCTACGTCCTCTTCTACTCACATGGCGGTGGTGGCAGGGTGAAGGAAGCTATGGAGCGTATTTTCAGACGTATAGGTACGTTAACCGGAGAACCACTAGGGTGTAGAGGTAAGCCTGACAAACAGGTTCTACAAGCATGCGAAGCTCTGGGGAAACAACTGGCAAAGTCACTTCCTTAACTTATTAAACGGAGTATTTATATATAAGAAAGTGGCAGCGGAGGGATTCGAACCTCTCCAATTATTTCTTCATTTTCTTGATTTCTTCCTCTATGGCTGCTCTCTCCCCTCGAATACTTGTCTTAAATACAAAAACCTCTAGAAAGTTAACCACAACAAATACTCCCCATATTGTTAGAGGCCAAAGAAACCATTTGCCTCCAGTCCAATCACCACTACCGATTGTCGTACCGCCGGATAGAGCCCAAATTATTATTAGGACAATATTAACTGTCAGGTAAGCTCCAAGGTGACGGTAGAAGCTCCGCTTGGCTTTTACCCTTTTTTTAGCTTCTTCATATATCTCTTGTTCAGACATTTCTATTGGCATCTATTAATCCTCCAAACTGACCATCTCTATAATTCTATCACGCCCTAATTTAGAGTCAATACAATTGATAAACTGATGAATTGTGATATAAATGATTATAATAGAGAATAGATAAGTGGCAGCGGAGGGATTCGCACCCACGATAAGTGAGAGGAGGAAGATTAACAACTTGAGGCAGTAAGTGTCCGGTTATCTATTACAGGGCCTGAATTACGGACGTGATTCATTCCCTGAATAAGTTCATGCTCAGATATCTTTCTCCTCTATCTGGCAGAACCGTAGCAACCTTGCCGTATTCCCTTGATATCCTCAATGCGACCAGCATGTTAGCACCAGAGCTTATTCCTACCAGCAAACCGTATTCTTTCGAGAGCTTTCTGGCGGTGTCGATGGCTTCCTGACTACCAACCGTAAAAACTTCGTCAACACTGTTCATGTCTATCAGTTGAGGTATAAATCCATCACCGATTCCCTGTATCTGGTGCTCACTTATCCTGACGTCACTTCCACCAAACATCACGGCAGCCTCTTCGGGCTCGACTGCTATCACCCGTACTTCTGGATTGACTTCCTTCATTACGTTGGAAATACCCATCAGTGTTCCACCAGTACCAACACCGGCTACAACGGCATCTACTGGCCCGATGCTTCTGAGAATCTCCCTGCCCGTTTTTTCTTGGGCTTTAAGGTTGTTAGGATTACTAAACTGTCTTGCGTGAAATGTCTTTGGCTTCCCGGCGATCTGCTCTGCCGTCTCTATAGCTTCGGTCAGGCTTCCGCTCTTGGAAGTAAGCACCAGCTCGGCGTTGAACGCCCGCATCATCTGTTTTCTCTCTTCACTCATGTTTTCGGGCATTACGACAACCATCCTGTAACCTTTGACAGCGGCCACCATGGCCAGAGATATACCGGTATTGCCACTGCTGGCTTCTACTATTGTATAGCCTTCCTTGAGTTCTCCTGATGCTTCGGCAGCCTCTATTATTTCAAGCGCGACTCTATCCTTGATGCTACCACTGGGATTCATTCCCTCGAGTTTGGCGTAAACGTTGCCTATTCTAATCAGTGGTGTGTTGCCGATAGTATCCAATAGACCATGCGAAATATCTTGCGTTTCTGTCATCTGAGTCCTAAAGCCTTATCAGAGATTTCTATTTCGATTGGGTTATTTAGGCTCTATCGAGCACTTGTGTATAAATGAAGTAATCTTGTGCAGCACAACAAATAGGATTTTAACACGAACTAAGCCCACTATCAAATATCGCCTGATATGCTATAATCAGTCAAATACTAGAGATACGAAAAGTGGCAGCGGAGGGATTCGAGCTACTAATTCCCCGTGAACGCTAACCTGTCATTCAACCAGCTCTTTAGAGGTTCTTCGACTGGTATAGTTTTTAAAACATTCTGTAAGTCTTCAATACCTTCATAGCGGCAGGTAATCAGGTCATTTAGTAACTTGGCTCGATGTTCAGTAGGACACTCCAGATGGAGGTTAAGCGGGTAATTAATAACCTCCGGGAGTTCCTGTAACTCGTCTCTTTCAAACATATTCAAAATAACGCCTGACAGCACTGCCTGGTGCATGAAGACCATATAGATAATGTCATTCTTGAAGAATAGCTGGAAATCAGGATGCTGGTATAACCTCTTGAAATAATTGAGCCATTTCTCCAGTAAACGTCGCTCTGGTCTTACCACAAGCAATCCGGCATTGAAGTACGCTCTTATTGTGTTGTCCCTGATGCAAGTCTCCATCGGGAAGACTCTGTCTTCATTTACGCCGCAGTGCTGATATATCAGTGACCAGAAATCACCTGGGGGCTTGTCATAGACCGAGCCAATCCTGGTATGATGCACCGGTCGGTACGCAAGATGGATACCTTTTCGGAGTAGAAAGTCGACTGGTGGCCTAATTATCAGTGTGTCCTCGTTCATCCAGACCAATATTTCGGTTTCATCGCATACCTGCTGTTCTGCTCTGGCGGCAGCAAATGCCAGTGAAGCGAGTGGGAACCGTACGGCTCCCTCGTCCATATCGAAAGGTACTAGGCGTACATCCAATAAGTTAAGCTGTTCTCTTGCTATATCAGGTAAAGGCTCTCCCTTTTCAGGGATAAGCATGATACAGGGAGAATTAGCGAATTCGCCACCGAACGTTCGCAGGCTATCAAACAGCATGATGGCTCGCGTGAGGTTATTCCGAGCGGCCATGGTCGCAAAAGCAATTCTACTCATTTTTCTAAGTCACCCCTCTTTATTGAAGGCCGTCTCGAAGTCTGGTGTTATGCTATAATTTTGTGGTAGTGGGGGAAATAAAAAGTGGCAGCGGAGGGATTCGAACCCACGACCCGAGGCTTATGAGTCCTCTGCTCTACCAACTGAGCTACGCTGCCCTGCAAGTGCAATATAGCACACTCTCTTTTTTAACGTCAATCAAATGATTGGCTGCATCGAAGTATAGTTAAGGAAGGCAGCTTTGATGAATCGCTTCCGCCTGCTGGTTGTGGACATTGATGGGACGCTGATTAACCGTGCAGGTGATATTTCTGCGGCGGACAGGCAGGCGCTGGCCAGAGCTATCGAAAAGGGTATCGGGGTCTCCCTCTCGACCGGACGGGTGGGTCAGGCCTGCCGGAAAGTAATTGAACTCCTATCTTTGGACGGCTACCACGTATTCGCTGACGGTGCCCTCGTGGCCGACCCGCAGAGTGACCGCGAAATCTACGTCGAGCCGATACCGCGCGGACTGGTGAAGGAGATGGTCGAGTTTGTCCACGGGCATGAGATGAGGATTGATTTCTATTCATCACGTCAGTTCTTTGTCGAAAAGGAAGACTGGGCGACCGATATCCGGCGCAAATTTTTCGGACTTGAACCGACCCTTACCGACCTTAGTAATATCTGGCAAAGCGAGCGTATTATCAAGGGGACGCTGGTAGTGCGTTCTCCGAAGGAGAAGGCGCAGGCTGACCGTTTTTATCGTCATTTTAACGACCATCTCAACTTCTCGTGGACGACGACACCGGCCTATCCGGATGTGGACTTTATCAACGTTATCAGTCAGGAGGTCTCCAAAGGGAGAGCGCTGGAGGAGCTGGCCTCTTTTCTCGGGATAGAGCTGTTTGAGGTTGTTGCCATCGGTAACGGTGACAACGATATTTCGCTATTGTCCACGGCCGGTCTGGGGATTGCCATGGGCAACTCGCCTGACGGGCTGAAGGCGGTCGCCGACCACGTTGTTCCCGACGTTGAGCACAGCGGCGTGGCCGTTGCGGTTGAGAAGTTCGTGCTCTAAGGGGGGTATCATGGAACTGAAGGGGAGCAAGACCGAGGAAGTCCTGATGAAGGCCTTTTCGGCGGAGGTGGGTGTTAGCGCCCGCTACCGTTATTTTGCTGGTGCCGCCAGGGAGGCCGGTCTGGAGCAGATTGCCGATTTGTTCGAAGCCACCGCGATGAATGAAGCCGAACATGCCCGCCACGAGTTTGAGTTTCTTGGTGGCAGCGGCGATGTTGTCGAGAACCTGGAGGAGGCAATCAAGGGTGAGCATGCCGAGGCCACCCGTTTTTACAAGGAGGCGGCTGAGACCGCCGCGGGAGAGGGTTTTACCGAGGTTGCCGACTTCTTCAACCGAATGAGGAAGGTGGAGGCAAAGCACGAGAAGAACTTCCGTGATATACTGGCCGGACTGGAGAAGGGTGGTGAGTTCGAGGGGAGGACGGTGGGGCATTCGGCGGTGGAGATGGCACAGGTGATGCTGCCCGACCAGGCCAACCCGGCCGGGTTTGTCCACGGCGGTGAGCTTATGAAGCTGATGGACAACGCTGCCGGCGTGGTGGCCGCCCGTCATTGCCGTACCAACATCGTCACCGGGCGTGTGGAGGATATCGTTTTTCACAGTCCGGTCCGGGTTGGCAGCCTGGTGATTGTCCACGGTAAGCTTACTTTTACCAGTCGCTCCTCGATGGAAGTGCAGGTGCGGGTCGAGATGGAGAATCTCCTTGCCGGTGAGAGGGTCGAGGCACTGACCGCCTATTTCGTCATGGTCGCTCTCGACGCCGAGGGCAGACCTGCCACCGTGCCAACATTGATACTCTCCACGGAGGAAGAAGAAAGGCTGTTCGGTGAAGGCAAGACCAGATACGAGGCCAGGAAGGCCGCTGCCGCTCAGTAGCTACTTCCGGGTGGCCAGGTACATAAGGATTGCCCCGCAGACGGCGACGTTTAGCGATTCGGCTTTTTCGCGAATGGTCGGCAGCCTCAGCCGGTAATCGGACATTTCCAGCACTTCCTCCGAGAGCCCGCCGGCCTCGTTCCCCAGTGCCAGCAGTAGCAGCTTCCGCTTTCCCAGTGCGGATATATCTTCCTTACCGTTGACGTCGGCGGCCACCAGGTAGTAGCCCCGCTTCTTCAGTGCCTGTACCGTCTCCAGATAATCGCCGGTCCTCCTCAGCCAGACAGACAGTATGCTGCCGGCGGTGGCCTGCACGCACTTCGGCGAAAAGGGGTCGGCGGCTTTTTCAGTGAGGATAACCCCGGAGAAATCGAAGGCGGCGGCGGTACGAATCAGCGTGCCGACGTTCCCCGGGTCCTGGATGTCCTCCAGCAGGAGTAGCTTCTTACCGGGGTCCATAGGCAGACTGTCCGAATAGGCCTCCCACGGTGGCCGGAGCACTGCCAGTATGCCCTGGGGCGTCTGTGCCTGGGAGATACCGCGGAACTGGCTTTCGGTGACGGTGCGGTGGGGGTACTGCGGGTAGGGATTGGCGGTCCCTTCGGCGGTGACGATTTCCAGAATCTCGCCGGTATAGTTCTCCACGACCTGCCTCACCGCCCGCTCTCCCTCGACGATAAAGGCGTCCGCCTCCAGCCTGCCCTTGCGGGCAGCCAGCTTCCGGTACCATTTCAGGGGTCTTAACGGGGGATTTTGAGGATTAGGTTTTGTGGGCATATTTACTACCACCTACCAAATAAACGCTTCCACCATGGCGGTCTTCTCAAGGTCTTATCGGCATTACTACTGCCCCAGGAAGCTTTCATCCTCTTCAAGGTAGTGGACCCAGACATTGTGGGACATCAGGCATTCATCGGTCTCCACCATCTTCCGGAGTATCTCGTGCCTCAGTCTCCGTGCCGCCATATTCTCATAGTCCACTTTCAAGATGATATCCAGAGTCTCCAGAGCGAGCTGTAGCTGGCCCTGGTTCATTAATTCTTCAGCTTTGTGCAGAATTGCCGGGTCGTTACCAATTAACTGACGTACCACCCCAGCGACCTCCCGCCCGGGGCGCGGCAGCAGCCCGGATGGTGAAAAATCAAAGTAGCCGCAGTAACGCCGCCAGATATTGTAGATGGCAAACTCCAGTCGAGAGTAGACCTGTTTCAGGTATGGGTTGTCGGCCAGGTGAGGCGGGAGCTGGATTTCTTCAATCATCTGTTCCAGGTTATGTCCATCATTGGTTGCTCGGATAACGGAGTCTTCCAGGTAGTTGAAGAGCTCGATATTCACGCTCAGGACTTCATTGATTTCCTTATTATCGGTCAGAACGCAGTCACCACCGATAGCGAATTCGGGGTCAAGGGCAACGGCTTTTTCCAGTGCCATAGCCCACTCGCGGGCATAGCGCATCACTTTAAAAGGATTGCCCAGGTTGGGAAACGAAGCTTCCAGCAGGTCACCGAGGAAGACGGCTCTGAGTTGTGGTACCCAGACGACAGTGCAATCGTCGGTCTCGCCCTTGGCGTGGAACAGTTCAAAGGTCTTCCCTCCCAGCTCAAAACGGTACTCGTGGTGATATGTCTCGGTAGGATAGACCGGCGGGAAACGCCGCTGCGGAGTACCGACCGGAATATTGAAATGGAACTGGACGCTGTTGATACGTCGGATGTAGCCGGCGGTCAGTTCATAGCGGCGTAACCGCTCAAGTGTATTTTCGTGAGCGATGACCTTCAGTTCCTGGTCGAGAAAGGCAGCAGCACCGCCAATATGGTCGCCATGCGCGTGAGTATAGATAAGATACTTAACCGATTGGCCAGCCCTGTCCAGCTCCTCCCTGAGCATGGTGCACACCCGGTAACTGCCCGGGTCGATTATCACAACACCGTCTTCGGTGATTACCCAGCTCGTGTATTGCGTGTGGGCATCCTGTCCAACGACGCTGCACTGGATGGTATAGATGTCGCTGGTAATCTTCTGTATGTCCAGCTCCTCTGGCGCTAAGGGAATGCCAGTTTTCCTCTCTAGCATCTCTCCTCCTCAGAATCTCTACCTACAGTGTGTCTGCAGTTGCCCTCGTAGAACTGAAGGGATTCGGACCTCCGGTCTCCTCCATGCAGCAACCAGCTTCCGGTACCATTTCAGGGGTTTTAGCGGGGGACGAGTCTTTTGGGGCATGGGAATAATCCTACCCCCTACCCAATAAACGCTTCCACCAGGGCCGTTTTCCCTTGAGGCCTTCAACGATAAAGGAGTGCTCGCAGCGACCGCAGCGCCAGACCTGGTACTGCTGATTGTAGTACGTCCGGGAGCTACCGCAGCGGGGACAGGTCGTCCTCACTTTGTCGGAGACGTCTTTGTCCTGCTTGTCCCAGTAGTCCTCAAACCAGCTCGGTCGTATCGGCATCGCTGTTTCCTATGCCCTCCTGCCGTCGCTAAGAAGGTCGAATTTCAGCGCTGCTACGTGCTCTTCGAGGGCCGCCAGGGAATCGTGGTCGGTAACGTCAATTCTCAGTGGCGATATCGATATCATGTCGCCCATGATTGCCCAGATGTCCGTCCCTTCCTCGATAACCCGTTCCACCCCGCCGACAGATTGATGAGGGAAGTCGGCAATGGTCTGCAAATTGGTCATTGAGAAGCTTGTAGTCTCGTTTCCCCTGCTCCTGGGGATGCTGTAAAAGGAGCCTGTGGCAGCCCGTGTGGTGACCATGCCCTTTATTTCCGACAGGGGGACGTTGGGGATGTTGGTGTTGATGATAACGTCGGTCGGCATGTGCCCTTCCTGCACACGGCGTGCCAGCGACTCGGCTACCCTGGCGGCAACATCGTAGCGTAATTCCTCACCGCGCGCCCGGTATGCTAGGGAGACGGCTATCGACGGAATCCTGCGGAAGTAGCCCTGCAGGGTCGCCATGACGGTGCCGGAATAGGGGATATCACGGCCGGTATTGGCCCCGGGATTTATCCCCGAAATGACCATATCGATGTGCCGCCCCTTGGCTAGTTGCCGCAGGCCGACAATCACGCAGTCACTCGGGGTGCCGTCGACGGCATAGGCATCGACACCTGATATCTTTGAAGGGACCTCGTCGATATTCATACCACTGTGCAGGGAGACGGAGGTGCCGACGCCGCTCTGCTCCTTAACAGGGGCAACAACCATGGTGTTCCCCACCCGGTTCATTGCCTCGGCCAGTGCCCAGAGACCCGGGGCACCGATACCGTCATCATTGGTTACCAGAATATTCAAAAGCCCTCCTCCACTATATGCCGCTATGCTAACTCTACCCCCGGCGAACTGTCAAATGGCTACATGTGAAGCTCGATGATGTCGCCGTCCTCCAGGACGTGGTCGCGCTTTACCATGACACCGTCGTGTTTCCCCGAGCCCCAGAGACGGGCAAACTTCAGCTTGGCAAGGAAGTCCTTGTGCACGTCCTCAGCGGCGTCCGCCAGTGTGCTCCCCCGCTTCAGGATTATGGGGTCGGTCAGGTCCGGTTTCTGTCCAGGTGTCTTGGTGTAGACCCGGATGATGTCCAGCACCTCGAAGACCTTGCCTCTCAGTTCTTCGAGGCCGGTGCCGCTTTTCGCCGAGATGCCCAGCACCGGTACGTGGCCTTCGTATTCGTCGCGGAGGGCCTGAAGGTCAGCCGCGGCGGTGCCGTTAACTTCGGCCAGGTCCAGTTTATTGCCGACAATGATGGCCTTTTTCCACGTCCAGCCTGGTTCTTCCTCTGGCTTTTCATCGCCAATGCCAATCCTCATCTCCTCCAGTTGCATGGAGATATCCACCAGCTGGTCTAACGGCGAATCACTGAGGTCTACCATGATAAGCAGGGCATCGGCTCTCCTCAGCGTCGGCGGTACCCAGAATGGTGTCGAGCCGGACACCATCGGCGGCATGTCAACCAGTTGTATCTTGATATTCTCGAACTCCATCATGCCAGGGACGGCGTTTTGCGTGGTAAAAGGATATTCTGCCACGGTCGGGGTGGCCTTGGTGATGCTGGCCACAAGCTGCGACTTACCGGCATTGGGCAGGCCGACAATCACCACCTGGGCAGCGCCTTCTTTGGGGGGTACCAACGACGCACGCTGGCCGCCCGCCTTCCGTTCCACTGTCTGGGTCAGCTTGGCGATTCGCCTCCTGATGTCGGCCTTGAGGTGGTCGGTACCCTTGTGCTTGGGCATGACCGCCAGCATCTCTTCCAGGGCAACGATTTTCTCCTGGGTGCTTTTCGCTTCCCGGAACCTCTTTTCGGCTTCAAAATAGGCAGGTGTCAGATTTGCGGGCATAGTCTATTATAATAGTTCCTTTATCTTTGTTGCCAGCTTTGTAGACATGCCTTTCGCGGAAGACAACTCCTCAATAGAGGCCTCACGGATACCGCGCACTGAGCCAAATTGCCTGAGCAGGGCGCGCTTGCGCTTCGGTCCGATACCCGGTATGGTATCTAGCGAAGAATCAAAGGTCTGCTTGTGGCGGACCTTCCGGTGATAGCCAATGGCGAATCTGTGCGCCTCATCGCGGAGGCGTTGCAGCAACTGCAGGCCGGGAGAAGTGGCGGGGAGGACTACCGGCTCTTTCCGGTGGGGGATAAAGACTTCTTCGTTTTCCTTGGCCAGACTGGCAATCGGTACCTCTCCGGCACTGATCTCCTTCATAGCAGCAAGGCTGGCATTGAGTTGGCCTTTACCACCGTCAATCAGAACGAGGTCAGGCAGAACCGACCATGTATCCGCTTTCGAGGTCTCTTTGCCTTCGAGACTACTTCGCTTGAAGCGGCGTCGGAGTACTTCCTGAAGCATGGCGTAGTCGTCCGCTCCCTCTACGGTCTTGATGCGGAATCGGCGGTAGAGAGAGGGCTTTGGCCTGCCCTGGTCGAAGACCACCATGCTGCCCACCGCTCCTTTCCCCTGTATGTTCGAGATGTCATACCCTTCGAGGCGGGAGGGAGTGTGTGGCAGGCGGAGCTCTTTTTCAATCTCTTCCAGGGCAGCCTTCAGTGCTGATGGTGCGGACAGCTGCCTGAGCTTCATCTGCTGGAGGCCGAGTGTGGCGTTATTGGCAACTATGTTCACCAGACGCTTTTTATTGCCCCTCAGTGGTACCTGAATACGCACCCGGCCTACCCGTTTCCCCTCGAGCCATTCCTCGATGGCTGCCTGGTCGTCCACCGGGTACTGCAACAGCAGAAGAGGTGGTATGTACGGAGCAGAGGAGTAGAATTGTTTAACGAAACTGGACATAATGTGGATGGGTTCTTCAGACCTGGTGCCCTGCAGGACAAAGCTCTCCCGTCCGATAAGCCTGCCACCCCGGATAAAAAAGACCTGGACACAGGCCTGGTTTTTATTCTGGGCAAAAGCAACGACGTCCTGCTCACCACTGGTGACATCGGCAATGCGTTGCCCTTCAATCACGCGATTGATTGCCTCGACCTGGTCCCTTATCAGGGCAGCCTTCTCAAACTCGAGGGCTTTGGCGGCCTGCTGCATCCGTTTCTCCAGTTCTCGAATAACCACCTCCTGCTTGCCTTCCAGAAAGAGGATGACCTGCCTGATGACCTCTCCGTACTCCTCCCTGTTCACAGCCCCGATACAGGGACCAACGCACTGGTTCATGTGAAATTCGAGGCAGGCGCGGGAATCCGTGCCCGTGATGGCTTTAGAGCAGGAGCGGAAGGGGAATATCTTCTTCAATGCCTTGAGCGTCTGACGTACCGAGCCGGCGCTGGCGAAGGGCCCGAAGTAGCGCCCGCCGTCCTCTTCGAGGCGGCGGGTGAAGTATACCCTGGGCCACTCCTCATTCAGCGAGACCTTTAGGTAGGGGAAGGTCTTGTCGTCCTTAAGGCGGACGTTGTACGGTGGGTGGTGCTGCTTGATGAGGTTCAGCTCGAGGATGAGGGCTTCCTGGTCGAGGTTGGTAACATAGAAATCGATTTCATGTGCCTTGGTGACCAGTTGTTTTAGTTTGTAAGGCAGGTTCTGGCCTGGGCTGAAGTAGGACCGCACCCGCTGGCTGAGGTCGGCGGCCTTGCCTACGTAGAGGATGTTCCCGGCAGCATCTTTCATCAGGTATACGCCAGGGCTGGCGGGTAGCTGTTTGAGCTGTTCGGTTATCAGGCTGCTTGTCACATCGGCCCCCCTCACGCGGCCATCACCCCAAGCTTAATACCTCATTCAGGTTCTTGGCAAGTTGCTTTATTTTTTAAATGTCCAACTGTTTAGTAGGGGAGGCCCCATCCCCCTGTATCCCCCTGCCCCGCTGGGGAAGGGGGAGATAAATAAAAGAGGGCTACGCCCTCTTAGACTCCTTTGACCAATGCTTAGGGCTGTGTCCCTCTTTAGCTCCCCCAAAAGTGTCTGGAGTCTTCGTCTTTAAATTTAAAGAAAACCTGATAATGCTGCTGGATTACGGCTCTCTATTAGGTGTAAATACGTAAGCCCTGAAACAAACCTTCTCACCGTTTTGGGGTGTCCAGAGGGGTGTAACCCCTTTGGAAGGGGGATTCCAAGGGGGACACCCCCTTGGCTTTTCAACTTGGGAAGGGAAGTAGACAGCCGTAGAGAGTAGTTGTTTTATTCGGCGTCCTTGCTCAGGTTTGCCAGGAACTGTTCGTTGTCCTTCGACCGCCGCAGGCGCTCGAGCAGGCGCTCGGTGCCTTCCACGAAGTTGGTCGAGTCAGCGGAAATCATGGCTACCATACGCCGCAGGAGCCACACCTGCTTCAGAGTCTCCTCATTGAGCAGTAGCTCTTCGCGTCTGGTACCGCTTTGCTCAATGTCTATTGCCGGGTAGATACGACGCTGTGCCAGCCGGCGGTCAAGGTGTACCTCCATATTGCCGGTACCCTTGAACTCCTCATAGATGAGGTCGTCCATGCGGCTGCCGGTGTCGACCAAACAGGTAGCCAGTATTGTCAGGCTGCCGCCCTCCTCGGTATTGCGGGCAGCGCCGAAGAAGTGCTTGGCGGGGTATAGCGCAGCCGGGTCAATGCCGCCAGACAGGGTGCGACCGCTAGACGGCATCGCCAGGTTATAGGAGCGGGTGAGGCGTGTGATACCGTCGAGCAGAATAACCACGTCCCGTCCACTCTCTACCAGGCGCTTGGCCCTCTCTTGTGCCAGCTCGGCGACGCGGGTGTGGTTCTCCACCGGTTCGTCGAAGGTGGCGCTGATTACCTCACCCTTGACCGAACGCTTCATGTCGGTAACTTCCTCGGGGCGTTCACCGATAAGACACACCATGATATGGATGTCATCATAGTTGGTATTGGCGGCGTTGGCGATGGACTTGAGCAGTATTGTCTTGCCTGCCTTGGGTGGGGAGACAATCAAACCACGCTGGCCGCGGCCGATGGGGGCTATCAGGTTGAGCAGTCTTGTTGAGAGGTTATCGTTCGGCACCTCGAGACTGATAAGTTGGTCGGGGAAGGTAGGAGTGAGCGAGCCGAAGTGTGGACGACTCTTGGCAAGCTCTGGATTTATATCGTTGACGGCCTCTATCCGTAGCAGGCTGTAGTACTTCTCGCCGGCCCGTGCGGGCCTGCCCTGACCGGCAACCATGTCGCCGACGCGTAGACCGAAACGCCTTATCTGGGACTGGGATACGTATATATCGGAGGAACTGGGTAATAGCGAACTCTGCCGGAGGAAACCGTAACCATCGGGCATAATCTCCAGGATACCGCTGCAGAAGATGTTACCCTGCTGCTCGGCTTCCGCCTGGAGGAGCCGCATTGTCAGGTCCTGCTTGCTGAGGTCAACATAGTCGGAGAGCTCCATTTCCTTGGCCAGTTCCATCAGTTCATCTTTACTCTTGGCCTCTAACTGGTTGATGTCCATTCTAGTATTCTCCCTTGTGGTTGCCGTGGTATTTTCTTCGTTAGTAATTTCTTTTTTCATCATTTTCCCTGTACACGCTGCCAGTCACTGAGGAATCGTTCGATTCCAACGTCGGTGAGTGGGTGCCGCATCATTTGCATCAGTACGTTATATGGTACTGTGGCAATGTGGGCCCCTGCCTTGGCAGCCGCCACGCAGTGCAGCGGGTGGCGAATACTGGCGGCGATGACCTTGGTGTTGAATTGATAGTGGTCGTAGATATCAACGATCTCCTTGATGAGTTGCATGCCGTCATGGCCCACATCATCCAGCCTGCCGACAAACGGGCTGACATAGGCAGCCCCGGCAAGGGCGGCCAGCAGTGCCTGGTTTACTGAGAAGCAGAGGGTCATGTTAACGTCTACTTTTTCCTTGCTCAGGACGGTTGTTGCCTTGATACCGGCCGCTGTAACCGGTATTTTAATGGTCACATTGGGTGCCCAGGACGCTTTAGCGCGGGCTTCCGTAATCATTGCGTCGGCGTCTTCTGCGAGGACCTCGGCGGAGACCGACCCGCTGACGATGGAGCAGATGGTCTTGATTACTGTTTCGTAATCAGAGGTGGCTTCCTTCGACAGGAGGCTCGGGTTGGTGGTGACGCCGCTGATGATACCCAGTCCGGCTGCCTCCCTTATCTCGTCTATGTTGGCCGTGTCCAGAAAGATACGCATCTAAATCTTCACCTTGCTTATTTAGCTTTCCTTACTCTAACTTGTTGATGTATTGGATGCACATAGTATGGGCATTTATCTTTTTGAATACTAATTAGAAAGAGGCAGCGAAGGCTGGGCCCCCTCGCGGAGAGTTTCCTTGGCGGCACCGATAAAATCACGAAACAGGGGGTGTGGTCGGTTAGGCCGCGAACCGAACTCGGGGTGGAACTGGCAGCTTACCATCCACGGGTGGTCGGCCAGTTCACAGACCTCCACCAGCCTGTTATCTGGTGACAGTCCACTGAAGACCATCCCTTTTTCCTCGAGGGCGGTACGGAACTCGTTGTTAAACTCGTAACGGTGCCGATGACGCTCTTGAATCAGACATCGACCATAAGCCTTGGCGGCATGACTGTGGTCGAGTAGCTGGCAGGGGTAGTTACCGAGACGCATCGTACCGCCCATTTTCTCCATATTCTGGTCCGGCATGAGGTCAATTACCGGGTAGGGGGTTGTTTCGTCAAACTCGGTGGAATTCGGTTTGTCCGAGTCGAACACGTAGCGGGCAAACTCAATCACCATGACCTGCAGCCCCAGGCACAGTCCCAGATAAGGAATATTGTTGGTGCGGGCGTAGTTGGCTGCCTTTATCATACCCTCTATTCCGCGAATGCCGAAACCTCCGGGAATGACAATACCCTGGGCCGTACGCAGCAGCGTATCAACGTTGTCGTCTTCAAGCTCCTCGGAATGGACCCAGGAGAGGTTAAGGTCGCGGTCATGGGAGAGGGCGGCATGATGCAACGCCTCACGTACGGAGAAATAGGCGTCCTGTAGCTCGACATATTTGCCCACCAGGGTGATATTGACCGGTTCGTGCGGCTCCTTAAGGCGGTTGACCAGGTCCTGCCACTGGCCCAGGTCAGCCGGTTTTGCCTTTATCCCCAGTTCATCCACTACCAGCTGTCCCAGTCCCTCTTCTTCCAGGAACAATGGTACCTCGTAGATAGTAGGGACCGTTGGTAGCGGAATAACGGCCTTTCGCTCGACATCGCAAAAGAGCGATATTTTATCCCTGATTCCCTCAGGTATCGGCAGGTCGGCACGGCAGATAATGATGTCCGGCTGGATACCGATACGGCGCAGTTCGTTAACGCTGTGCTGGGTCGGTTTCGTCTTCAGCTCCTGTGTGGAATTAAGGAATGGCAACAGGGTAACGTGAACAAAAAGCACATTATCACGCCCGACGTCGTTTCTCATCTGCCGGATAGCTTCGAGGAAGGGCTGCCCTTCGATGTCACCGACGGTACCGCCGACTTCGATAATGACGACGTCTGCCCCTGACTGCTCGGCCAACTGCCTGAACTGCTCCTTGATGGCATTGGTGACGTGGGGCACCACCTGAATGGTACCGCCGAGAAAATCGCCGCGCCTCTCCTTGGCGATAACGGCGCTATATATCTGCCCTGAAGTCACGTTTGAATCTGCGGTCAGTTCCGTATCGATAAACCTCTCATAGTTACCGAGGTCAAGGTCGGTTTCGGCGCCGTCTTGGGTCACGAACACCTCGCCGTGCTGATAAGGTGACATCGTTCCCGGGTCAACATTAAGATAGGGGTCAAGCTTCTGAATGGTCACGGTGATTCCCCGACTTTTCAGGAGGGTGCCGATTGAAGCGACAGTAATGCCCTTACCTACTGAACTAACAACACCACCGGTTACAAAGATGTACTTTGACATAAAGGGAAATATATACTATCGGGTTGAGAGGTACCCTTGTATTAGGAACAATCGCGCAGGACGCAGGATTGGAAAAAGCTATTCTGATTATAAACAGACAAATGTAAAATTGTCAAGTATTCGAGGGACTAGGTAGTGGGTCAGTTTGAATAGAGACAGCTAATAGTGGTAGCGTGCCTGAAGAAAGTCAATTCTGTCATCGCGGACCAAATAAACAATACGATGCTCTTGAGTAAGTCTTCTTGACCATATATCTGAAAGACCCTTTAGTGGCTCTGGCTTACCCGTGCCAGTAAAAGGGTCTCGGTGTATGATTTCATCTACTATGTTTAATGCTCTATGTGCAATTGTCCAATTTGTATCAATCCAATACTTCAAATCCTCTTTAAACTCAGGCTGAAATACTGGCTTTCTTACTTTCGACCTTTGCTTGCGCTTACCCTTACTCAACCCCTAACTCTCGCTTGAGTTCGTCTAAGGATGATGGTTGGACACCGTCTTCGTAAGCGCGGTTCAACGCTGTTAACAACCTCCTGGCGTTCTCTGGGGAACGCAGCAGATGAACTGTCTCTATTATACTACTTAGTTCATCTGCTGAAATGAGGGCAACATTCTCCGCGCCCCTACGAGTGATAAAAATAGGTTCACGCGTTGATATTACCTCATCCCATAAAGCACGAAAGGATTGTCTAGCATTACTGTATGTCGTTTTTGTAACCATGGCTCCCCTCTAAAATATCAAATATATGTTGTACAAATATACTGTACAACATATCTACTAGAATGTCAAGTACCTTACCGCACCACATCTTCGCTACGCAGTTGCCGTATCTGCTCCGGTGAATAACCTAGCAGGTCGCGTAGGATTTCGTCGGTATGCTGGCCTACAGTTGGTGCCGAACCGACCACCATCTCACTGCGGCTGAGCTTTATCTGTTTGCCGGAGACGTGTATCGTACCCGCCACGGGGTCGGGTACCTCCACCAGGAGCTCGCGCTCCCACAGCTGGGGGCTCTTAGCTGCGTGGGGGATATCGTTGACCGGCGCACAGGGTATCTCGGCCTCGGCGAGGGTATCCACCGCCTCTTCAGTGGTCCTCGTGGCGAACCATCTGGCCAGTTCCACCTCCACGACAGCGGCATTTTTCGAACGCTCGGTGCGGCTGGCGAATCGGGGGTCATCCACCCATTCCGGCCTATTAAGGAAATCACACAGCCTTGGCCATATTCTCTGGCTCGGGGCAACAAAGAGCACCCAGCCGTCGGTGGTCTGGTAAACATTGCTCAGGCCGCCGGGATTACGGCTGCCCTGCCGTTCCGGTACGAAGCCGGTGCCTAGGTAGTGGGTGATAGGTATCTCCGTAAGGCTAAAACCGGTATCGGCCAGCGAAACGTCAATGGCCTGGCCTTCCCCGGAGATATCGCGTTCCCTCAGGGCGGCCAGCACCCCGATGGTGCCATGGAGTGCCGTAATACGGTCAATCACGGGCATGGCGGTGACGGTGGGTGGATTCTCCGGATAACCGGTCATTGCCATCAGCCCGCAAACTGCCTGCCCTATCTGGTCAAAGCCTATGCGGTCGCGGTAGGGTCCATACTGCCCGTAGGCGGATATATTTAGCATCACTATCCGCGGGTTGAGCGCATGCAGCGTTTCGTAGGAGAATCCCATCTCATCGATTGTACCGGGGCGGAAGTTCTGGATGAATACGTCAGAAATCTTCACCAGACCCCTGAGGACTTCCTTTCCCTTCTCCTGGCGGAGGTCAATAGCGATGCTCTTCTTGCCGCTGTTGTACTGCACCCAGTAGGGACTCTGGCCGCGGACAGAACCGCCGGCACCGGTAGCCCGACTCTCATCACCGCCCGGGGCTTCTACCTTGATGACCTCGGCGCCCAGCCGTGCCAGGACGAGTCCCGCTCTCGGCGCTGCCTGATATCTTCCCAGGTCGAGCACGCGGATACCTTCCAGAGCCGTCTTCGACGCTGCCATCTCAGTCACCTCCCTTGCCCCGACGCTTGCCCTTGCGTTCCAGAAAGCTGCTGAAGCTCTGCCGCGGTGGCGGTGACTTTACCGACCGGGCGATAATTCTGGCTTCATTGCGCAGCATATCGTACCAGTTCATGCCTATATCCCCGACCAGCATCTCCCTGACTGCTTGCACCGCGGAGGCGTCATTGCTGGCTATGAGCTCTGCCATTTCGAGGGCGGTTTTCATCAGTTCCGCTGATGGGACAAGCCTGTTGAGCAGCCCGATGCGAAATGCTTCCTCAGCCTCAACTATCCGCCCGGTGAAGAGAAGCTCCTTGGCCATCGGTAGTCCGACAATCAAAGGCAGGCTCCAGGTGGAGTTGACCCGGCCGTAGCTGACGGCCAGGAAGCGAAAATTGGTGCGCTCGCAGCCGAGGCGTATATCGAAGATAGAGGACATCAGGGCGCCGCCGCCGTGAGCAAGACCATTGATAACGCCGATGGTCGGCTTCCGGTAGTTTGCCAGGTGCCATACCCAGTCGCGCGGACGTTGGTCCGGCACTCCCGGCTGTGCCTCGGATACCTCAACCATTTCATGTATATCTGCCCCGGCGGAGAAAGCCCGGTCGCCGGCTCCAGTGACAAGGAGCACGTCCACTTCACCATCTTCCTCGAACTCAGTAAGTGCCCTATCGAATTCGTTAAGAAGGGTGGTACTCAGGGCGTTGAGTTTCGCCGGACGGTTGAGGGTGATAATACCGACCCCGTTTTTCTTTTGGAGAAGCAGTGTCTCGTATGCCATCGCTGCCCCCTGGTGATTTACTGGGTAGTTATCCGTTAAATATCATAATATTACATGCGGGTTTGTATCAGTGCAACCTTCAGACACGTTTGTCTCGGTTGGAGAGCAGTGGTAGTATAGTAATATATGGAGAAGAAATTAAGACAGGCTTTATCTCAGAGGCAGAAGCTTCACATTTCCGACCCCCGGCGGATATCTTCGGCGGTGCTGATACCCATGTATAAAAAGCAGGGAGCGTACCATATCCTCTTTATACAGAGGACCGACCGTGTTAAAGACCATAAAGGCCAGATATCCTTCCCGGGTGGCGCCTATGAGGAAGGGGACAACAGCCTGCTCCAGACGGCCCTACGCGAGTCTGCCGAAGAGGTTGGTCTGGCGGCTGAGGATGTCGAGGTAATCGGCGAACTGGACGATTTCCGCACAATCGGTTCTAATTATGTGATATCCCCCTTCGTTGCCAGGATGCCATGGCCTTACAATCTGAAGGTGGATGAGTGGGAGACCGAGGAGGTTATCGAGGTCCCCCTCTCGGCATTACTCGATAAGAGCAACGTCAGCCAGGACAAGGATATCCTAGACGGCAAGGAGATTGACCAGTATTACTATCACTATCAGGATAAGGTAATCTGGGGAGCCACTGCGCGGATACTCCACCAGTTTCTGGGTATTCTGGCTGATATTATTGATAAGAAACCATAGATATCAGGTCTAGGTCTGGGCAGGTCTGTTTATCACATTAACGCTCAGTGTCAACGCACCCGCTGTGCCTGACCACCTGTTGTGCTCGTTGAGACAATGTTGCTATAATAGGGACTAATTTACAGGAGTGACGGACTGCACATATCCATCACAGAGAGATATGGCTTAGCCATGGAGCAAGAGGTTCAAAAACGCTGGTCGAAAAAGGAGTTAGGGCTGGGAGCTCTGGCGATATTGGCGACCATCGCTCTCTGCGTTCTTGCCGTATATTATAAAGATGAGTTAATGAGCACCACCTATCTGGCCAAGTTTGGCCTGCTGGGTGTATTGATTGTATCTTTTATTGCCGGCAGCACCTTCAGCATTACGGCTATTCCTGTCCCATACTGGCTTCTGGTGTTCACCCTGCCGAGTCTCATCTCCGACCAGTATGGTGTACTGGCACCGGTGTGGGTGGGATTGCTTTCTGGATTGGGTGCCAGCGTAGGACAGTTCATTACTTTCATGATTGGCTACGGGGGCAGGACCATCTCGGAGAGGATTACCAGTAAATTCAGCAGTCGTTTTTACGACCGGGCCATCGGTGTTGCAGAGAGGCACGGCTCGCTGGCAGTCTTTCTCATGTCCTTGATTCCCAACCCAATCCACCTCCCGATGTCGATTGCTATCGCCACTCTTCATTATCCGCCCCACAAGTTCTTCATCTTCTCCTTTCTGGGTACTGGCCTCAAGAGCCTGATTATTGCTTTCTGTGGCTATTACGGCTGGAACGCCATGTTCTCATGGATGGGAGTTTAGAGGGTAGCAGCGAGATGGTGCAGGTAGTTCTGTTATATGTAGTACTGGCGATACTGGCCGCTGTGGGTATCTGGCAGCTTGTCGTCTGGATGTTTGAAATTCAGGACAAGAACCGGAAATACCGTGCCGCCGATAATTATGCTCGGGAGAGGTCTAAACCAATGCTGGTAGTCCCCGGTCCCTGGGGCGTCAAACCAGCCCGCCGCTGGTTTAACAAACCGGCTCACGGCGGTGGCGATGTCTGCCTTGATATTGACCGGCGTGCGGTTATTGGTCACCCGCACGCGGTGGTCGGTAGCGTTACCCATATACCGTTTTCAAACGGCACTTTCGGAGCAGCCTTCGTCAGCCATCTTCTGGAGCATATGCCGACCACTAAAGATGCTGTTCAGGCCCTGGATGAGCTTAACAGGGTAGCCGATGCGGTCTTCCTTGTTTACCCGTCCCGGCAGTCTATCGCTAACTGGGTAATACCCGAGCATAAGCTATGGGTCTGGCAGAAAGGTGACAAGACCTACCTCAGGCAAAGGGGTGGCTCTGGTGTGCAGGAGATATACTATTGTTGAAAGAGTAACTCGATATGGCCAGTGATAATGCCGTTTTATGGGAAGAGATAGACCACCTTGCCTCGCAGTTTTTTCGCGATGGTGATAAGAAGAGGGCCAACTTCGTCGACTGGCTTCGGGGTACGCTTGCCCGAACCTGGGATGCAGAATTCCTCTTGATTCATAACCCCGGAGGTTGGGGGAATACGGTTTTTGAAGAATGCCTGGAATGGGAGAAGAGTATTGTCACCGGCGTAACAAATACCATGGATGAAATGATGAGGAAATGGGTGCTGGTCCAATACTACCGCAGTGGCAACAGCTTCTGGCACCATATGCGGGATGTTAAGAAAGAGGCGCTATTCTTCTTTAAAGGTGAGTCCTTTCAGGCAAAGGTTCTGGCGGCAGCTCTGAGGTTTATCAGTAATCACCTCCGGAATCTGAAAGTAATACTGATTGGGGCCAGCCAGGGGGCTGCCTTTAGCAACGCTGTCATGAGGGAGCTGGGTGATTTATCACAGGTTTATAGTATTGAGCTGGGCATATTCTTCCCACATATGGGCCGTCGTATAATTACGGAAAGGACACTGGCGGTTGATAGTAATGGTCTAATGCCCGATCCCATGTGTAACCGCGACCTGTGGAAGGGATTTAAATCATACGCTACGGCTCCATACCGCTGGGCCAAGTCTCGGATTGACGGTAAGCCACAAAAGTTTACCTATTGTATTAATGCACCGGGACATGACTACAACTGGGAGTACCCCGAGGTCCAGCGGCGGATTGTTGATTTCCTGAAGACAAACTTTGGCAATAACCAGAAGTGAGCTGGGGGGAGGTTTAAGATGAGGCAGGAGAGATTTACAGAACAGGCATGGGAGGCTATAACTGTCTCGCAGCAGCTCGTAGCGCAATTCCATCATAACCAGTGGGATGTGGAGCATATTTTCATAACACTGCTCAGACAGGAGAAGGGATTAGTTAGGGATATCCTGCAGGAGCTAGGAGTCGATACTGCTGTCGTCGAGCGGGAGGTTCTCACCATTCTTGAGGGAATGCCCAAGGTAGCATATGAGGTCTCCCAGATATACGCAACGCCGCGTATTGGTGCCCTCTTCGCTGCAGCAGAGGCTGAATCGAAGAGGCTTCAGGACGAGTTTATCGGTACGGAGCACCTGCTGATTGCCATGGCTGGTGAGAACAGGGGTGAGACAGCTGCTATCCTGCACCGGTTCGGGGTCGACCGTGAAAAGGTATACACTGCTCTGCAGAAACTTCGGGGCGGGCACCGTGTTACCGATGCCCGGGCAGAGAGCAAGTACCGTTCCTTGGAGAAGTACGGTCGCGACCTCACCGAGCTGGCCCGCCAGGGTAAGCTCGACCCCGTCATCGGTCGGGAAGATGAGATTAAACGGGTGATGCAGGTACTCTCGCGACGTACCAAGAATAACCCGGTGGTCATCGGCGAAGCGGGAGTTGGCAAGACCGCCATCGCCGAGGGACTGGCACAGAAGATTGCGGCTGATGACGTACCGAATTCGCTCAAGGGGCATAAAGTGGTCGCTCTGGACATGGGGGCGATGGTGGCCGGTACCAAGTTCCGCGGTGAGTTTGAGGAAAGGCTCAAGGCGGTGATGGATGAGGTACGTCAGGGACAGGGTGAGATTATACTGTTTATCGATGAGATACATACCGTGGTCGGGGCAGGTGCCGCCGAAGGGGCGATTGATGCCTCGAACATGCTTAAACCGGCGCTGGCGCATGGTGAATTGCAGTGCATCGGGGCTACCACACTGGATGAATACCGGAAATTCATTGAGAAAGATAAGGCACTGGAACGACGTTTGCAACCGGTCTTCCTCGGGGAACCGAGTGTTGAGGCCACCATCGAGATGCTCCATGGGCTGCGCCCGCGATATGAGGCCCATCACAAGGTTAAAATAACCGATGAGGCGCTGAAGGCGGCTGCCGAGTTGAGTCAGCGCTACGTTTCCGACAGGTTCCTGCCGGACAAGGCCATTGACCTTATTGACGAGGCCGCCAGTAAGCTGCGTATCGATACCGAGAGTGCCCCGCCTGAGGTCAAGTCTCTGGAACAACGATTAACGCAAATGGTCAACGAGGAGGAGGCGGCCTCTCAACGGCAGGACTATGAGAATGCTGCCAGGCTGAAATCGGAGCGTATCCGACTCGAGGACGAGTACAACAAGGCCAAGAACAGCTGGCTACAGCAGGAGAAAATTAGCGGCGAAGTGACCGCGGATGCTATTGCTGAGCTAATCTCGAAGTGGACCGGAATCCCCGTTTCTCAGATGCTGGAGGGTGAGGCCGAGAAGCTGCTCCACATGGAGGAGCGTATCCACGAGCGATTGGTCAACCAGGAAGAGGCCGTTACCGCCATCTCTGAGGCGATACGGAGGAGTCGAGCAGGACTAAAAGACCCGAGGCGACCAATCGGCAGCTTCATATTCCTCGGACCAACCGGCGTCGGTAAGACCGAGCTCGTGCGTGCACTGGCCCAGTTTATGTTTGACGACGAGAATGCCATGGTTCGCCTGGATATGTCGGAGTACCAGGAAAGGCACACCGTATCGCGCCTTATCGGTGCCCCGCCGGGCTATGTCGGCTACGAGGAGGGCGGACAGCTAACCGAGGCTGTGAGGCGTCGTCCCTACCGGGTCATCCTGCTCGACGAAATCGAGAAGGCGCACCCGGAGGTATTCAACACCCTGCTCCAGCTCCTCGATGACGGCAGGCTGACCGATGGCCACGGTCGGACGGTGGACTTCAAGAACACGGTGGTTATCATGACCAGTAACGCCGGGGTTGAGCTTATCAGGCGTGAGAGTGGCATCGGTTTCGGCAGGCAGAAAGGTGCCGCCGCCGAGCAACGGAGCTATGAGGATATGAAAGAGAAGGTAATGGCCGAGGTCAGGAAGACCTTCCGTCCCGAGTTCCTCAACCGACTGGATGAGATTATTGTTTTCCACGAGCTGACCGAAGAGCATCTACGTCACATCGTCGAGTTAATGGTCAAGGACCTCCAGCAGCGTATGATAGAGCGCAAGCTCGACATAGTGCTCACCGAGGAAGCCAGGTCGTGGCTTGCCAAAACCGGTTACGACCCACTTTACGGGGCGCGGCCACTGAGGCGGGCCATCGAGCGCTATGTGGAGAACCCGCTGTCCAGCAAGGTGCTTGGTGGAGAGTTCAAAGACGGCGATACGGTGGTGGTCGACCTGGAGGACGAGCAGCTGACTTTCAAGGTAGAGGTAGCGAAAGCAACCGCCTAGGTGCTAAAATATGCGTGTGGGGCTGTAGCTCAATTGGGAGAGCGATTGAATGGCATTCAATAGGTAAGGGGTTCGAATCCCCTCAGCTCCACCAGGGGTATCAATAGGCAGAACTTCAAGTGCCTCTCGTCTTTTCCCATCCGGCGGTACCGGCAATTTGTAATAGATGGTGACTTTCTCTCTATCAACTACGATTTTCTTGACAAAAGAGCGGAGGAAAGCCTTACTCTCGCTGAAATCGGACTCCTCGAGAAGGCTCTTCAAGTCCTCGGCATAAGATTTAACCAAATTGGTGTCTATGTATGGTTTACCTTGTAGAATGAGTTCGGCTTCGACCTGTACTCTGGTCTTGTTCAGTTGCTCCTGCCTTACTCTCAGTTCTTTGATTCTGGGGGCGAGGTCACTCAAGGCGAGAGTGCCGGTTTCGAGAGCATCGTAGTTCCTGGATAATCTGTTATTGATATCGTTAAGTTCCGCGTCAATCACATCGAGCCTGTCCTTAAGCTCACCACTGGTGACATCGAGGTCCTCATTAACGAGTTTGACCAACTCTTCCAGCCATTCCTCTGTCAGAATTTTCTTTTTTATTTGATCTATGACCAGCTGCTCCAGCTTATCTTTAGGTAGACTTCTGGCACCACAGGCATCCCTGCCCTGTTTATTACTGCGGTTGCACATGTAGTAATAATACCGGTGTGATTTAGCACTGCGACCGATCATGGCATGGCCGCAGGAGCAGAAAAGCAATCCGCTCAAAAGGTAGAAGCTGGGGACAATGCGGGGATGTATCTCCACCGGTGCTCTCGAAGCCATCTTATCTTGAACTAGATAAAAAGTCTCCTTATCGATAATGGCTGGCCAGGCATTCTCTATCCTGACTGGAGGTATACTGCTGTGTATTGCTGGATGACCTGGCCTCCCGCCCCACACCAGAGTCCCACAATAAGCTTCATTAGTCAGGATCTTATGAACAGTCGTTTTGCCCCATCGTTGACCGGTGCTAGTTCTAATACCATCATTATTTAGCATCTTGGCAATCTCCTTGCAGCCTGTTCGTCTCAATGCGAGGTTAAACATTCTTCTAACGACCTGCAAGGCAACTGAGTCCTCCGGATCAGGTTCGAGCTTATATCGAGTTTTTCTGCTGTCTTGAACAGGCACCCTCTTGAAGGCGTAAGGTGGCCGACTACCATTAAAAAAACCACGCTCAGCATTCTCTCTCATGCCTCTCCTGATATCCTGTCCGAGATTCTCACTATAGAACTCGTCCATGACTTCAATCACGCCTTCAAACATATGGCCTGACGGGCTGTCATCAAAAGGCTCATTGATGGAAATAAGTTTGATACCCCTATCCCTGAGGAGTTTCTTATAGACGATAGAGTCCATACGGCTTCGAGAAAATCGATTAAGTTTCCAAACCAGGATAGTATCGAATGGTGGGTTCTTTGTTCGAGCTAGAGCAATCATCTCCTTGAAGGCTGGCCTTTCAGCTGACCGGCCACTCTCCGCCTCATCAATATATTCTCTGGCTACCTCATAGCCGTTTCTCAAGGCATAATCCCTGAGTGCCCTTAACTGGGCAGATATTGAGAGATCGACATCCTGGCTGTCAGAAGATACCCTGGTATAAATAGCAGCTTTCATGATCATCTCCTAATAAAATAGACTTATTATAACGGGCAGTATTTACATTTACCGGGGACAATGCGTCTCATAATAATAATGGCAAGCTCATCTCGCAAGCGTTTTTGTAGTGACCTTAAGGTATCGTACGATTTCAGAGCTTCAAGGTATTGCTCGCTACTCTTCATTCGTGTCTCATAATCCTGTACAATAGCTCTGATTATTTCGAGGTAATCATCAAGATTCTCGTTATCGATTGGGCTCATATGGAAGCCACCATAGCGAATGTCATGCTTCGCACCAGCGGCTTTTTCGATATGAATATCAGTAACATGGTTAAGTCCTGTTTTTCCCTGTGACCACACCCTGAACTGAGAATATAAAGCCTCGAATAAACCCTGAATTATGCCATTTCTCGTGTCAGCAGGGATCGTATTTAGCCTGTTATTCTTTTCAAGTCTATTTCTCAGCTGCTTTTCTACTATTTCATTCAGGTTATTTATCTCGTCAAGAGTTCGGTTCCACTTGGGCAAGTTGGTCCACAGCGGAGACCTTGGCAGGTGTTGTCTTAGGGCTAGTAGTCGGCGATCCACCTCTGAGTCCAACACAGCATGACCCTTGGAGACTATAGTAGAGTCCAGCTCCAGGGCTAGATCGTACATGTCGCGATAGTGTTGTTCCAGGGCACCTCTAAGCACTGCCGATCTAGCCTCCCTAACGTCCCGATCCTGTTTTGCCAAGTCGATATGCTTCCTCACTGTGCGTACATCAAAGTCGTCGCTATCGGCGATTTTGGGTGGCGTTTCTCCCGATTCGTAGCGTCTTAACCATTCCTGGCGTAATTCAGGCTTTACTGTTGGTTTCTTAATTCTTTTTTTCATGTCCTCTCCCGATAGGCGAATGCTGCGTAGAAGTATAGATAATAAGTTATCTAAGTGTAATTAAGAAAAAGAATGTGTATTGCATATGTATAAATCATGTCCTATTCTAGTATATGATATTACAATTCTATCTTGGAATCGAGTAAATGTCAAGCCTAGACGATAATAACAAGAGCTATGGTAATAGTCTAAGGCACGAGACACTTTTACTTCTAGCTAGACTGATTGCGAAAAGACATAGAAACATGAAACAGGAAGCGGAAGGAGAAGGGGCAGTAGATAACTTATCTAATGATGTCGCTCAGGAGAGTAATGAAAGCCTATCTTGAACCCGAAGCGGTTGAACTACTAGAAAAGGCAGCCACCAACACGAGAGATCGCTTGCTCATAAGGATTCTCTTTCGTTTGGGATGTCGTGTTTCCGAAGCACTCGCCCTTACCGTGGACGACATTGATTTAAGTGCCGGAACTGTCACTATCCAGCATCTCAAAAGAAGAATAAGACTGACCTGCTCATACTGTGCAGCCCGGCTCAGTCGAAACCAGAAATACTGCCCTGAATGTGGGGTAAGCATCGATGAGAATTCCTAAGGAACAGGAATACAGGCGTCAGAGAATGCTGCCTCTAGATGCAGAGACGCTACGGCTGTTGGATGAGTACATAAAGAAGGGTGGCCCGGTATCGAAGAATGGAAAGCTGCATATTTTCGGGATAAACCGGCATCGAGCTTGGCAAATAGTAAAAGAGTGTGCCGAGAGAGCATGATTACCAAAGCTCGTCAATCCGGAAACGGGTAAAATCCACAATGTCTCACCTCATAAACTGCGGGACGCCTTCGCTGTACATGCTGTAAAGACCGATGACTCCGGTGACGGATTAAGACTGCTTCAGGAACATCTCGGTCACCAGAGTTTCAATACGACAGCAAAATACCGCAAAGTAGCCGGTGAGGAGTTACGAGGTTGGTACGATAAGCTCTGGCAGAAGGATAAGTCGTGACACTGATGCTTCGGCCCCAGCGTGGTGGCTTTCTTAAGCCTTTTGGTTGCGGCGAGTTCATCAGAGATTATCTCGCAGGTTATGGACCTCACGGCTCACCACCTATTGACCCGGACACAGGCGCTCCGCAGGCTGACATCTTCTACAATTATAAGCAGGCATTAAGACAGGCTACAGCCGAGGACAGAGCCGTTAAGCACGAAGAAAAAGCAGCCAGAAAAGAGAAACGTCCTATCAGTCCAGACAACATCGAGCACCTTACTGAGGTATACCTGGTTCGTTTACCTTATAAAGCAAAGGGATGCCGCTACCACTCATTTATCACCTACTTTTCTAACATCAAGAAGCTGGGCTGGGTGGAGCCATCGGGTGTAGTAGAACCCTCAGAGTTCCAGGACAACTACCCCAAAGGCAATCCACGTATCTACTACCGCCTCACCCAGGCCGGCCTATCCGCTCCCGATTATCTCTGGGCTGACCCTAGAAAAGCCCTCTACGGCTAAAAATAGCTCTCTTAGTCCGGTCCCAGAAACACTTTCAGAAGCTCCAGAATGAGATTTTAGCCCTGTTAATACCTACCATGATAGTAATCGTATTGCCTGTTCGCTTACCCAACAACTTCCCCGAGTAGATAATGAAAAGTGCAATCCCTTCCCTCTGAGAGACACTGTAGTGCTAATAAAGCCTCTTGCCCCCTATTAAGCCTTAGCTGAATTGTTCAATCAGGCTCGATTGTGCTTAAGAGCGACATCCAGTTAGACCAGTATAAGCACGAAAATATAGGTTCATTCTGTTAATGCACAATCGTTCCTTTTGTTGGATGATGGTATTAAACAAATTAGATTGAGCACCTTAACAATCGAATACAGAAAAGCCTGACCTGAACGCTTGCCCAGTTTGGCGGGCAAATAAAATGCCCTAGCTGACGCCTAAGACCGCTAGGGCAAGTCTAACAAAGGGGGCTAACCACAATGCCAGACTGGGAGAAGTATATCGAAATAGCCGATAGGTTTCAACATAAGGCCAGAGCGCAGGACAGAGATGACTTGAAGCATACCATTATATTGAGGCTGGCACAGGTAGCCAACAAGAATGGACACAGGCCCTTCACCGAAGCTGTCATGTTCCGGATAGCCAGCTTTGAGGTGGCTAACTACTGGCGGACACAATATAAGTTCACTAACGGCCTTGACTGCGGTAGCTGTAGCAAGGCGCAAAGGGCGAAGTGTAAAGAGGGTGAGCTTTACTCACAGTGTCCAAAGGCAGTTAGAGTTGAATACCTGTCAAAGCCGATTACCGATAGTAACGGCAATATAACCGAGCTAGGGGAGCTGATAGCCGATGATAAAGCAATCGACCTTGACGCTTGGCTGGATGCTCGGACATTCCTCTTAGGCTTTCCGAAGCGATTACTGGACATAGCTTATAAGATTACCAATGGCGATAATCTTACCGCTACGGATAGCCAATATCTATGGAGATTCCGTAAGAACAAGCAAAAAGCCTTGTTAATAATGTAGAGATTCTACCCCCAAATCCCGATATATATAGTGGAAGTACCAGCTAGGCTAGCGTCTCGCAGCTAGGTGGTGTCTTACTACTAGGTGAAGCTGGCAGATTTGCCCACTAGCCAGATAGCCAAAAGGGGGTATAGTGGAAAAACTGAATATCGTGGGCAAGCGTTCAGGTAACGGCTTCGTAGCTCATAAGGCTACACTGGTAAACGCCCTGTCGAGGGCATTGGCCGACAGGCTGATGCTACTTGACTTCACTATAGGGCGGAAGGGGTTACTCGGT
>DUFD01000006.1 GCA_011171075.1 Dehalococcoidia bacterium | reverse complement strand
CTTTCGCCTGAATAGTAAAAAAAAGGCGGTTGCGTGGCAATCACGACCTGAAGGCGGCGAAGCCGCTCCACTAATGGCGGTGAGCATTCGGCGCAGTGCTCAACACGGTGCCGGATATCCCAATTCGGTGCCTGCTCCCGGGCGTATTCATAGGCCGTGGCTACCGCTTCAACGGTGCTTTCCCTGACGGCGTGTATCGCCACCGGGAAGCCGCTCCGATGCATTTCCAGTACCATCCGGTTTAGCTCCGGCTGAGGTGGATAGAGCTGGCCGCCGGGGCTGCTGGGTACAACCTTTAATCCTCCCAGGCGAAGGCGACTATCACCGGCACCAAAGGTCAGACCTGCCTCCCGAAACTGACTGGCAGCCTCAGGGCCAAACATCATGTATATCCGGACGTTGAGTTTACCGGCATCGACAAAGCGACGGAAGGTCAGCCACCGATGATGGTCATTGACCACGGTGGCATCCTGCATGGACGTAAGCCCCTGCGAGAGACAATGCTGGTTCACCAGGCCCATGCCATTATTCAACTCTTCCTCAGACCATGGCGGCATCACCTTCTCCCTGATATAACCCAGCATCTCGTATAGAATTCCGTTCGGCTCACCGTCAGTCAGGTCACGCTCAATCGTGGCACCGGGGGGCTCTGGTGTTTCAGAAGTGATACCGGCCAGCGCCAGCGCCCGGCTATTGAGGACACAAGCATGCAGCGAGCGGTGGGAAATCACCACAGGGTGGTCCGGTGCTACCTCGTCGATGTCCTGGCGAGTGGGATGGCGTCTCTCCTGAAGATAGAACTCATTGTAGTCGGTACCGACTATCCACTGGTCGGGCGGGGTATTCTGCGCCTCACGGGCAATAACCTCCTTAATATCAGCAATCGAGCCGAAGGCCGGCGGGCTGAGGTCGATGCTGAGCAGCTTCCTGATGAATGAAAAGGTATGGCAGTGGGCATCATTGAAGCCGGGCACCAGTGTCTTACCCTGGCAATCAATCACCTTCGTTCTGGCACCTCGGATATCCTCCAGCAGGTCGTTGTCGCCAACTATCCAGACCTTCCCTTCTTTGACCGCCACCATCTCGGCCCGTGGTTGCACGGCATCCATAGTTATCGCGTTAGCATTCTTCAGTACCAAGTCTGCATACGGCATGGTTCAACCAATCCTCAAGCAATTGAATACAGGGTAGCCCACTAAAAACAATATACCACAAAACGCTCAAAACTCTAATCGCATTTCAACGCTTTTATCACCTAATTCTAACCACGCCACATTATGATGTTTTTAATAGGATAAGGGGTATTTACTTTGACAAACGACGAAAAGCACAAAGATATACACCAGGAGGCCATCCAGAAAGCCTTCGAAGAGGGCCTTGAACAGGGCTACTGGGTAGGCCGGATGATTAGCGAGGCGCTGGGCAGGAAGAACGATGATGAGCAATCTGACACCCTCACCCAGGATCTCTCACCGTTTATGAAACAGATTAGAGACATCACCAAGAATAAAGGGGTTGAATTCGAGTAATCATGCTACAGGGTATTTGTCCCCGGTGTGGGACCAAATTCTACGGCTGGGCGCTTAAAAACCCGGAACACCAGGACTGCAGCAAATGTGGCTCCTGGCTCAATATTACCGAAGGGCCTCCTGAGTATCAGCGTATTCCACCAGCCATAAACAACATCTATACCCCAGACAATATCCGTCACATCCTCAAAGAGACCGATATCGACCGGTGGCTCGATTCGTAGCCCCCTCCGAATGGCAAGCCCCTTAGCATAGTATGCCCTTAAAGGAAACCTCCTTCCCCTGTTTCTGCCCTATCTGCCGGCTCCACTAGCTCATCTATATCTCATACCTGCTATGAACTATTTGGTTACATGGGCCCGACTGTAGTATACTCCTCATAGAATTAACAACTATTGGATTCATATTTTAAATAATTCAGAGATGGAAACAGAGCAACTTGCCGAAAAGCTGGCCGCGTGGATAAGGGACAGGGTTATAACCGCTGACTGCCGCGGAACCGTGTTCGGTCTGAGCGGTGGGATTGACTCAGCCGTTGTGGCCGTCCTCTGTAAACGTGTTTTCCCTGACAGCACGCTGGGGGTGCTTCTGCCCTGTTACAGCAACCCTGAGGACGAGAAGCATGCCCGAATGGTAGCTGATAAATTCGCCATTCAAACACGACTAATTGTCCTGGACAAAGTCTACGACTCTCTTAGTGAGCTTCTGCCTGAGGAAGAGACTTCTCCGGAAGCAACGCATCTCACCAGGTCTAACCTCAAGGTCCGCCTCCGCATGGTTTCCCTGTATTATCTTGCCAATCAGCTGCGGTACCTGGTGGTCGGCTCAAGTAACCGCAGTGAGTTAGCCGTCGGCTACTTTACCAAGTACGGCGACGGTGGGGTTGACATCGTCCCGCTGGGGAATATGGTCAAGTCCCATGTCAGAGACATGGCCCGTTTCCTGGGCATCCCCCGGGAAATCATCGAAAAGCCCCCTTCGGCCGGTCTCTGGCCGGGACAGACCGATGAAGCAGAGCTGGGATTGAGCTACGACGATATCGACCGCTACCTACTCACTGGAAAAGCCACTGATGAGGTTCGAGAGAAGATTGAGGCCAGAATGGCGGCATGTCACCATAAGCGACAACCCCCGGCCCTGCCTGATTTTTAGCGCTAGCAGCCCCTTCGTACCTGATATAACATTATAATTACACCCCTTTACAGCACCATGATACCCTTGCGATACCCCGATGTTTGTGTTATTCTTATGTCAGGCGAATATGACCACAGAGAAGGAAAAGGCACTAGAACTAGCCATCGGCCAGATCGAAAAGCGGTTTGGCAAAGGCTCTATCATGAAACTGGGAGAGTCGGCCGGGACATTACCGATAGCGGTAATCCCCAGCGGCTCAATTTCGCTTGACTTGGCCCTGGGACTAGGTGGTATTCCCCGAGGGCGGATTATAGAGGTGTTTGGCCCTGAGTCTTCAGGGAAGACCACACTGGGATTACACGTTATCGCCGAGGCTCAAAAAAGAGGGGGCATTGCAGCCTACGTAGACGTGGAGCATGCCCTTGACCCCGTGTACTCTGCGCATTGCGGGGTCAACCTTGAAGACATGCTCATCTCCCAGCCGGACACCGGTGAGCAAGCACTGGAAATCACCGAGGCGCTGGTACGGAGTGGCGCCATCGACGTCATTGTGGTAGACAGCGTCGCCGCCCTGGTCCCCCGTGCCGAGATTGAAGGTGAGATGGGAGATACCCAGGTAGCCCTGCAAGCCCGCCTGATGTCACAGGCCTTGAGGAAGCTAGCAGCGGCTATCGGCAAGTCAGGTAGTGCGGTGATATTCATCAATCAACTGAGGGAAAAGGTTGGAGTTTTCTTCGGCAATCCCGAAGTCACACCGGGTGGCAGAGCCCTCAAGTTCTACAGTTCGGTACGGATAGAACTGAGGCGTCTGGAGACCATCAAGCAGGGTGACAGGGCTATCGGCAACCGTGTTCGTGCCCGAATAGTAAAGAACAAGGTTGCTCCACCATTTCGGACCGCCGGTTTTGACATCATGTTTGACCACGGGATAAGTCGTGAAGCCGACCTCATTGACCTTGGTGTTGAGCTGGGGCTGGTGAAGAAGAGTGGTGCCTTCTTCTCCTGGGGTGATACTCGTCTGGGGCAAGGCAGGGAAAATGCCAAGCAGTACCTTGAGCATAATCCCGAAATTGCTGATGAGATTGAGCAACAGGTCAGAGCCTCAGCTATTACCACGCCCGGCCCGGTTGACGACCAGCCTGTCCCGGACGCGGTTTCGTAAAACCAGATACACCAACAACCTAATAGCTGATTGATACGGCAGAGCTGAGGCCTGAGTCTCAGCTCTGTTTTGTAAATGGACGAGATGAAATGAGTAAGATTACGGCGCTCCGGGCAGCGGGGCGCTCACGGCAGAACGGTAAAAGGAAAACAAAAGTATTCCTTGACGACCAGCCTGCCCTTACACTGGAAATCGAGGTAGTGGTCAATCAAGGGCTGCATGTCGGGCAGGAGCTATCGGACAACGATATCGAGGTATTGACCAGAGAAGGTCATTTTTACCGCTGCCTGAATGCCGCTACGCATTTCCTCAGCTACCGACCGAGGAGCGAGTCTGAACTACAGAAGCGGTTGGTCCAGCGCGGTTTTCAGAGCGACGATATCGAAGCGGTAATTCAGCGACTAAAAGAGCAGAGCCTGGTGGACGACGTTGCTTTTGCTAAGTTCTGGAAAGAGAACCGGGATACGTTCAGCCCACGCAGCCAGTGGCTAACCGGTCTGGAGTTACGCAGGAAAGGGGTATCTGAAGACATCATAAGCACTGTGGTCGGTGATGTCGACGATGATGACAGTGCCTATCGGGCAGCTTCGAGTCGAGCACGGCGACTGCCCCTTTCAGACTACCGGGCCTTTCACCGCAGGTTGGGCGATTTTCTGAAGAGGCGGGGATTTAGCTATGGTGTAATCAACCGCACCGTACAGCGGTTCTGGAAGGAATTAGGACAGACAAACCAGACATCGTAACAGTACGTACCGGGGCACCGGTGCGAGACAGAGATAAGTAGAGGAAAAGGAGGTAGGGAATATGGAAATAACAGTCTATATATCCAGCTTCATTATTGGTGTAGTCCTGGGCGGCATGGTCGTCTTTTTCTTCCGGCGTATGGCAATAAACCGACAACTCCGGGCAGCCCAGCGAAAGGCAGCCAGAACACTAACTGAAGCCAGAAGTGAAGCCAGGGATGTAATTGAGCAAGCCAGGGAGGATGCGGAGAAAGCAAAAACGTCCGCTGAGGCCGACTACCGGGAACGGCGTTCAGAATTGCAGCGACAGGAGAATCGCCTGCTCTCGAAAACAGAGAATCTGGAACGCAAACTGGAAAGTGTTGCGCAACGCGAACGTGGTCTTGCCACCAGAGAGAAAACACTTGAGACCGCTAAAAACCAGCTCGAAGAGGCCAAGAATAAGCAACTGAAGGAGCTGGAACTCATCTCAGGGATGTCAAGTAACGAGGCCAGGGAAGCATTGCTGGAGAGGATGGAGGTCGAGATGCAGGAGGAAGCCTCGAGACGTCTCCGCGAGTGGGAAATCAAACTAAAGGCAGAGGCCGACATCAAGGCACAGGACATCCTCACGCAGACAATCCAGCGCAATGCCTCGGAGATTGTATCGGAGACGACGGTGGTCAGCGTCCCCCTCCCCAGCGACGAAATGAAAGGCCGTCTTATCGGGCGGGAAGGACGTAATATCCGGGCGCTGGAGCAGGCCACCGGTGTCGACCTGATTGTGGACGACACACCTGAAGCAGTCACCCTCTCCAGCTTTGACCCGGTGCGGAGAGAAATTGCCCGCAACTCCCTGAATAAGCTCATCCTCGACGGCCGCATTCATCCCGCCCGTATTGAAGAGGTGGTGAAAAAGGCTGAAGAAGAGGTCGAAGCTGAAATTATCAGTGCCGGAGAGCAGGCAGCTTATCAGGTCGGCGTACATGGACTTCGCCCCGAACTGATTAGACTGCTCGGTCGTCTCAAGTACCGCACCAGCTACGGACAGAATGTCCTGGCACACAGTGTTGAAGTGGCCTTCCTGGCAGGGATGATTGCCTCCGAGCTGGGAGCCAATCCGGCCATCGCCAAGAAAGCCGGCCTGCTACACGATATCGGTAAGGCGGTCGACCGTGAGGTGGAGGGTACTCATGCCGCCATCGGTGCTGACCTGGTCAAGCAATGGGAGAAATCACCCGAAGTTGTCCAAGGCATCGCCGAGCATCACCTCGAGACCGCTGACGTCAGCACCTGGGGTTTTCTCGTCTCTGCCGCCGATGCCATCAGCAGCGCCCGGCCGGGGGCCAGACGTGAGTCGCTGGAAAACTACCTGAAGCGACTGAACGCACTGGAGGACATCGCTAACAGCTTCCCGGGCGTGGACAAGTCCTACGCTATTCAGGCAGGACGGGAAATCCGCATACTGGTCAAACCGGATGAGATTGATGACCTGGGAGGCATGAGGCTTGCCCGTGACATCGTTAAGAAGATAGAAGAAGGTCTGGAATATCCGGGCCAGATAAAGGTAACCGTGCTCAGGGAGACGCGGGCAGTGGACTATGCCAAGTAACCCTACTCGCTGCCGAGAAGAGGGCTGATGATAGTACTGGCAATTGGTGACGTAATTGGCAAGCCGGGGAGGCGGGCTATCAGCACCATCGTGCCCGAACTGCGGGCAACATATCACGCTGACCTGGTTATCGTTAATGCCGAGAATGTGGCTGGTGGTCTGGGCACAACACCTAGTACAGCCCAGGAACTGCTGGACGCTGGTGCTGATGTCCTGACTTCGGGTAATCACATATGGACACACAAAGAAATGCTACCTTTTCTCGATAGCAATATGCCGATTCTACGGCCTTTGAACTACCCTCCAAGTGTGCCGGGTCGTGGTTACATCATCAATCAGGCCTTGGTAGTCAACCTGATAGGCAGGACCTTCATGAGCAACTATGACTGCCCCTTCCGGGCTATGGACGAGTTACTCGATAGCCTCACAGACAGGCCACCGGTCACTATCGTCGATTTCCATGCCGAAGCAACCTCAGAGAAGATGGCAATGGGACGTTATCTGGATGGCCGGGTCAGCGCCGTGCTGGGCACTCACACACATGTCGGGACGATTGATGCCCAGATACTACCCGGCGGGACTGCCTATGTTACTGACATCGGCATGACGGGGCCGGTAGATTCAATAATCGGTGACGATGCTGGTGCGGTACTGGAGCGCTTTCTGACAATGATACCCCACCATCTATCCGTGGGTAAGGGAAAGACGGTCTTCAATGCAATCGTTGTCACCGTAGACAACGTTAGCGGTAAGGCAACCGGGATTGAGCGAATCAGCCGGGAGGTAGACTGATGCTTCGTGTAGACCTGCACCTGCACTCCACGGCATCTGACGGACGCTTCAGTCCGGCCGAGCTCATCCGTAAGGCTGCTACTGAAGGACTATCGGTAGTTGCCCTGACCGACCATGACACCGTAGGTGGTATCGATGCCGCGCTGGAGGCTGCCAAGTCGTTCCCCAGGCTGAGGCTGATACCGGGTATTGAAATCAGCACTGATGCCCCCAAGGGCGAAGTCCATATCCTAGGCTATTTCATAGACCATAAAGATACCAATTTCGGGGCTGCCCTGGAGAAAATGCGGAACTCACGCAGGGAACGTGCCCGACAGATTGTAACCAGACTTAAAGAAATGGGCCGCCCGGTTGCTTGGGAGCGAGTCTGTGAGATTGCCGGAGGCGGCACTATCGGGCGTCCTCACATCGCCCAGGCCCTGCTGGAGAGAGGCCATATCGAGTCGTTTCGTGAGGCCTTTGAGAAGTATATCAGCCGGGACGGACCGGCCTACGTTGAGCGGGAAAAGGTGACCCCTTCCGCGGCCGTAGAGATGGTAATCGAGGCCAGAGGGCTACCGGTGCTGGCCCACCCATTAACTGTTCCTGAGCCAGAGAAGATGGTCGTTAAGCTGAAAGCAGTGGGCCTTATTGGCCTTGAAGCCTACTACGCCAGCTACACCCCCGATGACGTCGAAAGATTAGTCGCTATCGCCGACCGGCATGACCTGATTGCCACCGGCGGTACCGATTTCCATGGTATCGATACTGATGCGGATGCTTTAATTGGCGGGATAGATATCCCGGAAAAATCACTGGAGCGCATGCTGGCCCTGGCACAGCAGTCTGGGGTAAAATTAGCCAGTCCTTAGAGACAGGGGGACTTCGTGAGCGTACAGTTCATATTACTGATAATAGGCTCCTACCTTCTAGGCTCAGTACCGGCTGCCTACCTGGCAGTCAAGTGGTCCCGTGGCACCGATATCCGTAAGCAGGGCACCGGCAATGTTGGCGCCGCCAATGTACTCAGCACGGGGTCCAAATGGTTGGCCATCCCGGTAGCTCTTTTCGATATCGGGAAGGGCGCCTTCTGTGTCTGGGTAGCCCAGCTACTCGACCTCGGCGCCGCCCAACAGGTCACAGCAGGGTTTTTCGTCGTTATCGGCCATAACTGGCCGGTATTCCTTAGATTCCGGGGGGGACGTGGTGTTTTTGCTACCTTGGGGGTTATAACTATACTTTCCCCACTGCTGGGATTATACACCTTGGTGATGCCGTATCTGTTTGCCCCATTCCGGTACGTAGCTCTGGGTGTATTTTTCGCTTATATCTCCGTTCCAACCCTAGCCTGGTTCCTTAGCGAACCCCTGGGTATAGAAGAACCGCTTCCTGTTACACTGGGCTTAGTAGCAATAGTACTTATCGGTATCTCTAAAAGATTACTGGCCCCGAGGACTGCCCTCAGCAGGTCGATACCCCTTGGTATACTGCTCTTCAACCGACTACTTTTCGACCGCGATATCTCCGACCGCAAAGCTTGGATATACCGGCCGCCAGCTTCAACCGACCCTGCTGAACAAACCGGGGACAAACAGGAAGGAGAGGCATAAACGACTCGGCCGGAATCCGGGCTACGCTTTAGCCTTTTCCAGCATCGCCTGCGTTTTTCGGATGGCCTCTTGCACTTCCTCGGCGCTGGCACCATCCTCGACAATGCTCAAGGCTGAGAGGTCCTGCTTTTCGCAGACTGCCTTGAGTACCTTTTTCATATAGCGACCGCCCCTGGTACGGGGAAGCATCGGCACGAAGCGAATGTCACGTGGTATTGCTACCGCTCCGATGCTCTCCCTGACGAGGCCCTTGATTTCTACCTTGATACGGCTCGAAGGTTCCTGCCCCGGTCCCAGTACAATAAGGGCAAGGGGCTCTTCACCTTTGATGACATCAGCCACCCCGATAACGCAGACCTCGGCCACTGCCGGATGAGACCCTATCACCACCTCTATCTCCCTCACGGCGAGTCGGTGAGCGGCTACATTTATCACTTCATCGGTCCTGCCAAGCAGTGTCAGGTAGTCGTCATTATCGGCTACGGCAAAGTCGCCGGTAATGAACACTCCGGGTATCTGCTGCCAGTAGTCCTGCCGGTACCTCTCGTCATCACCCCAGATTGTAACGATGTTCCCCGGCGGCAGCGGGGGCTTTGCCACCAGGTTACCCACGGTATTAGCCGGTGCCGGTCTGCCTTCATCATCAACTACCGCCAGGTCGAAGCCAACCACCGGCCTGGTAGCCGAACCGGGCTTCATGGGCAGGAGCTCTATGCCAGGCAGGTTACCGACCATTGGCCAGCCTGACTCAGTCAGCCAGTAATGGTCTATTACCGGACGCCCATCCAGTGCTTCAAGGCACCACTGCCAGGTGGGCACGTCCAGTATCTCACCGACAAGGAAGAGGTAACGCAGGGAACTGGTATCACACTTCCTGACATGCTCAATCCCGAAACGGTGCAGCATCCTCATCGTCGTTGGAGCACCGAGCATTACATTAACGCGGTGTTTCTCAATAACACGCCACATCACACCGTGGTCGGGATAGTCGGGGGTTCCCTCGTACATCAGCGATGTCACGCCCCTGAGTAGCGGGGCATACACGGTGTAGCTGTGACCAACCACCCAGCCGACATCAGAAGCCGCCCAGTATACATCATCGTCTCTGACATCATATATCTGCTTCATTGAATTATAGAGGGCTACCATGTGCCCGCCGGTATCTCTCACCACGCCATGTGGCTTCGCGGTATCATTTGCGGTATAGAGTATGTATGACGGCTCATTGCTCTCCAGTGGCACCGGTTCCACATAGCCTTCTTCTTGCTCATCCACCAAGCTATCCCAGTAAAAGTCTCGTCCCTCCACCATTTCAATATCGACCAGGCCTCTGTTGAGCACAATCACCCGCGGCACCGGGGTCTTTTTCAGGGCTTTATCAACGGTATCCTTGAGAAGGACTGCCTGATTCCTGCGCAGTCCGGCATCAGCCGTTATCAGGACTTTCGGCTCTGCATCCACTATCCGGTCGGCCAGGGCATCAACACCAAATCCGGTGAAGACTACCACGTGAATCGCCCCGATGCGTACACAGGCAAGCATGGCGACGACTGCCTCCGGTACCATAGGGAGATAGATAGCGACCCGGTCGCCTTTCCCCACCCCAAGGCTTAAAAGAACGCTGGCGAGACGGTTGACACGACGGTACAGTTCGCCATAGGTAATCATCTCGGATTTTCCCTGAGCAGTGCTCTCCCAGATGATGGCCACCTTTTCCGCACGACCCTCCAGGACATGCCTGTCTACGGTGTTATGGCACAGGTTGGTACGTCCGCCGACAAACCAGCGAAAGAAGGGTGGGTTCGAGTCATCAAGGACCCTGTCCCATTTCCGGTACCAGTGAAGCTCCTCAGCTACCCTGCCCCAGAAATCCTCAGGGTCAGCCAGTGAATGCCGGTAGACATCATCATAGCGGATGTTGCCCTCGCCCATGGGTCTTTTACTCAAATCCACCCGTGCACCCTCAGTAGCAACACAGGCTTAATTCTCCCTTAGAAGCTGTCGGGCAATAGTCATCCGCTGCATCTCCGAGGTACCTTCATATATCTCCGTTATCTTGGCGTCACGGAAATAGCGCTCGACAGGGTAGTCCTTGGTATATCCATAACCACCATGTATCTGGACAGCCCTGGTGGTGACAGACATGGCGGTCTCGGCGGCAAACACCTTGGCCATCGAGGCCTCTTTCACAAACTCCCGGCCCTCGTCTTTGAAGTAAGCCGCCCGCAGGGTCAGCAGCCGTGCCGCATCAATCTGGGTCGCCATGTCGGCCAGCATCCACTGAATCGCCTGGAAGTTGGCGATTGACTCACCGAACTGCTGACGCTCCCTGGCATAGGCCAGAGATTTATCGAATGCCCCCTGGGCAATACCGACCGCCTGCGCGGCAATACCGATACGGCTGGAATCGATACTCTCCAGGGCTATCCGGAAACCCCGCCCTTCATCGCCGAGCCGGTTTGTCTCGGCGACAAAGCAGTCTTCAAACACGAGTTCAGCCGTTGACGAGGCCCGTATTCCCAGTTTACGCTCGTGCTTGCCTACCGAAAAGCCGGGTGTACCCTTCTCCACGATGAAAGCAGTAACACCCCGGTACCCCTGAGACCGGTCAACCGTGGCGAAAGTGACTATGACATCGGCCTCGGCACCGTTGGTAATGAACAGCTTATTACCGTTGAGGACATAGCCATCGTTCTTACGCTTTGCCGTCATCGCCATCGAGGCAACGTCACTGCCAGCGCCTGCCTCAGTGAGTCCGAAAGCCCCCAGTTTCTCACCCCTGAGCAGCGGCGCCAAATACTGCTGCCGCTGCTCCTCATTACCGTGCATATAAATCGGGTGGCCGGTAAGCTCGTTGCTGGCAATAATGACAACCGCGGTGGCAGCACAGACCCGCGCTACCTCCTCAAACGTAATCACCTGCTCAATTGCCCCACCACCGCTACCGCCATATTTCTCCGGGTAGCCGATACCCATCAGCCCGATTTCAGCTGCCTTGCGTACACTCTCAGCCGGAAAGGTAGCCGCCTCGTCTATCTCGGCGGCAATCGGCTCCAGCTCCTTCTCCGCAAAGTCCCTGACCATCCTCCGGAGCATTGTCTGGTCTTCGGTCATAGAGAAATCCATGGCCACCCCTGATTCATCATGCTGATGTCTATTGCTTCTCCTCAGACTTGCTTTCGCCACCGTGCAGCTCTCGCAGCACCCGCTTCAGCACCTTACCCATCGGGTTTCGCGGAAGCTCCTTTGTGAAAATGACTGACCTGGGACGCTTGTAACTGGCCAGTGCCTGGCGACAGTGCTCCATAATCTCCTCATCGGTGGCCACTTCCCCTTCTTTGAGGACCACCACACAGATAGGCACCTCACCCCAGTCCTCGTCCGGAACGCCGATAACGGCCGCTTCCTCGATTTTATGGTGCTGGTGGAGTACTGCCTCCACCTCCTCCGGCGAGATATTCTCCCCTCCACGGATAATCATATCGGTCGTCCTTCCCGCCAGGAAGAAATACCCGTCCTCGTCTACGTAGCCCATGTCACCGGTATGGACCCAACCGTCTTTATCGATTGTCTTGGCCGTCTTGTCCTCTTCCTTCCAGTACCCACTCATCACTCTGGGCCCGCGGGCAACAATCTCACCCACTTCACCAACGGGTAACTCGTTGCCTTCTTCATCCATTATCTTCATCTCGACATCCGACATCGGCCGGCCGATTGAGGTGAGTCTCTTCAGCTTCTTCTCTTTCTCCTCCTCCGTACCGGTGATGACGTGGTCTTCCGGACTGAGTGTTGTAATGGTCGACGCCGTTTCCGTTTGCCCGAAGGCATTGATGAAGCTGACTCCCGGGAAGACCTCCATTGCCTTCTTAATTACCGGCAGTGGCATCGGAGCGGCACCATAGGTAATAACCTTAAGGCTGCTCAGGTCATATTTCTCGAAGTCAGGGTTGTCCATTAATTGCTTGAGCATGGTGGGCACCATCATCGCCCTGCCCACCTTCTCCGTCTGGACCAGCCCCATCCATTCCGCAGGCTCGAACTGCCTCTCCATCACCAGCGTCCGGCCGCCGTAGATGGCCGCCATCATAGCCTGAATACCAGCCACGTGATATAGCGGTACCGTGAGGATATTATTCTCGTCTACCGTCGGGTCAGCCGGGGTGACGTTCTCCAGCACGTAGATAGAGAAGCTGTTATGTGAGAGCATAACACCCTTGGGGAAACCGGTGGTGCCCGCCGTGTACATCAGTATCGTGGTGTCGTCGTCATCTATGTCGGTAAAAACCTCGTCGTCACTCGCCGCGGCCAGGACATCCTCATAGTTGGCCATACCCTCGCGAGGACCATCAATCGAGATATAGTTCTTAACACTGGGCATCTCGGCCCGTATTGAATCTATCAGCTCAAGATAGCGCTCCCCCACCAGAACCGTGTGTGCTTCAGCGGTATTTATCATATAGGACAGCTCGTGCTGCTTCGCCCTGAAGTTCAGAGGCACGTAGATGGCACCCAGCTTGGCGACGGCGAAGTAGGTCTCGATACACTGGTTACAGTTAACATGAAGCAGTGCCACCCGCTCGCCTTTCTCCACCCCCATGGTAGCCAGGGCATTGGCCAGCCGGTTTACCCGCTCACTCAACTGGCTGAAGGTAAACCGATTTCCTTCAAAGACTATCGCCTCCTTGTCCGGGCAGATTGCCGTGGCAATGGTAAGAAACTCCGAGGTATTCATATCGCTTCCTCCTGCATTTTTTCCTCAAGCAGACTCGTACCCAACCTGAACTCCAGCTCAAGTCCCTGTTCCAACGTCAGGTCGAGACCGCGGGTCACCGCCTGCTTCGCATAGCTTAGCATACTTGCGCTGTGTTCCCCAATCTTCGCAGCCAGCTGGTCCACCACTGGCCACAGTTCGTTCCGGGGCACCACCCGGTCAACCAGCTTTATTCTCAACGCCTCTTCAGCCTTAATCCAGCGACCGGACAAGAGCAACTCCAAGGCGTAACCCCTGCCTATTGTCCGCGGTAGTGTCTGGGTGCCACCGGCGGCAGGAATAATACCCAGGCCTGTCTCGGGAACACCGAGCTGAACGTCATCCGAAGCTATCCTGATATCACAGCACAATGCCATTTCAATCCCGGAACCGAACACATAGCCGTGCAGGGCAGCCAGCATCGGCTTTTTGATACCTAAAAAAAGTCCCCAGACATCGCGCTGCCAGCGTACCTGGCGGGCAATAGTCGGCGAGGGTGCTGTGAGAAACTCGGTGAGGTCGGCCCCGGCACAGAAAGCCCGCTCTCCAGCTGCCCTGAGCACTCCTACCTTTACCTCAGGGTCATCCTTAAGAGCCCCCAGCACCTGATAAAGCTCGTCCCGCATCTGGATATTATAAACATTCAGTGCCTTTGGTCGGTTGAGCGTGATGTAACCGACGTTGTCCTGCTTCTCGTAGATGATTGTCTCGAAATTACTCATCGGGATTAATATCTACCTCTCCCCCTCGGTCCCCCTCTCCTTCGAAGGAGAGGAGGAAGAGCATAGAAGAAGGGTTTCACCCTTCTTAAACATCCCGTTATCTATCAGGCATTAACTGCCCTTGCTCTATGCATTTACCGCCCCTTGAAATCAGGTGACCTCTTTTCCTGGAACGCCCGGATTCCTTCGGTGCGGTCATCTGTGGTGTGCAGCAGGAAATACAGGTCTGCCTCAAGACGCAGGCCCTGCTCCAGGGTCACGTCAAGCCCTTTATTGACGGCCTCTTTAGCGTACCTGAGGGCAATCGGCGCCTTACCTGCTAGGTCGGTGGCCATTGTCTCTGCCTCAGAAACCAGTGCCTCCCTTTCAACCACCTTGTTGACCAGCCCGACATTGTATGCCTCTTCGGCAGTCAGCGTCTCCCCGGTAAAGAGCATCTCCAGGGCTTTACCACGACCAGCAATACGTGCCAGCCTCTGGGTACCACCATCCATAGGGAGAATACCTTTGGTCACCTGGGGGAAGCTCAGCTTAGCTCCACTCACTGCCAGCCGTATATCACAGCTCAGCACCAGTTCCAGTCCCTGTCCCAGTGCATCACCATTAATGGCGGCAACCACCGGCTTTTCCAGGCTGGCTATGGCAGCCGCGACCCCGCAGGGTACAGCCAGCTCGCTGCCACCGCAGAAAACACCGCCCGCACCGGTAAGAACAACAACACGAACTTCTTCGTCCTCGTTCAGCTCACGGCAGATGTCTACCATCTCCTGGGCAAGCTGTTGATTGATTACATTATCCGACTCAGGACGGTTGAGGGTAATTACTGCGAAGTTTTGTCTCTTATCACAGATAACTGCCGAATAAGACATGATTTCCCTCTTGGAAAACATAGGAACAATGTCTGCTACCAGTAAAGCCTATCTTAACCAACCTGGTCGGCAACGTCAAATCGGTCCCGATACCTTATTCCAGGTTTACCAGACGTGCCTCAGCCTTGCCATCCTTAATTGTCAGGAAACCGACACTACCAAGCTTGGGGATATAGCTTGGCATCGTAGGGCTACCGGGATTCACCAGCAGCACCCCTTTATATTCTTCAATTTCGGCGAAGTGAGTATGACCAAAGACAACCACATCCGGAGGGTCGGAAGGAGCATCATCGACTGATTGGCGACTGAAGATACTGGAATATATAGTATTCTGCTCCTGCGGGACAATCAGTCCGTAGCGTGGTTTGATATGGGTCGCCCAGATTGTGACTCCCTCCAGAGACAGGACCTGCATCTTTTTCATCCGACTGTCTTCACCGAAATCTTCGTCCATGTCATCATCGCCCCTGGCGGCCAGCACCGGGGCTACGGACTCCAAGGTATCCAGCACCGAGGGAATCCACACGTCCCCCATGTGCAGAATCAGGTCGACACCTTTGAAGGCTTCCAGCACCTGCGGTGGGAGCGGTTGGCTGGGAAAGGCCAGATGGGTGTCCGAAAGCAGTCCGATAAGCATATCGCCTCCTAATTAGGCCTGTCGAAGTGACAGGCATCTCCGCACAAGCAGCACTGCTGGCAGAGAGGACGACTGCGACAGATGTTCTTCCCCAGGCAGACCAGCAGGGCATGATACTCATTATAAAGATCACTATCAGCCGGCAGATTGTCCATAAAGAGGTGCTGATAGTCAGCGTACCGTCCTTTTTCCGGGGCCAGCCCGACACGACCGATAATACGCCTGGTATAAGCGTCAATCACAAAAACGGGGCGTTTGGCGGCATAGAGCAATATTGAATCGGCGGTCTCTTCACCGATACCATGAACCCCCAGAAGCTTCCGACGGAGCCGCCCAGTATCGACCGCAAACATCCGGTCAAGGTCGTCCTGATACTCCACCAGGTAATAGGCCAGCGCCTTCAGCTTCCGTGCTTTGGCATTGTAATAGCCACTGGAAAAGATAAGATTGGCCAGCTCGGACTCGGGTAACTGGCGTAGCGCCTCTGGAGAAAGTGCCCCAGCCGTTCTAAGACCATCGATTGCCTTCTCCACACTGGTCCAGGTAGTCGACTGAGTAAGGACAGCCCCGACCATCATTTCAAATGGCCCCTTGGCCGGCCACCAGTGCTGTGGCCCGTAATGGTCTAGAAGACGGTGATAGATATTCAGCAGTTTCTCCCTAATCATGGATTATCCAGGCAGGAACGGTGGCATCGGCGGCGTCATACCCCGGCAAATATGGCTTGATATCAATCACGGGTGAGCCATCGAGGGCATCCAGGCCTTCAACCCTTAATATATTGCCCCGCCGTTCAAGCAGCCTGGCGGTCGTCTTTCCAATAGGATTGGGCCGGTTCGGTGTCCGCAGGGCAAAGAGTCCCCTGAGGGGACGGTCCTTCTCACCCATGGGGCGCTGTTTCAGGGAGAGTTCCTTTTCACGAGAACGGTGGAGCCAGAAGAGGACGATAATGTGTGAGAATTCCTCTATGCCATCGAGCGCCTCAGTCAGACTTTCATCAATCACAATCTCAGAGGTCACCTTATCCCAGTCACTGCGCGGTGTCGGTGGTTCATGAAACCCGTTCCGTACCACGCCGATGGCTTTTAACGTCATCACAGGAAATTCACTTGTCATACCGGAACTCCCGTCCAACCGGTAAAGTCAGGTGATTTGAGCTACAGACCTGAGTGAAATAGTCCGCCAGAGAAGGCGAGCTTCCACACCGATTACCGCTTGGTGTACTGTGGCGCCTTACGGGCCCGCTTGAGACCGGCCTTCTTTCTCTCCTTGACCCGGGCGTCCCTGGTCAGCAACCCTTGCTGGCGTAGCACCAGCCGATGATTCTCATCGGCCTTCAGTAGAGCCCGGGCAATACCGTGACAGACAGCCCCACTCTGGCCATTGATACCGCCCCCTCTCACCTTGACAACCGCATTGTATTTATCCAGAGTACCGGTGACCATGAGAGGCTTCGCCACCGTATTCCGCTGCTCGGCCCGGGGAAACAACTCCTCGTAGGGAACACCGTTAACGATAATGGCACCACCACCGCCTGGTGTCAGTTTTACCCGGGCGACGGCTGACTTACGCCGACCTGTCCCGTAAAAGTAGTTCTGTTCCGCCAAGTAAATCTTCCTCTCTTCGCCTCGCTATCAGTTAAAGCCTTGTTAGCCGTTATTCAGCACCCGCCACTACCGAACCGACCTGTGCTACATGAGGATGACTATCGCCGCTGTATACCTTGAGGCGTTTCATCATACCCGCACTCAGCTTGTTTCGCGGCAGCATACCCTTGACAGCATGCTCAATCACCCGGTTGGGATGAGTCTGCATCATCTTCTCCAAGCTGACGCTCTTCAGTCCGCCGGGGTAGCCGGAATGCCGGTAGTACATCTTCTGCTTTGCCTTGTTGCCTGTAACCCGGACTTTTTCGGCATTGATAACAACTACGAAATCGCCCACGTCCAGATGACGGCAGAACATCGGCTTATGCTTGCCCATCAGCAGTCCGGCAATCCGTGTCGCCATCCTGCCCAGGACTTCGTCAGAGGCATCAATAACATGCCACTCCCGCTCAATATCAGAGGCTTTAACACTGTAGGTCTTCGTCATTACACTTCTTCCTCAAGAGGATGGGGATATTCCACCCCTACCAGGCAGAGCCCGCATGCCGGCAATGTTGGCCCGGCCAGCCCCGGTTTCTTTGCTTCGACTACTCTCTGAAACTCGTCCTGGCTCATCCTGCCCAGTCCGATTCTCACCAGGCAACCAGCGGTGCTGCGCATCTGGTGGCGTACAAAGGCGTTGGCCACCATATCAAAAACCACGAGGTCGCCTTCCCTGGAGACCTCCGCCCGATAGACACTCCGTACCGTACTCTTAGTCTCACCTGCGATGCCACTGGCAAACGAGGCAAAATCATGCTCACCGGTAAGTGCCCGGCACGCCCGGTTCATCGCCAGCATATCCAGATTACCGTTAATACGGCAGGCAAAGGCCTCACGCAACGGAGACCGTGTCCGCGTATTCAGTATGCTGTAGCGGTAGTGTCGACTCACCGCCGAACGCCGCACGTCAAAAGAATCGTCGGCAACATACGCCGACTTAACGGCAATATCCCGCGGCAGATAATAATTTAACCCGTTAGTAAAGCTCTCCGTAGAAAGAGCGGAAGCTGTCCTGAAGCCTACAACCTGGCCCCGTGCATGGACCCCGGCGTCAGTCCGACCGGCCATAGCGACCCGAACCGACTCACCGGTCAGCTTCCGCAGCGCCTTTTCCATCTCGCTCTGAATAGTAGGCAGTCCACTCTGCCACTGCGAGCCGTAGTAATTGGTACCGTCATACTCCACTACCAGCACCATCATGGCGGTCGCCATCGGTTCTGCCTTTTCCAATTCATGATTTACCGCTGTTGATAATATCATTTCACCAGCTCAAGCTGTACCATCACCGCCCCGTCACCCTGTCTCGGCCCCAGCTTAATTATCCGGGTATAACCACCGGAGCGTTCTGCATACCGTGTTGCCAGCTCATCGAATAATTTATCGGCAACCTTCTTGCTGAAAATGAACGCCAGTGCCTGACGACGGGAGTGCAGACTACCCTCCTTACCCAGCGTGACCATCTTCTCTGCCAGAGGCCGGACCTGCCTCGCCCTGGCTTCGGTAGTCGTTATCTTCTCATAATCCAGGAGGTCGGTCACCAGGTTGCGCTGCAATGCCCTTCGGTAACCCGAAGACCTCGCCAGTTTCCTACCGGATATTCTGTGTCCCATGATATATACCTACTCTTATTGCTCCTCTTCAGGACTCTCGTCCTGTTCGGCTGCTGCTTCAGTCACGGCAGCCTTGGCCTCGGTAGCAACCGCCATCATATCCTCGGCATCTTCGTCAGCCGGTTCCTCTTGATCCTCCGTTACAGGATGAAGAGATAGCCCAAGCTCATTAAGCCGTTCTTCAATCTCCTGTTTCGACTTCTGCCCGAAATTCCGCAGCGCCAGGAGTCCCTTCTCGCCCCGGCTTATCAGCTCACCAACCGTACTGATGTTACCGCGTCGCAGACAATTCATCGTCCGCACGGACAGGGCAAGCTGTTCAACGGGCATGTTGTACTGCTCTTCGGACATGGCCAGTTCGGCATACTCCTTTTCCGCCTCGACCTGCACAGTAGTGCCATAGTTGACGAATGCATTCAGCATACTGATTAGAATACTGGCACTCTTGGTCATTGCCTCACCCGGCTCGATTGTTCTATCGGTCCATATCTCAAGGTTCAACCGCTCATGCTTAGTTTCTTCTCCAACCTGCAACGGCTCGATGGTGTAATTGACCTTCCGCACCGGTGTAAAGATAGCGTCCACCGGTATTACTCCCAGCGCCAGGTTATCACTGGACTCCGCCTCCGCGTAGCCCTCGCCTATCTCTACATCAAACTCGACGAAAAGTCTGGCTTCCGGAGAGTTCATAGTAGCCAGATAGAGCTCCGGATTAGCAACCTCGAAGTCGGACGAAGGATTGATATCGGCGGCACAGATACGTCCCTCACCCGCCACATCCAGGATTAACCTGCCGGGTCGGTCAGTTATTGGCTTCAGCCGTATCGCCTTCACATTGAGGAGAAACTCGATAACGTCCTCACTGACATGAGGGATGGGAGAGAACTCGTGCTGAATACCGTCAATCCTTACCCGGGTTACGGCTGCTCCCGGCAGGTGACCAAGGAGTACTCTCCTAAGGGCATTGCCCAGGGTCATGCCAAAACCCTTTTCCAGTGGTTCGGCCACGAAGCGGCCGTAGTTATCTCTGGTTTCGACGCACTCTATTTGTGGTATTGTCGGCAGAGACAAACTCCTACCTCCTTATCGCGATTTTACGCGATTTTATCGTGAGTAGTACTCAACGATACTCTGTCCCTCGAACTTGGCCCCGGCATCTTCCGGCGTCGGCGTGGATATGACCTGTCCGACTAGGTTATCTCTATCAAGTCCGAGCCAGCTCGGGACATCTCTCGATTTAATTTCCTCAACAACCCGTTTATAATACTCGGTTTTACTACTGCCTTCCCGCCATGAGATGGTATCGCCTTCCTTCACCAGACAGGACGGGATATTCGTCCGGCGACCGCTCAAAACGATATGGCCGTGCAGAACAATCTGGCGGGCCTGGTTCCTAGAATCGGCAAACCCGAGGCGGTAGACCACATTGTCCAGTCTTCGTTCCAGTAACGCTATTAGGTTGTCACCGGTAACACCCGGCTGCCGTTCGGCCTGCGCGAAGGTCCTACGGAACTGCTTCTCGAGCACGCCATAGGTATAACGGGCCTTCTGCTTCTCCGCAAGCTGCAGACCGCGGTCGGAGACCCGGCGACGACGGAAACGCGTCCTCATGGGCCGCCGCCGTCTCTCCATAGCACATTTCTGCGTATAGCAACGGCTACCCTTAAGCATCAGCTTATCACCGCACCGGCGACACAGATGACAGACCGAACCAGTATATCTCGCCATTTTCTATCCTATACCCGCCTCTTTTTGGGTGGTCGACACCCGTTATGCGGGATTGGTGTTACATCCCTGATACTGGTAATATTCAAACCGGAACTCTGGAGGGCACGAATGGCCGCCTCACGCCCGCTGCCCGGCCCTTTAACGAAAACATCCACCTGACGCAAGCCCTGGGCAATACCCTTCCGTGCTGCATCCTGGGCGGCTAACTGGGCAGCGTAAGGGGTACCCTTCCGCGAGCCCTTAAATCCGGCAGTCCCCGAGCTTCCCCAGGTAATGACATTCCCCTCCGGGTCTGTCAGGGTTACCAGGGTATTATTGAAGGTAGACTGGATATATGCCCTTCCCGCAGGCACAATCCTGCGTTCTCTCCTCCTCGCCCTGGTCCGTTTCTTTGCTGGCATCCTGTCCTCCTGTCTCAGCTAAATGGTGTTACTTCTTGGTAGCACCGCGTTTCTTGCCCCTACCGGCAACAGTCTTCGGTGCACCGCGGTGAGTACGGGCATTGGTGCGGGTCCGTTGTCCCCTGGTCGGCAGATTATAGCGGTGCCTGTGGCCCCGGTAGCTACCTATTTCCGTCAGGCGCTTGATGTTAAAAGAGGTCTCCTTTCTAAGCTCACCCTCAACCACGAACTCACGGTCAATGTACTCCCGGAGCCTGTTAACCTCGTCCTCGGTGAGGTCATCTGCTCTGGTCTCAGCATGAACGCTGGTAGACTCCAGCACCCTACGACTCAGTGCCGGACCAATCCCGTGTATGTATTGCAATGATACCCAGATTTGCTTGTCCCTCGGTATATCTACCCCAGCGATACGTGGCATCAGACCACCTCCTCTAGCAGTAAAATACTAGCCCTGCCTCTGCTTATGACTGGGCTTGGAGCAAATAACCCGTACTACTCCACGCCGCCTTATTATCTTGCACTTTTCGCACCTGACTTTAACGGAAGCTCTTACTTTCATATTGTTTTCCTCTTACTTGAACCGGTAGGTAATCCGGCCCCGACTCAGGTCATAGGGGGAAAGCTCAATCAAGACCCTGTCGCCGGGCAGGATTCTGATATAGTGCACCCTGATTCTGCCCGAGATATGGGCCAGTACCTGGTGCCCGTTCGGTAACTCGACCCGAAACATGGCGTTCGGCAATGCTTCAGTTACAACCCCCTCTACCTCTATACTTTCCTTTTTAGCCATAAATTTCTTTTACACCCTGGTCAGGACCTCGGGTTCGCCATCTGCGATGGCAATAGTATCCTCAAAGTGCGCCGAAAGACTGCCGTCCCTGGTACGCACTGTCCAGTTATCGTCATCCCGTTTCGTTGCCCAGTCACCAATGTTTACCATCGGCTCAAGGGCCAGCGTCATCCCTTTCTTCAGCTCCGGTCCGGTGCCAGGCATGAGCCCGAACGCTGGTGTGGTGCAGTTAGGCACCTGCGGATCCTCGTGCATATTCCGGCCGATACCGTGTCCGGTGTACTCACGCACCACCGAGTACCCCCTCGATTCCGCGTATTGCTCAATCGCCGCCGATATATCTCCCAGCCTCGCTCCGGGACGGGCCGCCGCTATACCGGCTTTCAGAGCACCCTCAGTGGTTTCCATAAGCTTTTTTGCTTCAGGGCTGACGTTACCCACGCCCACCGTAATCGCAGCATCGCCCTGAAACTCCTTATGGATTATCCCGAAATCCAGCGAGACGATGTCGCCCTCGCGCAGCACCCTTTTCCCCGGGATACCATGAACAATTTCATCATTGACCGATACACAAAGATTGCCGGGAAATCCTCGATAACCCTTAAACGAGGGCCGACCACCCAGTTTTTGTGCCTCTTCGGCAGCAATCACATCCAACTCTGCGGTAGTCATCCCCGGTCTCACTCGTTCCCTCAGCACCTCCAGAACCGTTGCTACAATCCTGCCCGCCTGACGCATCAGCTCAATCTCATGGTCAGACTTGATAATAATACTCATCCCTATTCCCGCTGTCCAACAGACTCCTTATCCAGTGTTACCAATATCCGCTCCCTGACATCGTCAACACTACCCTCTCCGCCTACTTCGAGCAGTTTACCTGCCCGGTTATAGTAGTCAATCAAGGGCGCCGTCTCCGCGAAATAGACACGTAGCCTCTCTCTGACCGTCTCTGGCGTATCATCAGGACGCTGGTAGAGCTCACCACCGCATCGGTCACACTTCCCTGGCGTCCGGGGTGGCGAATTCACCATGTGATACGGAGCCTGGCACTGGCGGCAAATCCAGCGCCCCCCGAGCCGCTCCACCAGTTCGGCCTCGGATACCTTTATGTAAACCACACTATCTATCATCTTACCCTGCTTCTCCAGGGCTTCATCGAGTGCCTCAGCCTGTTTTAGCGTGCGGGGGAAACCGTCAAATATCACGCCATTCTCACAGTCCGGAGCGGCAATCCGCTCCAGCACCATCTGTATCGTAATCTCATCGGGGACTAGCTCCCCCTTCTCCATATAGAACCTGGCCTGCTTCGCCAGCTCTGTTTCCTGCTTCTGCGCTTCTCGAAACATATCACCAGTGGCGATATGCACCAGATTAAGCTCCACCGCTACAGTCGCGGCCTGCGTTCCCTTGCCCGCTCCGGGGGCACCGAGAAAGACAATATACAACATCTGCTCCTATTTGATAAAGCCCTCGTAGCGTCTCATTGTCAGCTGTGCTTCCATCTGTTTCATTGTGTCCAGCACGACACCGACCACAATCAGCAGCCCCATGCTGCTCAGCTGTATCGTCTGGACATCGGTGATTGTCCTGGCGAGGAACGGTATAATAGCCACCAGGCCCAGGAAAAGTGCCCCGGCCGTGGTGATGCGATAGATAACATGGTTAAGGTAGGCGGACGTATTCTTCCCCGGCCGAATCCCGGGGATAAAACCTCCCTGCCGCTGCAAGGTGCCCGGAAGGTCCTGCTGCTGGAACATGACCATCGTGTAGAAGAAGGCGAAAAATAACACCAGCCCGAAGAACAATCCCCAATATATCAGGCCCTCCGGCAACGGCGCACCTGCACTAAAGATATTGTAGATATGATTGGCAAAGTTCTCAGGCTGCCCGCTCGGAGCCATAAAATAACTGGCAATCATACCAGGAAAGATAACCAGTGACATCGCAAGGATAAGGGGAATCATCCCCGCGCTGTTTACCCGTAGCGGGATATGTGTCCCCCCGGACTGCCGGTACATGCGGCCGCCACGAAAAGTGGTGCGGGCATACTGTACCGGTATCCGCCGATGCGCCTCAGTGAAGATGACAATCAGCACCACGGTAGCCAGCATAATAAGGCCAAAGGCTACCAGCCCCATGGTCTGTCCCTGCTGCCCTGTCAACAAGCCCTGTCCGAATGTCTCCCAGTATCCGGCCACGATACCACCGAAGATAATTATCGATATACCGTTACCTATACCGTACTCCGTTATCTGCTCGCCGAGCCAGACGAGGAAGACCGTACCGGCGATGATTGAGATTATCATGGCCACTAGTGGTAGTCCACTGGCTCCTTCAATCGCACCCTGGCTCTCCAGAAGTTTCAGTTGTGCGTAACCAGCGATGCCTGCCAGGGGAATTGTTAGCCAGTGGCTTATCCGGTTAATCTTGTTCCGCCCGGCCTCCCCCTCCTGGGACAGCATCTGTAAGCGTGGAATAACCGGCGTCATCAGCTGCATGATGATTGTCGCCGTGATATAGGGATATACCCCCATTGCCGCCACGCTGAAGTTCTTCATGGCGCCGCCGCTGAACATGTCCAGAAAGCCCAGCATGGCGTTGCTCTCGAATATGCTCTTTAAGGCCTCCGGGTCCACTCCGGGGAGAGGTACGTGAGCTACGAAGCGGAAGACGACCAGCATGGCAAACGTGAATAGGAGCCGCCGCCTCAGGTCAGGCAGGCGAAACGAGTCAATCATCGCCTGAAGCAAACGAGGCCTAGTCTGTCGCGGCCGCATTTACCACCTCCTCTGCTTTGCCTCCTGCCGCCTCAATCTTTGCCCTAGCGGTAGCCGAGAACTTGTGAGCCTTTACCGTAAGCGGATGGCTGATATCACCATCGGCCAGTATCTTGATTGGCTTACGTAACGATTTAATTATCCCGGCAGCCAATAGCTTCTGCGGGTCGATTTCACTGTCCGCCTCAAATGAAGCCAGCTCTGACAGGTGCACGATACAGTATTCGGTTCGGAAGATATTGGTGAAACCGCGTTTGCTGGGCAGGCGCTCGACGAGTCGCAATTGCCCGCCCTCAAAGCCAGGTATCATCCGATGTCCGGCGCGGGATTTTTGACCTTTTGAACCCCGCCCCGAATAGGTACCGTGCCCGCTGCCATTTCCCCGACCGACTCGCTTTCTGGCCTTCCGCGAACCTGGTGCCGGAGAAAGTGCATCCAGTTTCACTCTACTTCCTCCACCTTGAGTAAATGTCTTACCTTTATAATCATGCCGCGAACCGGGCCGGAGTCTTCGTGCACAACGCTCTGGTTAAGCCGCCGGAAGCCGAGAGCCCTTAAAGTCCGCTTCTGGTCCTGACTGTAGCCAATGCCACTCTTGACCAGGGTAACCTTCAGTTTAGACACTGTCTTCAGCCTCCTCGGGCTCAGACAGTCCCTTTCGCTTCGCCACCTCCCTGGCCGGGTCCCGCAATTTACTAAGGGCGAGAACAGTCGCCCTAGCCACATTGGCTTTATTGGCACTTCCCAGCGACTTCGTCAGGATATCCTTGACTCCGACGACCTCAAGCACAGCGCGAACGCTACCCCCGGCAATGATACCGGTACCCGGTGCTGCCGGCTTCAGCATGACCTGGGCTGCCCCGTATTTAACCGTTATTTCATGAGGGATGGTCGAACCTGCCAGGTTGACCCTGACAAGGTTCTTTCTGGCAACCGCATTGGCCTTATTGATTGCCAGCGGTACCTCGTTCGCCTTACCCACGCCGACGCCGACATGCCCCTGACCGTCACCGGCTACCGTCAGGGCGCTGAAGCTGAGGCGTTTACCCCCCTTCACCACCTTGGCAACGCGGTTGATATAAATCAACTTGTCAGTTAATACCAGGTCGGTCGGGTCTATTTTACTTAGTACTACCATAGTCTACTCAGAACTATCCCCTTCAGAACTTCAGTCCCTGCTTACGAGCGGCCTCCGCCAGCGCCTTAATTCGGCCGTGGTACTTGAAACCGCCGCGGTCAAAGGCCACCTGGGTTACCCCCTTGGCAAGCGCCCGCTTTGCTATCAGTGTACCGACAAGCTCGGACTTGCCCGTTTTATTCTTGCCGTCCATCTCGGCCGTTATCTCCGTATCAAGGGTGGATGCCGCTGCTAGGGTATGACCGATAGTGTCATCAATAACCTGAACATAGATGTGGTTCAGGCTGCGAAAAACGCAGAAACGTGGCCTGGTGCCAGTGCCATGCACTCTGGCCCTGACCCGGGCGTGTCGCCGGATACGGGCAACTCTTCGGTGTTCCTTGGCCACTTACCCTCTCCCTATTGCTTTGCCAGCCTTACCTGCTTTCAGACGGACAATCTCTCCACTGTAGCGGATACCCTTTCCCTTATAGGCATCCGGCGGGCGGATTCCCCGGATTCTGGCAGTCATCTCACCGACCGCTTCTTTATCAATCCCGGAGACCCTAATGCGATTGTTTCCTTCGGCAGTCAGGGCAACACCCGGCAATGGTTTCACTTCAACGGTGTGGGAAAAACCGATACTGATTACCAGGTTTTCTCCCCTCTGTTCGACCCTGTAACCGACCCCCACTATATCCAGATACCTGTCATAACCTTTGGTTACTCCCTCCACCATGTTGGCAAGGAGGGTCCGTGTCAGGCCGTGCAACGAACGGTGCTCACGTTCATCACTGGGACGTGATACCGTGAGCGTATTCTCTTTCAGTTCAATCGACATCTCCGGACTGAACTGCCGCTGCAGCTCTCCCTTCGGCCCTTTAACAGAAACATCACCGTTATTTATATCAACCGAGACACCCTGGGGTACAGGTATCGGCATCCTTCCTATTCTAGACATAGATATTACTCCCGGTATTCACCATACGTAGCATAGTAACTCGCCGCCAACGCCCCGCCGCCAAGCCTGCTGTCCGGTCATCACTCCGTCAGGAGTCGACAGAATCGCAATCCCGAGCCCCCCGTATACGCGGGGAATTTCTTTCTTCTGGACATATACCCTCAGCCCCGGCTTACTTACCCGCTCCAGTCCGGAAATGACCGGCTCATTCCTGTCCTGATATTTAAGAATAATTTTTATCTCCCGGTGCGGCTTACCACGGACCACCTCGTAATCGTTAATAAAGCCCTCTTCCTTGAGAATATTGGCAATAGCCAGCTTCATCTTCGATGAAGGCACCATTACCGAGTCATGCCTCACCATGACGGCATTACGTATTCGAGTCAACATATCGGCGATGGGATCATTAACTGTCACCCTTATCCCTCCGGACGCATCTTACCAGCTTGATTTCCTTACCCCTGGAATTTTCCCGGCCAGGGCCATCTCTCGGAAGCAAATACGACACAGACCGAATTTACGTATATAAGCACGAGGTCGTCCACACACCTGACACCTGTTGTGATACTGCACCTTGTACTTCGGTGGTCGCTTCCACTTGGCGATTTCCGATTTTTTAGCCATCTAACTCCATTCAATCCCTGGCAAACGGTATGCCGAGCAACTCCAGAAGCTGCCTGCCCTCTTCATCCGTCTTGGCAGTCGTTACAATAGAAATCTGGAGCCCCCTAATCTTGTCAATCTTATCGTAGTCAATCTCGGGGAAGGGAGTTTGCTCCCTGAGGCCCAGGGTATAGTTGCCACGACCGTCAAAGGCGTTCCGCGGGACACCACGGAACTCCCGGATACGGGGCAGGACAACACTTATCAAGCGTTCCATAAAATCGTACATGCGATCTTTCCGTAGGGTTACCTTCATCCCGATTGCCATACCGGCCCGTAATCGAAAGGCAGCGATTGATTTCTTAGCACGGGTTATTATCGGTTTCTGCCCGGTAATAGCCGGCAGGTCTCTTTCTGCGCCCTCCATCGCCCGGGCGTTCTGGATTGCCTCACCCAGACCAATGCCAACGACCACCTTTTCCAGCTTGGGCACCTCCATTATGTTCTGGTAGCCACCAAGCTCCAGCAGGCGGGGAACAACCTCTTCCTTATATTTTTCCTTTAATCCTGACATCTAATCAATTACCTCGCTACAGGAGCGACAGATACGGACCCTGCGGCCATCATCCAGCCTGCGAAACCCGACCCTTACCGGCTGGTTGCACCGGCTACAGACGAGCATTGCGTTCGATATATGAATGGGCGCTTCGCGTTCTATAATACCGGCCTGTCTTACCTGAGCCCTGGCCCGACTATGCATCTTGATGAAGTTAACACCTTCAACCAGTATCCGGTTCTTCTTGGGGTAGACAAACCGTACCCTGCCCTTTTTCCCCTTATCTTTACCGGCTACAATCAGGACGTTATCGTTCTTCTTGATATTCATAGCACGGCCTTCCTACAATACCTCCGGAGCCAGGGAAATAATCTTGGTGAAGTTCTTCTCCCGAAGCTCTCTAGCCACCGGCCCGAATATCCGGGTGCCCCGCGGGTTATTCTTATCGGTAAGAATCACGGCAGCATTCTCATCAAATCTGATATAAGAGCCGTCAGGGCGCCGGTGTGGCTTAGCGGTACGAATAATAACCGCCCGAACAACATCGCCCCCCTTGACAGCGCCACCTGGAATAGCCCGCTTGATAGACCCAACGATGACGTCACCGACATAGGCATACTTTCTACGCGTGCCACCCAATACACCGATACACATTATCTGTCGGGCACCGGTATTATCTGCCACTTTGAGTCTTGTATTAGACTGGATCACTTTCCCCTACCCTGTGACTATGTTTCGTCTGTTTCCTCAGGCTCGGCTGCCGCTTCCTCAGGCTCAGCCTCTTCTTCCACTTCGGCGACTGCTTTCTCTGGCTCAACCACAGCCTCCTCAGGCTCAACCACGACCTCCTCCGGCTGGGCTTCCAGTTCCACCGGCCTGACTTCCAATTGCTCCGCCTTGCTAATTATCTCAGCCACCCGCCACCGCTTCTCCTTTGACAGAGGGCGGGTCTCTTCCAGTCGGACAGTATCACCCGGCTGGCACTCATTCATCTCATCGTGCGCCTTGTAGCGGGTAATCCGACGGACAGTCTTCTTGTATATCGGATGGTGACGGCGTGTCTCCACGGCAACCACCGCTGTCTTGTCCATCTTATTACTTACTACCCGACCAAGTCTGCTCTTACGCTTATTATCCATAAACCGGACTGTCTCCGTACCCGGCACATTAACATGCCGAATCAATTGTATTATTCCTCAGAATTAATCTCTGCTAACTCCCGTTCTCTCTGCACCGTCTTCATGCGGGCAATCTCTTTCCTGAGCCTGGGAATCTCCCGGTGATTGACCAGCTGTTTGGTCACAGCTCGAAAGCGGAGGTTAAAAAGCTCCTCATGCGCTTTTTCCAGCTGTTTCGCCAGCTCTGCCGGACTGAGGGCTCGTATTTCTTCAACCTTCAACTTTTGCCAGCTCCCTTGTTTCCGCTTTCTGTCCCGCGCTGTAGGTCTGCCTGGTGACGAATCTCACGCTCAAGGGCAGCTTATGCGAAGCCAGCCGCATCGCCTCTTTGGCCACATCGTGAGCGACGCCGGCCATCTCGAACATAACCCTGCCCGGTTTAACAACGGCCACCCAGTGGTCGGGTGCACCTTTCCCCGAACCCATTCTGGTCTCCGCCGCCTTCTTCGTAACCGATTTATCCGGGAAGATACGTATCCAGATTTTACCACCGCGGCGTACGTGGTGTGTCATGGCACGTCGGGCTGCCTCAATCTGGCGGGCTGTCACCCAGGCTGACCCTTCCGCCACCAGTGCGAACTCCCCGAAGACAATCGTATCCCCGGTGTTCGCTTGACCCCTACGTCTTCCCTTATGAGTTTTGCGGAACTTTACCCGCTTAGGTTGTAGCATCACTATCTCCCTGGTTCTCAGCAGGTTTGTCTTCTGTCTCAGCAGCCGGTTCAACTTCAGCGGTTACCTCCGCCTCAGCCTCAGCCTTGGGCGCTGTCTTTCTCGTGCGTCTCTTCGGCGCCGGTTTCTCTTCCTCAATGGCAGTCTCGACTTCGACGGTTACCTCCGCCTCAGCCTCAGCCTTGGGCGCTGTCTTTCTCGTGCGTCTCTTCGGCGCCGGCTTCTCCTCCTCAGCGGCAGTCTCGACTTCAGCGGTCACCTCTGCCTCAGCTTCCGCCTTGGGCGCTGCCTTTCTCGTGCGTTGCTTTGCCGTCGGCTTCTCTTCCTCAACGGCAGGCTCGACCTCAGCGGTTACCTCCACCTCAGCCTCCGCTGGTGCGAAGGCCGTTGCTTCGACAGCAACCTCCTCATCCGATACGGCAGCAGTCGGCATCATCGCCTCAGCAATAGCCCCCTCCTCAGCCCCCTTGCGCGCCGGGAGCACATCACCCCGGTACAGCCAGACCTTTACGCCTATCCTGCCCATGGTGGTATGTGCTTCAGTGAAGCCATAATCAATATCAGCCCGCAGAGTGTGCAGGGGCACCTGCCCTTCGTGCATCGTCACCCGCCGGGCAATCTCCGCACCGTCTAACCTGCCGGCACAGCTAATCCTCATCCCCTTGGCACCGGCCTGCATGGAGCGAAGGATTGCCTGTTTTAACGTCCTTCGATAGGCAAGCCGACGCTCAATCTGGTCAGCGACATTCTTCGCCACAAGGTAGGCATCGAGCTCCGGCTGCGGTACTTCTCGAATATTCAACTGGACCCTTTTGCCAACCAATTCCTCAAGCTTGGTGCGTAACTCGTCAACACGCTGTCCGCCTCGACCGATGAGGATACCGGGGCGGGCGGTATGGATAGTCATCGTCACATTATTCGCCTGGCGGTCAATCTCAACAGTGGAGACGCCGGCTTCGGGATACATCGTTTCAACAACCTGACGGAGCTTGATATCCTCCTGCAGGTACTCCATGTAGTGCTTATCGGCATACCACTTGGCATCCCAATCTCGTATTACCCCCAACCTGAAACCTGTGGGGTGTACTTTATGTCCCATTAAGACCTACGCCTCCTGCTCACCGACAATAACCGTGATATGACTTGACCTTTTAAGTATAGGTTTGACCCGCCTTCGAGCACCGGCACGGTACCTCTTCAGGGTCTGCGCTTCGTCAGCAAAGATATTCACAATCCTGAGCTCGGCCGACGGCACTCGGTAGACAGTCTCCGCATCCGCCACGGCGGCCTTCACTGCCTTGGCCACGATTCGGGCATTCGGAGAGGGAGTGAATTTCAGCAACGTCAACGCCTCGTCCACCGGTTTCCCTCTGACGATATCCACCAACCGGCGCATCTTGCTGACCGATATACCCGTGTTTTTAGAAACAGACTTGACTTCCACCTTGTCTCCTGCCCGGCCTACTTTCTACGCCTCTGAATGGTCGTTTCTGCCTTGGCAGAGTGACCGCGGAAGGTACGGGTAAGGGCAAACTCACCCAACTTGTGACCCACCATGTTCTCGGTAATGAAAATAGGCACGTGTCTCCGCCCGTCGTGCACCCCGATAGTGAGTCCTACCATCTCTGGCAGGATAGTGCACCAGCGCGACCAAGTCCTTATCACCGTCTTCTCGCCCGAGCGGTTGACTGCCTCCACCTTTTTCAAAAGCTTGGGGTCGACCGCTGGTCCCTTTTTAATTGACCTTGACAATTTACTTCTTCCTCCGGCGCCTGACAATCAGTCTATCCGAAGATTTGTTCTTCCTTGTTTTATAACCCAGTGCCGGCTTGCCCCACGGCGTCTTCGGTCCTGGTAAGCCCACCGGACTTCTCCCTTCGCCACCACCATGAGGATGGTCCCGCGGGGTCATCGCCGACCCCCTCACTGTTGGTCGCCAGCCGAGCCATCGTTTCCGACCTGCTTTGCCCAGACTTATCCCCTGGTGTTCCACATTACCAACCTGGCCAACGGTAGCCATACACTCGCTGCGTACCAGGCGCACCTCGCCCGAAGGTAAACGGATGTGAGCGTAGTCACCCTCCTTGGCGAGCAGCTGCGCGGAAGCCCCGGCACTGCGTACCATCTGGCCACCCTTACCGGCTTTCAATTCAATGTTATGTATTGAGGTACCGGTCGGGAGCGACTTCAACGGCAGCGAATTCCCCGGTCTTATCTCAGCATCAGGACCAGCCTGTACTTTATCGCCGACATTCAGCCCCACCGGGGCCAGTATGTACCGTTTATCTCCGTCCGCATAGTGAATGAGGGCAATCCTCGCCGAGCGGTTGGGGTCGTACTCTATCGTCGCCACCCTGCCGGGTACCCCAATCTTGTCCCGCTTGAAGTCAATAATTCGCAGCTGGCGCTTGGCACCACCACCCCGATGCCGAACGGTTATCCGCCCCTGATTGTTGCGTCCCCCCTTCTTCTTCAACGGGCGCAGCAGCGACTTCTCAGGCCTCGATTTGGTTATCTCTTCGAAGCTGGAGCCGGACATGGCCCGTCTGCCGGGAGACGTCGGACGATATGTCTTTAGTGCCACATAGCCCCCTTATACCTACACATTCTCAAAGAACTCTATTCTATCCCCCGGCTGGAGCGTAACAATCGCCTTTTTCCAGGACGGCTTGCGCACATTCCGCCTCCCGATTCTCCGCTCTTTGCCAGGCACTGTCATTACGTTAACGCCGATAACCTTGACTTTAAAGGCCAGTTCCACGGCCTGCTTCACCTGTGGCTTGGTAGCCTCTCCAGCCACTTCGAAGGCGTACTTGCCTTCCATCTGCAGTGCCGCATTTTTTTCCGTTATCAGAGGACGGCGTAATACCTCATAAAGATGCATTACTCACCCTCCTCAGAGGACTTCGCCCCCCAGAGCTGCTCGGCACGGCGTACCGCCGCTACCTCCATCAGCAGCATCTTCTTGGAGAGTACGTCAACCACGTTGAGTAAATCGGCCGGGCGGGTCTCAATCCCAGGCAGGTTACGGGCAGATTTTACCACATTCTCCTTCGCTTCTGAAGTGACGACCAGAGCAGTCGAATCTATGTTGAGCGCCTCCAGAATCCGTGCCATCTGCTTGCTCTTCGGCTCCTCAAACGTCAGCGACTCTAAAACTGCCAGTTCGCCATCTCTGGCCTTGGCGGAAAGGGCGCACCTCAAGGCAAGCTGCCTCATCTTTTTCGGCATCGACTGGTGGTAGCTCCTCGGTTTAGGCCCGAACATGATACCGCCACCACGCCTCAAAGGCGATTTAGCACTGCCTGCCCGTGCATAACCGGTCCCTTTCTGCCGATACAGCTTCCGCGTACTGCCTGTAACTTCACCACGCGTCTTGGTGCTGGCTGTGCCCTGGCGGGCGTTAGCCCGCTGCCTGACCACCGCCTGATGCACCACTGCCTCGTTGAACGGCACGTCAAAAACATGATCGCTAATCTCTATCATGTCAACGATTTCACCGGTGGGCTTGTACACCGGAACCTGCATCTGCCTACTTCCCCTTACTCGATTTCTTTATCAGCAGCAACCCGTTCTTGCTCCCGGGCACCGCACCCTTGACAAGTAATAGATTACATTCCGGGTCCGCCTTTACTACCTCCAGGTTACGCGCCGTCACCTGTTCACCACCCATGCGGCCAGCCATACGTGTCCCCTTAAATACCCGACCCGGTGTGGTCGTGGCACCAATTGAGCCGGGGGCACGGTGGCGGTCGGACTGTCCGTGTGTCTTCGGGCCACCAGCAAAATGGTGCCTTTTCACCACTCCGGCAAAGCCCTTGCTCTTGGATACCCCGGTAATATCAACCAGGTCTCCAGCCTCGAGCATACTGACATCGACTTTATCACCGACCGACAACTCGCCGATGTCATCCACGCGGAACTCACGCAGATGCCGGTACTTCCCCAATTCCTTGAGGTGTCCCTTTTCCGGTGAGTTAACGCGTTTGGCCTCACCGAACCCCAGCTGCACGGCGCTATACCCTTCGCCTTCCTCCGTCTTGACCTGCACCACACAACACGGACCGGCCTCAACAGCGGTTACGGCTTCGACCTTGCCATCTTCCTGAAAAACCTGGCTCATACCTATTTTCTTCCCGATAATACCCGGAAACATCTCACAACCTGCTTAAAACAATCTCATGCTAAAGTTTTATGTCAAGCTCAACGCCGGACGGCAGATTCAACTTGGTCAGTGAATCAATCGTCTTAGAGGTGGTCTCAACGATGTCGATCAAACGCTTGTGCGTTCTGATTTCAAACTGCTCCTGAGAGTCCTTGTCGATAAACGGTGAGCGAATCACGCTGAACTTTTTAATATGGGTAGGCAGCGGTATCGGCCCGACAACTACCGCGCCGGTCTGCTCCACCGTTTCCACAATCTGCTGGGCAGACTGGTCAACCAGTTTGTGGTCGAAACCCTTGAGCTTGATACGAATCTTTTGCTTAGGCATATTTCACAAAACCTGCCGTATCCGTAATCTTTTCCGCTACCTCACTCGGTAGCTCCTGGTAACTATGAAATTCCAGCGAGTGGGTAGCCCTGCCCTGCGTCTGCGAACGCAGGTCGGTAGCGTAACCGAAGGTCTCCGCCAAAGGCAGGAGTGCCTGAATGATACACGTTTCACCGTGGGTCTCGATAAGCTCTATCCTGCCCCGCTTGGCACTTAAATCGCCGATTATATCACCGAGAAACTCTTTGGGTGTAACCACCTCGAGCTTCATTATCGGCTCAAGCAGGACAGGCTTGGCTTTGCGTACCCCGTTCTTAAAAGCCATCGAGCCGGCCACTCTGAAAGATATCTCTGAAGAGTCGACCTCGTGGTAGCTGCCGTCAATCAGTGCTACCTTGACATCAACCATCGGGTAGCCAGCTAATACGCCGGTCTCCATGGCATCCTTGACACCGGCCTCAACTGCTGGAATAAACTGCTTGGGAATAGTCGCCCCGTGGATGCGGTTGGTAAATTCAAACCCGCCGCCACGCTCCATCGGTTCCATTTCAATAATAACATGGCCGTATTGACCATGCCCACCGGTCTGCCTGACAAACCTGCCTTCGCTCTGTACCGGAAGCGTGATTGTCTCCTTGTAAGCGACACGCGGCCTGCCTACCTTCGCTCCCACCCCGAACTCGGTCAGCAGCCGGTGTACGATTACCTCAAGGTGAAGCTCGCCCATACCGGCAATAACTGTCTGGCCGGTTTCCTCGTCATAGTAAACCTTAAAGGTGGGGTCTTCCTCGGTCAGCTTGCGCAGGGCATCCCCCATCTTGTCCTGGTCAGCCCTAGTCCTCGGTTCTATCGCTATCGACAGTACGGGTTCAGGAAAACGAATCGATTCCAGAATTATCGGCTGGTTCGACTGACACAGGGTATCACCGGTAAAGGTATTCTTCAGACCCACCGTAGCTACGATGGCGCCTGTATCGGCAACATCAATCTCCTCGCGACGATTGGACTGCATCAAGAGCAGACGACCGATACGCTCGGTCTTGTTACGAGTCGAGTTATATATCTGAGCGCCAGCCCTCACCCTGCCGGAGTACACCCGGAAATAAACCAGCCTGCCTATATAGGGGTCTGTTACCACCTTGAAGGCAAGCGCCGAGAACGGGGCCTCATCACTGGCGGAGCGAGTGACTTCGCTGTCTGTCTTGGTGTCAATCGCCCGCACAGGCGGCATGTCCACGGGTGATGGCAGGTAGTCCACGATTGCGTCCAGCAGCTTGCGGATACCCATGTTCTGCAACGCACTGCCACAGAGAACCGGCACCACTCTGCCCGCCAGGGTCGCCTTCCTTACCGCCTGCCTCAAATCCGCGGCCGCGATTTCGCTACCCTCGAGGTAGGCTACCAGGATATGGTCATCAATCTCGGCCAGTTTCTCTATCATCGCATGCCGATATTCGGTGCATTGTGACTGCATTGACTCAGGAATAGCTATCTCCTGCGGTGGCTTCTCGGGTTCTTCATCATAGGTCCAGGCCTTGCCCTCTATCAGGTCAATAATGCCCCTAAATGATTCACCGCTGCCGATAGGTAATTGGACTGGCAGCGGTGTGGCTTTAAGCCGACTCTCAATCATGGAAATAGTCCTATGAAAATCGGCGCCGAGTCGCTCCATCTTATTAACGAAACAAATCCTCGGCACCCGATATCTGTCAGCCTGCCGCCATACCGTCTCCGACTGCGCTTCAACACCGGCGACACCGTCAAAAAGTACCACACCGCCATCAAGCACCCTGAGCGAACGCTCGACCTCTGCAGTGAAGTCGACATGTCCCGGTGTATCGATGATGTTGATGCGGTGGTCGTGCCAGTAGCACGTTATCGCCGCCGCTGTAATGGTAATACCGCGTTCTCTTTCTTGCTCCATCCAGTCCATCACAGCCGTGCCTTCATCTACCTCACCAATCTTGTAGGTGAGGCCGGTGTAATACAGGATGCGCTCAGTGGCGGTGGTCTTACCAGCGTCAATATGAGCTATAATCCCTATGTTCCTTATCCGTTCTAGCGGAAAACTCCTGGGCATAGTACCCCTTAATGTAATGGTGGGACTGTGACTAATCGTGGACCACCTCTTCACCATCGGTAGTGGGCAAAGGCGCGGTTGGCTTCCGCCATGCGATGCGTATCGTCACGCTTCTTTACCGTAACTCCCTGCCCTTTTGAGGCTTCACTGAGCTCGGCGGCCAGCTTCTCAGCCATGGACTTGCCGCTTCTTGCCCTGGCCGTTTCTACCAGCCAGCGCAAAGCCAGCGACAGACCAACTGCTGGACTAACCTCGACCGGTACCTGATATGTAGCGCCGCCAACGCGACGTGATTTTACTTTTAGCTGAGGAGTGACATTCCTTATTGCCTGCTCCGTATCTGTCAGCGGGGACTTGGAACCCTGCTGGCCCATCATGTCGAGGGCATCATAGACTATACGCTCGGCGGTACTCTTTTTACCGTTGAGCATCACCTTGTTGATTAGCCTGGCCAGTACCACGCTCTGGTACCTGGCATCAGGCCTAATCTGGGGTCTTCTTAGTGTCCGAGCCCGCCTAGCCATCGTCTCCCCTATTCAATATCGACCGCCGCCCTGGGCCGCTTCACGCCGTACTTGCTGCGCCCCTTGCGGCGACCAACCACGCCGTCGGCGTCCAGCGCCCCCCGCACGATATGGTAGCGGACGCCCGGTAGGTCTTTTACCCGCCCGCCGCGTACCAGCACCATCGAGTGCTCCTGCAGCTCGTGTCCCTCACCCGGAATGTAGGCGGTCACCTCCATCCCGTTAGTCAGTCGCACCCTGGCTATCTTGCGTAGCGCCGAGTTCGGCTTCCTCGGAGTGGTGGTCTTTACCTGGACGCAGACTCCGCGTTTCTGCGGAGAGCCGTCTCCCCACCACATCCGGTTCTTCAGGGCATTGTAGCCATAATGTAGTGCCGGGGTCTTGGCCTTTCCCTTGGCCGTTTTGCGCCCCTTACGCACCAGTTGATTGATTGTCGGCACTTACTCTAATGTCCTCCACAATTTAATGGATGAGCCTAAGCTCATCCATCTTCGCTAAACTATAGCAGATTGAGACCTGAATCTTCAACCCGCCACGCCTGAACTGGATAAGAAAGCCAAACATTAAATAATAACATTTAATCCGATGCTATGTCAACTGTGGCGGAGGGTGGTTTAAGGGTTGTAAGGCTAGGGCTGCTGAGTTATCAAGGTCTAGTCGTTCTGAGATAGCTAGAAAAGCTGCTTAAGCTAGGTGGGGAAGTAAGTTTATTCGTTTGGGTGTGGGGTAATATCCAACACTGTAATAATTGGGATGCGTACTCCCCTATCATTTATTTCATCTGGGCCATAATGCCAAAACGTTCTATATGCACCTGGAGTATTTTGCTGAACGTAAGATTGAAATACTTTAACCCTATACCGTTGTGATAAAGAATGATGCTGGTGTGTTTGTAGAGATTTAGCCCCGAGATTTGTTTCTAGATAAGCTAGTGTTTTTCTAACCTGTTTAAGTACACCTTTTAGTGACGGGGTGTTTTCTAAATGACTGAGCTTCTCATCGGCAGTAGGTGTAAAACGTAATTCACGCTTCATCTTCTACATATTTTGCGAATGAACCCCGATTAACTGTTTGCCCATTCATTGACTCAAACATGGCCTTATCTAAAGAAGCTAGTATTTCCTTATTTTCAAACACCCACAATTCAGATGCCGGAATAGTAACTTGAGGCTCTAGTAATATCTGCCCCTCACTATTAGCCCAAACTTGAAAGGATATGCCGTCCTTTATTAGCGACTTTGGTAAAGCCACTCGCCTTCTGCCATCTGGCCTTATTATTTTCCCTATTTTCTTGTAATCATCACCTTTTATTATCGTCACCATGTTTCACCTATCAAACCATCAATCAATCCATCAATCAATTATACCACAATGGGTCAGATTGTCAAGTGGGGTTATCCCATTTTTACCAAATTATCTTGAAATTGACCCACTACCCGACTATCACCCCCTATGATATAACCTGTGATATAATAAGACATCATGAAAAAGGTCAGCTCCGGTAAGCTCAAGGACTATAAGGCCGTAAACGTCTACCTCAGCCTCGGGTCGAACATGGGCGACCGCCAGTACAACCTGAACGAGGCACTGAGATTGATTGCGCAGCGGGCCAAACTGTTCGAGGTCTCATCCACCTATGAGACCGAGCCGGTGGGAAACCCGGACCAGCCCCGCTTTCTCAACCTGGTAGCCCGCATCCAGACCAGGCTGGCGCCGCTGGAACTCCTGACCCTGACCAAGGGGATTGAGGCCAAGATGGGCAGGGTGAAGGAGGACAAGCCAAACGCCCCACGCCCGATTGATATCGATATCCTGTTCTACGGCGACCAGGTCATCAAGAACCGCCAGCTGACAGTCCCCCACCCCCGGCTGATGGAAAGGGCCTTCGTGCTGGTACCTCTCGCCGAGATAGCCCCCAAGCTGATACACCCCGTCAGCGGCAAGTCCGCCGAAAAAATGCTGGCCGAGTTAAAACAGGGCGTCCAGGGTGTCTTCAAGTTGCCGGGGAACGGTTAGGGCGGCGATATGTACACGATAGCCATCGAGCAGCACTTCGATGCGGCGCACTTCCTCCGCGGATACCAGGGGAAATGCGAGGCCCTGCACGGACACCGCTATAAGGTCGTGGCCAGGGTGGCTGCGTCAAAGCTCGATGATGTCGGTATGGCCTATGATTTCAGTCTGCTGAAGCAATACCTCGGCGAAATCCTGTCGCGGTTCGACCACACCTGCCTCAACGATGTGCCGCCGTTCGATGAGATAAACCCTTCGTCGGAGAACATTGCAGCTACGGTATATAAAGAGCTAAAACCGAAGCTGGCGGGCGGACCGGTCACCATCGACAGCGTTGAGGTCTGGGAGACCCCCCAGAGCTGGGTGACCTATCGCCCCGACTGAACCGAATCCGGTTGCTATTCCGGCGGCAACAGGTTGGGGATGGCATCGGTAATCGGGTAGCGTACGTCACACTTGGCACACAAGAGGGTACCGGTAACGATTTCCTTCTCGTTCTCCTCTTCCACCGTAAGCTCAAGCTCCCCCTTGCACACCGGGCATACCAGGATATCCATAAGCTCTCTTTTCATAGGCTGATTATAGCACAACGTAATCCCGCCGAAAATAACCACCGTCCGCACGACATCTATGCCACGGCATGGTATAATCGGCGCACGAATATACCCGCAGGAGGGCCACATGATAAAGGTAAAAACCTTCACCTCTCCGCTCAAGGTATTCCACACCAAGCAGGAGCTTTCCCACCTCGATGAGCAGGTGAACGCGTTTATCTCAGAGAAAGCAGGCCGGAGGATAATCTCGGTAAGCGACACCTGTACCACGGATGACAACGGCGCAACCATCGGTATCATCAGGGTCGTTGCCTACGAAGAGGGCGCTTAGGACAGCACACTTAACAAAACAGGAAGGGAAGCGTTTCTGCTTCCCTTTCTCTATTTACCATTCAGTTTGTTGACAACTATTTTGATGAAAAGATAGGCTCCCGCGTTATGGCGAAGCGGTAGCCCACACCGCGTTCGGTCAGGATTAGCTGTGGACTGTGCGGGTCCTTTTCGATTTTCTGGCGGAGGTACCTGATATAAAGCTTGACGAATGACTTGTCGCCAACGTAGTGCGGCCCCCATACCTTCTGCAGTAGCTGCTCGTGGGTTACTATCCAGCCCCGGTTCTTTATCAGGCACGAAAGCAGATTGAATTCCGTTGGCGATAGCTTTACCGGCTTCCCCCTGACGTAGACCTGGTGGCTCCTCCAGTCTACCTCTACCTCGCCATCATGAAAGCTCTCGGATGCCTCTTCCTCCATTTCCATCGAACACCGTCGCAGGATAGCTGCAACACGGGCTACTAACTCGGCAAAGTCGAGGGGCTTGGTCATATAATCATCGGCACCGAGGTCGAACCCCCTCAGCAGGTCTGAGGTGCGCCCGTTAACGGTGACCATGATAACGGGGATATCACTCATGACCCGAATCCGATGGCAGACCTCGAATCCGTCCATCTCGGGCATATTGGCATCCAGAAGTACCAGGTTGGGACGACTGCTGAACACGCGGCGCAGGCCGGATTTGCCGTCTTCGGCTGTCAGCACTTCGTAGCCGGCCTTTTGTAGCCATTTCTTCGCTAATCCCGCAAACTCAACGTCATCATCAACCAGCAGTATCTTCTCTCTCATTCTTCCCCCCTAAGCGGAATACAGAAGCCGGGCTTTCCGGCTATCTAATTCCTGGATTCATGAGCGAGTGAGTACAGATACTGGTTGAGCGCCCTATCAGCCTTTTGGAGTACAACCACATCTGCTACCTAATAAAAAGGTTAGCATAGAAAAATGAGCGTAAGAATAAAGAACATGAAGATACTATAAAGGTTTCGTTAAGGTTTCATAAAGAAAACGGATTAGTCCGAACGGACAGCAGCCGTTATCACTAAGAAGGGGATGTCAATAGACCAATGTGACGAGGAACGGACGCGGTAAGATATATAATAGGTAAGGAAATATATGATTTATTTAGACGTGGGAATAATCAGCTACGGGACATCGTTTCCGCAGGTGCCGGCATAATGACCCAGTCGCCCGGTTCACCCAGCAATGCCCTGGCTATCCGGTCGGTCTCCAGCTCTGCCACACTGCTGGCTATCTCGCCCTCCTGGCAAACGGGGCAATAGAAAGTGTCACTCCTCACCGCCTTCCTCTCAAGACTGAAGGCACTGGTGCAGATGGGACACCTGAAGTGCATTTTCCCTGCCGTCATCACTCAACCTCCTGCCAGAAACCGGTCCCCCCCGACCGGCCGATAGCCGTATAGTCATACTCTAGCATGTCCTGCCGATACGCCGAATCCCCATTTTGTCGTATCTTGACAGGTACTACCGTCCCATAGTACCGGCAGTCTAACTGGTGACGGCTCCAGGTCTATTCTCCCACCGGAAGGATGACCCCGCTAAGGCACACGTGGGTCAGGTTTGACGACCCGAAAGGGTCATCCTTGTGGTCCGGAGGGGCCACAGGGGAGAGAGTGGAGTGTATTGACACCGGCAGGTACAGGCGATACAATCTCAGGACTGAGGTACCGTTGATTAAGTGCTGAGTTCTTGGGGGGACATCTGAGGAGTAAGGTGTGGAGTACTAAAATGATAAGCGGTCAAGAGGTAAAACTTGTATCATTTAATGGTATTACCCACCCAGATGGAAAGATTGACAATTGTGAGAATTATTGGGAACTGGTGGGAGAGACTGGAATTGTCCAGCAAGACCCACAAGAGAGTTCAGTTTATGCAAGCTTTTCAAAAGAACCGAGAGTATTAGTTAAATTTGACAAAGATATAGCATCAACCTTTGGTCTGATTTCCCATAACAATATCAAGAACTCCCTTTGGATTCTGGTAAGTGACTTAAAAATCATTAAGGTGTAGTTGTATCGGGCACCAGCCTGTATTGGCCGGTATCTTACTCCTCCCTCAGCGGCACCAGCGGGCGGACCTGCGTATACTTGTCCGGGTTTTCCACAATAAAGTCCCAGATGTCGTCCGGCGTAGCTGCCCCCGGCTCCACCCCGAAGTGCTTACCCGCCTCGCTGAAGGCATGCGCCACCAGCCAGGAACATATCGGGTACTTGCCGTCTGGAACCAGACGCCGGAAAAGGTAAACACCCTGTAAAAGCCAGTCCAGGAAATGCGCCGCAATCTTCAGATAGCCGTACTTCTTACCGACCTGCCTCTCGGCCGTGGCCACAATTATCTCGACCTCCTCAGGAGTCAGGTTGGTGGCGCGGTAGACGGCCACTCCGTCTTTCCGCGGCGGGCCGTACTGCGACCAGAGTTTATGGCGCTTCACCCGGCTCAGCGCCTCGACGACGATGGCGGTCTTTATCTCCCCCGCCTCCACGACCACGCCGACATGGTTTACTTTAGTACGCTTCTCCCCAGCGGCACGGGTGAAATAGCGGATTGCCCAGCTTATAAACGAGTGGCCCCGGGTAAGAAATACGTCCCCCGGCTCGAGTTTAACGCTCATGGTGCCCTCCTCACTATTTATTTCCCTTTACAAGACTGCCGCCATAATAAGCCCGCCTGAAGACCCAGTCAAGAACACAGCTCCTCCCGACATCGGCCTGTCAGACACACATAACAAAAGTACTATTTCCCTTTTCCCCATGCCATCCAGCGTGAGAAGCACTGGTGACCTGTTCTCGCTGATTGAGGAGGGATTATATGGGACAAAGGGGGTTCAGCATCTAATAACCACCACCCTGTCATAGGGGCAGTTATACCGTCCAGCATTAGACAAAAGGTAAGCGACATGGTAAGCTGCATTAAGTAATTCTAGGGGGGAGTCAAAAAGATGACACATAGAATTACCAAATGGGGAGAATACTTTTCTCGTCTTACATATTTCATATATCCTTCGCACTTTGGGTGAGGACGCTCACCATGACCATCGGAGCTGGTTAGGAGTATCACCAGCTGGAATCCACCCCTGACTAAGCATAAAACACCTGAAATGTACGTTCCGTAGCTCTTCTTATGCTTTTCCCCGAGCAAATCTCGTAGATACTCCGAGACCTAGCTCATTCCCGCTGATGAACAGACTGCCTATAACAGCGTATGCAGAGAGGAATTTTTTATAACAAACAGCATTTCGAATAGGGCTTAGATTAGAGGAAGAAGTTAATATGACGACTGTTAGCGAGCATATAAAAGTTGAAATAAATGAAGGAAGGATTCTGCGAGATGTTGGCTACGATACCAGCTGTGAGCCACCGGCTCGCATGAAGACCCTGGTGCACAAATATGTGCAAAATGCCAGCCAGTTAATCAATCCGGTATATTCATATGTCATCAGGGATATTGACTTCGTTATTGGTTCAAACGTTTTCGTCGAAGACGGGGCCATTTTCCAAAGCCGGGTAATCTCCGGACTGTTGAAGAAATGCGAACAAGTGGCCGTCTTTGCCCTGACCATCGATGGCTACCTTGAAGAAGCGGTCAGTCATCTGACGGATAACGGCTTAGTTGTGCATGCCAGGGTACTGGACGCCATTGGCTCAGATGCGGCCGAGCAGGTCGCTAAACACGTACAACATGTTGTTACCCAGCGGGCCCACGCCCTAGGGCTCTCCACGAGCCGGCGGTTCAGTCCGGGTTACTGTGACTGGGATGTAGACCAGCAGCGGATGCTTTTCCGCTCTATGAACGGTAGTTCGGCCTTTATCAAGTTGACTGACGAGTGTCTGATGATACCTCAGAAGTCGATATCGGGCATCATTGGCATCGGCGCCTCTGAATGTGGTATTGAGAGCTACAACCCGTGCAGAACCTGCTGCCGACATGAATGTCCGGGCAGAAGGTAAATCCTGGGGTGGACTTAATGAAGACCACTCGAAAAGGTGTCATCGGAGGTAGCTACAAGCCTCTGTCCGAAGAGTCCGTACACAAAGTGCATGATACTGCCATGCACGTGATTGATGACGTAGGCTTCCAGGTAAACTCGAAAACAGCCCTTGAGCTTTTCCAGAAAGCCGGGGCCAGGGTGGACAGGGAAAAGCGGCTGGTACATCTGCCCTGTGAAAAGGTGCTGGAACTGATAGATGCAGCACCCTCCGAGGTCAGGCTCTGCGGACAGGAAGAAAAGCATGACATCATTCTCGGGGGGAGTCGGGTATACGCCGGTACCGGAGGCACAGCGCTATATATCTACGAGCCGGATACTGACCGGAAACGGCCAGCTACCCTGGAAGACATACGACGACTCTCCAGGCTGGTCGACCGACTGGAGAATATCCACCTGCTGATGCTCTCCACCTACCCAAACGAATTACCCGTAGAACAGGTGGACGTCAACCGGTTCTTCGCCGGACTGGACAACAGCACCAAGCATGTTATGGGGGGTGTTTATACTGCGGAGGGGGTAAAACAGGTAATACGCATGGCCGAGATAGTGGCCGGTTCTGCAGAAGCCCTGCGGGAACGCCCGCTTATCTCGATGATAGCCTGCAGCATGAGCCCCTTGAAGCTGGACGCTCAATACGGCGATTTGGTGGTTGACATTGCACAGAGCGGTATTCCGCTGGTTTGTCCCGCAGAGCCCCTCTGCGGGGCTACTTCACCGGTGACGCTGGCCGGTAACCTAGTCATCCAGACAGTGGACTCACTGATGGGTGTCATGCTCTCACAAATAGTTAATCCGGGGACACCAGTCATCTTTGGCTCGGTGGCCACCAGTACGGACCTGGCCAATCTCAGCTACCTTGCCGGTTCGGTCGAGATGGGACTGATTAACGCAGCCGGGGCACAGATGGCACAGTTCTACAAGCTCCCCTTCTACGCCACCGGCGGCATGACAGATTCAAAGATGCTGGACGCCCAGAGCGGCTACGAGTCCGCCATTTCGGCACTGCTCTGTGCACTGGCAGGCTCGAACTTCATCCACGATGCCGCCGGACTGATGGAATTCGCCATGTCAGTCTGCTACGAAAAGCTGGTCACTGACAACGAGATACTTGGAATGATAATGAGGGCGGTCGAAGGCATCAGGGTGGACGACGAGACACTGGCTTACGACCTGATAAAAGAGGTGGGGCCGGGCGGTAACTTCGTCACCGCTAAGCATACCAGGCGCTTCATGCGCAGCGAGCACTACTTGCCCACCTTGAGCGACCGGGATAGCCGTAAGGACTGGGAAAACAAGGGGAGCAAGGCTACCTGGCAAAAGGCCAGGGAAATCGCACGGCAGCTCATCGCCGAGAATGACTACAGCCTGCCCGAAACGGTCAGACGACAGATACTTGCTGAAATTAAGGGGATTGTGGACTGAACAGATGCTGATAATCGGAGAGAGAATCAACGCGTCCAACCGGCTCGTTGCTGAAGCCATCGTCGCCAGAAACGAGGGTTATATCATAGAACTGGCGAAGGCCCAGACTGACGCCGGTGCCGATTTTATAGACGTTAACGTTGGTACAGGAAACCAGAGCCAGCAGGCGCAGATGGCATCCATGGAGTGGGCGGTAGAAGTCGTGCAGGCAGCTACCAATAAACCACTGGCAATCGACAGTGATTTCCCCGGCGTCATCGAGGCCGCCATGCAGAAGTACAAGGGCGAAGAAGTGATGATTAACTCTGTTAATGCTGAAGCAGAGAAGCTGGAGACAATCGGCCCTCTGATAGCCGGACGTCCAGTACGGCTGGTAGCGCTGGCAATGGGTGCCGAAGGAATACCCCGCGGCGTCGATGAGAGACTGGCTGCCTGCAAGGCAATCATGAACCAACTGACACGGTTCGATATCAAGGAAGAGCAGGTATATTTCGACCCGCTCGTGCTTCCCGTGAGTGTTGACTCGGGGCAGGCATCAATTACCTTGAAGACCATCGAGAGAATTAAAGTGAAGTATCCACAGGCAAAGACGGTAGTCGGCCTGAGCAATATTTCCTACGGCCTGCCCAGCAGGAAGCTGGTGAACCGGACCTTTCTGGTAATGGCAGCCCATGCCGGGCTTGACGCCGCAATACTCGACCCGCTTGACGCCAGGACTATGAGTCTCATTAAAGCCGCTGATGTCCTTACCGAGAAGGACCCCCAGTGCCGGCGGTACATCAGGGCCCATCGGAAAGGCGTCCTGGTAACCTAGGAGTGATACCATGCCGAGGAACGGAGTACTCGTAAAGCCATATAATCGTTTAGATGAAGAGCAGATAGAGAAAATCCACCGGGCTTCGCTGGATATCCTTCTTGACCTTGGCATTATCTGCTATAACAAAGACGCTGCCGATATCTTTGGTGACAGCGGGGCCGAGGTTGCGCCCCTTGGGAATGAAGGCGGTAAGAGCTGGCTGCTGAAGATACCGGAGAAGGTTATCACAGAGGCGGTAGTAGCGGCACCCAAAGTGGTGAAGCTGGGCGCTCGCGATGAAGATAACTGCCTTATCCTTGATAGCCGCGAGCCGAGGGTACGCTTTGCCTCTGGCTCCGAGGCCAATAACTGGCTCGATGTGGATATAGAGCCTTTCGTCAGCAAAGTAGACCCAAACAAGGAAGCAGCTTTGCCGGTGTTCAACATTCACAAGGGCACCACGGACAGGCTGGCGCAGGCAGCACACCTCTGCGAGCACCTCGATTCATGGGACGGTTTCCTGCGTCCTGTCAATATTCAGGACGACGATATCAACGACGAAAACAAGGACGGCAACAAGTTCTTTGCCTCTCTGAACAATACCACCAAGCACGTGATGGCGGGGCTGACGGAGCTTGGGCAGCTCGATAATGTCGTCAAAATGGCACAGTTGATTGCCGGAGGGGAGAAAAAATTCAAGGAAAACCCCATTATCTCGATAATTACCTCAATAATAAAAAGTCCGCTTCAACTGGTGGACGACACGACACAGAAGACGATGGAGATAGCCAGGAAAGGCATCCCCGTGGTCATCTCCAGTGCGCCTCAGGGCGGTTCCACCGCCCCCATCATAGAGGCAGGTATCATCGCCCAGATAAACGCCGAAATCCTGACGGGCGTAGCCTTAACCCAGCTGGTGAACAAGGGTACGCCGGTTATCTACGGTAGCGTGCCCGGCAGGGCCAACATGGACGACCTCAACGACTCCTACGGAGCGCCTGAGTTCAGCCAGTACAACATCGACTGCGTGCAGATGGCACGTTACTATGGTCTGCCGAGCTATTCCAGTGCAGGTGTCTCCGACGCAGACGTGCCAGGTATACAGAGCTCGGTGGAACGGCTGTTCTCGCAAATCATGGTAGCCATGTCCGGACCCCAGTATCTGCACTACGCCTTCGGCCTGTTGGAGCGAACCAACACATTCTGCGCCGTGCAAGCCATACTGGATGACGCCCATATCGGTATGCTGAAAAGGCTTTTGGCACAGCCTGCCATATCCAACAGTGAGGTATCCGAATGCCTGGAGCAGGCTAAAAGGGTGATGGCCACATCGCACAAGCTCTACGTACGGTTTGTGCGTAAAGCTTTGCACTCCGGCGAGATTGCCCCACCCTACCCCTTCGAGAGCAAGGGCTTGACAGATGAGACATTGCTGCGAGCAAAGGAACGGCTCGACGAGATAATGGCACTGCCGCGTCGCCATATTGACGAAAAAACAATAAAAGAGGTATATCAGCAGATTCCTGGCCTGTTGCCCGGGCTGCGTGATTGATGACCCATACGAGAGAGGTAGAGCAAGATGAGCGAAGATATTACCAGTCTGATTAAAGAGAACGTGATACAGGGCAGAGTAACCGCGGACGACGAGGGCATGGACGAAGGGCTGGTCGGTCAACCGGGAGTCACCGAACTGGTCGAACAGGCCCTTGCCGACGGCGTCAGCGTCGCCGACATTATCAACAAGGGCCTTACGGCCGGCATGAGCGTGGTCGGTGAGAAATTCGAGGCCAAGGAATACTTTATTCCTGACATGCTTGCCTCGGCGGAAGCAGTGGGCAACGCCATGGAAATACTTGAGCCATATCTGACTCAGAGTGGCATCAGCGCCAAAGGCACCATCCTTGTCGCCACTGTCAAAGGAGACCTCCACGATATCGGCAAGAACATCGTATCGATATTGCTGCGAGGGGCGGGCTATATTGTCAAGGACCTCGGAAATGATGTCGAACCCCAGGCTATCGTGGAGGCAGTAAGAGCAGAAAAACCTCAATTCCTGGGCCTTTCGGCGCTGCTCACCAGCACGATGGTACACATGGGTGAGACCATTCAGGCCCTCAAAGACAACGACCTCAGGGACAGCGTAAAGGTAGTCATCGGTGGCGCCCCTGTCTCGGAGGACTTTGCCCGGAGCATTGGCGCCGACGGCTACGGTGCCGACGGCTTCCAGGCAGTGGCCGTGGTCGAATCCCTGAGCGCAGCATAGCGGATGTACGGAGGATAGAGAAATGGTTACAAAAACGAAGAGCGGTTATGAAGTCGACCAGAAGATACTGGATGAAATAGATAATATCAAGCTGAACAAACGCCTTGCAGGCCTGAAACAGCGTTACCTGGACGATGTTCCCAAACTGGCCAGTGAGCGCGGTACATATTATATGGAGTCCTGGAAAGAGACCGAAGGGCAGCCCATTCAGCTGCGGATTGCTCAGGCAGTCAAGAAGGTGCTCGAAAACGTGCCGGTAGCTATCTTCGATAACGAGCTGATGGTTGGTAGCATCACCAAGTTTTTCCGAGGCTCGTATGCCATCATTAACTACGACTCAAGCTGGGTACTCGACCTGCTGGAGCAGTCCAAAAAGGGCGAGATTACCATGGGTGGCCTCAACGTAATCGGTAAGCTGGACGAGGATGTCGAGCGGGAACTTCAGGAGCACAGTGACTACTTCAAAGGCAAGACCAACCGTGAAATCGAAGAGCAAGTCAGCCACGCAATCTGGGGCACCTGGCAGGACGACCTGGTCGATGCCAAAGGCCAGGCAGCCTATCATTATGCCCCGCCGGGATACGGCATCACCAACTACGATGATGTATTTGCCAAAGGGCTCCGGGGCATTATCGAGGAAGTACAGGAAAAACTGGACCACGCTGAACAGACTGGCATAGATGACCCGGAGAAAATGTGGTTCTGGCAGTCCGTACTACTTGTCTCCGAGGGGCTGATAACCTTTGCCCGCCGATACGGCGAGCGTGCACGCGAGCTGGCAGAGCAGGAAAGCAACCCGTCACGGCGCGCTGAACTCGAAGAAATGGTCGAGGTCTGCTTTCACATCCCGGAAAACCCGCCACGCACTTTCCACGAGGCAGTGCAGACAGCGTCATTCGTTGAGCTTGGTAAGGTGCTGGAGAACGGCCGTATCGGTGACTACTGCGGCCGTTATGACCAGTGCCTGTACCCATATTTCAAGAGGGATATCGACGAAGGCCGTATCACGATAGAAAAGGCCGCCGACATCATCGGGGGATTTATCACCCTTTTCGGCAGGCGCGAGCAGTGCGCCCAGGTCGTGATGCGTGAGGCCATCCAGACAAACAAGATATCAAACATCACTTTGGGCGGTCTCACCAGGGACGGCGGTGATGCCTGTAATGAGCTTACTCACCTCTTTCTCCATATGGTGGGACTGCTGAAATATGCCGAGCCGCACTTCTCCTTTACCTGGCACGAAGGTATTCCGCGCTGGGCGATGATGAAAGCGATTGAGACTAATAAAGTGACCGGGGCCGGTCATCCCCAGTTCCTTAACGGCGACTCCGTCACCAGTTTCTTTGTAAAACGGGGGGTCCCCGTAGAGGACGCCAGGGACCATGCCTACCTCGGTTGCTCATACGCCCACCCCAAAAACCAGGGCTATCACTGCAAGGCAATATCTTATGTAAACCTGCCGCTGCTGTTGGATATAACCCTGCACAACGGCATGGCCCCGATGACCGGCAAGAAGATTGGCATCGAGACCGGCGACCCCAGAGATTTCAAGACATTCGAAGAGCTATTTGCAGCTCTGGAGAAACAGGTAACCTACCAGCTAAAGCGATATATCCACCGCAACCACGTTGCCCACAAGACCGAGCTCAACACATGGCGCGTTCCCCTGCACTCGACCTTCTCCACCGGCTGCCTCGAGAACGGCTACGACATCATGATGGGCGGCCAGTTCTCTGAGCCCGCAGACCACCCCGTCTGGGACGTCATCGACCGGGGCTATATCCCCGCCGGTGATTCCCTGACCGCCATCAAGGAGCTGGTCTACGATGAGAAGAAACTGACCATGGATGAACTCCTGGAGGCGCTGGACTCCGACTTTGCCGGTGAACGCGGCGAGGAGATACGCCGCATGTGCCTCAATATCCCCAAGTACGGCAACGATATCGATGAGGCCGACTACATGGTGCGTGACGTCGGTAAGATAATACCACGGTTGCTTGAATCCGAAAGAACACCGTTTGGCTCGAAGTACACGGTTATCCGGCAGGGCCTTACCTGGCACTATTTCGGCGGGAAGGGAGTGGGGGCTTCACCGGACGGGCGCAAGGCAGGCAAGCCCCTGGCCGATGCGTCTCTGTCCCCAACCCAGGGAGCGGATACCAACGGCCCGACCGCCGTCTGCAACTCGGCCATCAGGGCAGATTTCACAGATGCCCGCGTAGCCGTGCTTAACCAGAAGTTCCCTCTGGCCCTTTTTAAGAACAGCCAGTTTGCCGAAAAGGTGGCCGATTTCACGGAGACGTTTATGAGAAACGGGGGATCGCACATCCAGTACAACATACTGGATGCCGATACCCTGCGTAAAGCTAAAGAGCACCCCGAGCAATATAAGGACCTGATTGTACGGGTAGCCGGTTATAGCGCCTATTTCGTGCTACTGGCACCTGAGGTACAGGACGAAATTATCGCCCGCACCGAACAAACGCTTTAACCACCCTGCTGAGACGCAAATGAGCGAAGCAAGAACGAAGAGCCCCCGTGGAGACAAAATGACACCTGCGGAATCAACCGGAGTAATCTTCAATATCCAGAAGTTCTCCGTGCATGATGGCCCCGGTATACGCACGACCGTTTTTCTCAAGGGTTGCCCGCTGAAATGTCAGTGGTGCTCCAACGCCGAGTCGATGAATCCCGGGGCGGAGCTGGGCATATTAAGGAGTCTCTGCAACAGCTGCGAGAAATGCGTCGATGCGTGCCCTGAAGGGGCAATTACCTTTGATACCGGACGCGGTATCCAGTTTGACCGGGGCAAATGTACATTATGCGGGGAATGCATCAATGCCTGCCCCACCGATGCCCTTACCATCTACGGCAGACTAATAACTGTCGAAGATACCTTTAATGAAGTCTACCGCGACAGGTCATTCTATGAGAGCGGTGGCGGTGGAGTGACAGTCTCAGGCGGTGAACCTCTGAGACAAGCTGCTTTCGTGGTCTCCCTCTTCCGGAAGTGCCGTGAAGCCGGTATCGGCACATGCCTGGACACCTCGGGGTACGCCGACCCGGACACCCTGAGGGAAGTGCTGGAATTCACTGATTACGTCCTCTATGACATCAAGCACATGGACACATACTGCCACCAGTCCTTTACAGGCGTAGTCAATGACCTGATTCTCAGTAATGCCAGAATCGTGGCAGCCAGCGGAGTACAGATGCTCTGCCGCATACCACTGGTAGCAGGTGTGAATGATAACATCGAGAACATAGTGGCAACAGCCCGGTTCGTAAAAACGCTCGGGGATAGGGCAGCCATAGAACTACTCCCCTACCACCGACTCGGTGTAGCAAAATATCAGACCCTGGACAGGCCGTATCCGGGTGAGGCTTTCACCACCCCACCAACGGAGCAGGTCGAGTCAGTGCGACGCATCTTTGAAGAACACGGCGTATCATGCAGCGTCGGCGGGTGAGTTAGTCACAGGAATGCAATATCAATCCATGAAAGGAGATAATAAATAATGGAAAGACGCGATAGGGTACAGTGGATTTACTCCTCGAGCGATAACAAGGAGCTATCAGACCGCTACGACGAATGGGCTAAGGACTATGACGCTGACCTTGATGATGAGTTTGGCTGGCTTGGGCCACAGCGGGCGGTTGATTTCTTTGTTCGCTATGTACCTAAACAAGCCAGGATACTGGATGCCGGTGCCGGTACCGGCCTGGTAGGCAAGCTGCTGGCCGAGCAGGGTTACGGCGACCTGGTAGCCATGGACCTGTCACCTGGCATGCTTGAGGAGGCAAAGAAGAAAAACGCTTATCGAGAGTTCCACCAGATGGTGATGGGAGAACCACTGGACTACGCCACCGATTCCTTCGATGCAGTAATTAGCATCGGTGTGCTCACAGTAGGCCACGCTCCGGCCAGTTCGTTCGATGAACTAATCCGCATAACCAAATCCGGCGGATATATCGTCTTTTCGCTCCGGCCTGACGTGTACCGGGACAGCGGCTTCAAGGAGAAACAGGATGCCCTCGTCGCGGAGGGTAAGTG
>DUFD01000053.1 GCA_011171075.1 Dehalococcoidia bacterium | reverse complement strand
TGGCAGTCGGATATTCGGTGAAAGGCCTCCCAAATAGCGGGACGAGCACTGTCGATTTGTACCTGCTTGCTGCTGGTGCCAGGCTTTCAGTAAAATAGAGTTGGGCGAGATGGCAAATGAACTGAATGATTCACAGAGGCGGGCACTCGACCAGATGCAAGGCGTCTATACGGAGATGGTTATAGACCATGCCCTGCATCCCCGGAACTTCGGTAGCCTGCCTGGCGCTGACGGTTTTGCCAGTTTTACCAGTGCCAGTGCCGATAATATCAAGATGTGGCTCCGGCTCAGGGACGACCGGATTATAGAGGCTTCTTTCTGGACGGATGGCTGTGCTGCCACTATTGCCTCGTTGAGTATGATTACCGAGCTTGCCAGAGGCCAGACCGTCACCGAGGCAATGCTGATTGGCCAGCAGGATGTACTGCGGGCTCTGGGCGGACTGCCAGAGGGGAATGTCCACTGCGCTATCCAGGCGGTCAGCGTTCTTAAGGATGCTTTGCGGGACTACCAGGTTGTCAAGAAGGAGCCCTGGAAAAAAACGTACCGTCAGTACTGAATACCACTACGGGAGAAGTTAGAATGGCACCAATTGTTTCCATTGTGGGTAAGTCGAAGTCGGGCAAGACTACCCTCATCGAAAAGCTCATCCCCGAACTGAAATCGCGGGGTTACCGGGTAGCCACTATCAAGCATACCCGGGACGATGTCACCCTCGACGAGCCGGGAAAGGACAGCTGGCGGCATATTCAGGCCGGTAGCGAGGCAACCATTATCCGTACCTCAACACAGATAACGATGATAAAACCGATGGCTGAGGCCACCATTGAAGATATAGCACACATCTTTGCCGAGGACTATGATATTATTCTGGCTGAGGGCTTCAAGCAGGACAATGCCCCCAAGATAGAGGTGCACCGTCGACAGGTCGGGCCGCCGCTCAAGAATGTTAAGAAGCTGGCGGCCATTGTCAGTGACGAGCCCTTGGATACCAGCGTAAGACAGTTCTCTCTGGACGATATCACCGGGCTGGTCGACCTGCTGGAGACGGGATTCATCAGGTCGAAGGACGACCGGGTGACATTGCTGGTCAATGATTCTGCCGTACCACTTAAGGGCTTTCCCCGCGATTATATTGCCGGTATCCTGACGGCGATGGCCTCAGGACTACGAGGGGTGGGTGAGATTCGGACACTGAAGTTCTTCCTGAAGAAGGGGAAGCCCGGGCAGGACTGATGGGGGATATTTTCTATGGCCCGGTTTCTTCCTGGCGCCTGGGCAGGTCACTGGGCATTGATATGCTCTCCAGCGAACACAAGCTCTGCTCCTTCGACTGCGTCTACTGCCAGCTCGGTAGCACCGGACGTGCGGTCGCCCGTCGAAAGGAGTTCGTCAGCCTCGACCTTCTGGCGCAGGAGCTGGGGGCATTACCGCGCATGGATATCGACTATGCCACTTTCTCCGGAATGGGGGAGCCGACCCTGGCCAGCAACCTCGGGGAAGCAATCGGACTCGTCAGGTCGAATCTGGACGTACCGGTCGCTGTAATAACCAACTCATCCCTGTTGACAAGACCGGACGTCCGTGACGAACTGGCACGGGCTGATGTGGTGATTGCCAAGCTGGATGCACCGGATGAGGCCCTGTTTTACCGGATAAACCGCCCTCGCATAAAGAGTCGAATCAGCGAGATAATAGAGGTTATCGGGCTGTTCCGCGAGGCGTATCGGGGGAAGCTTACAATTGACATAATGTTTATTGATGACAATAGAGACCATGCTGCCGAAATGGCCCGAATTGTCCGGCAGATTTTGCCTGACGAGGTCCAGATAAACACGCCGCTGCGCCCTTGTGCCGTCAGTCCGCTCCCGCCGGAGGAAATCCACGCCATACGTTCTCATTTCTCCGGTCTAAAAAGGGTCGTTACCGTATATGAGGCCTCGCCTCCGGTGGTGAACCCGCTGAATGCGGCTGACACAGCCAGGCGTCGGCCCCGGGTGATAAAGCTGGGAGAATAGGGCAGGTATTACTGATGTACAACGAAGAAGGTATTGGTGCCGAGATAATCGCCGCTGCCGCCAGGATAAATCGGGCAACCGGGTCGCTGGAGAGGGCGGGTCGTATCATCATGGCTACGGGTCGCGGCGGCACTGGCAAGTCTACCTTCGTCGCCCTGCTCACTAGATACCTGAAACCACCTCTGCTTCTGCTCGATATCGACCCTGACCAGAGCCTGGGCACGATGCTCGGCATAGACCTGGAGTCGGCCCGCGTTAAGACTGAAGCCGACCGCGAGGTACCGGTGAAGACCCTCTCCGACCTGACCAGCGACATTGAAGACGAAGACGCCTTCACCGAACTGGCAGGCTCGCCGGCAACGGTGAAGATACCGTGGCTGCTCAGGTGGTATACCCAGTACCAGTCTGAAAGGTTCGACCTGATATCACTGGGCCCGAAGTGGACCGAAGGCGACTACCGTTCGGCTAACTTCCTCTTCGAGTTCATCATCCCGGCGGTCGGAGAGCACTACAAAAGCATCGTTATCGACTCCCCCGCCGGACTGGAACACATCAACCGTAAGGTGGTGCCCTGCATTAACGACCTCTTCGTGATTGTCGACCCCTCAAGGAAGTCGGTCACACACGTCGAGAGAATTAAAAAAATCACCGAACAGGTGGGCATCACCTACGGGCGACTCTTTCTGGTGGGAAACTACGAGTTCGATGATGAGTCGGAGCAATATCTGAAAGATACCGGTGAGACCTACCTCGGCAAGATGGATTACGACGTCGACCTCAAGAAATTCAACCTGACGGGGAAGTCGCTCCTCGACCTGCCCGAGGACTCACCGGCCTGTCGCTCAATCCGGCAAATAATGTCGAAGGCTGGCTACGAGGTGTAGTCGGTTCCGTACCCGCTAGCTCCGGCGGAACTCCCTCTCAAGTTGATGTGAGCTCATATGCAGAACGGTCGGCCGACCATGCGGACAGGTGCGTGGCATATCGGACTGCTCCAGTTGCTGTATAAGTCCCCGCATCTCCTCGTGGTTGAGGACTTTACCGGCCCTGACCGCGCTGTGGCATGCCAGGGTGATGGCGATTTCATCCGGCCAGTCGGTCACCTTCCCCTCGGCGGCGTTGTCCAGCAACTCTCGGACCATGCCTGTCCAGTCCTTACGGTCGAGCAGCGCCGGAATCGCCCGTACCAGATAGGTTCGGTCGCCAAAGGGCTCGATTGAAAAACCGGACTCGGTAAGCTGCTGGTGGCCGGCCCTGAGGACCTCGTCCTGCTGCGGGGTGACCTCGAAGGGTACCGGCTCCAGTAGTCCCTGCACCTCGATATGCTTTTTCGCCTGCTGCTCGCGAAACTGCTCGTAGAGGACACGCYCATGGGCAGCATGCTGGTCGATGAGGTAGAGTCCGTCGGGACCCTCGGCAATAATATAGGTGCCGTCCACCTGCCCCAGGACGCGCAGCGCCGGCAGCGAGCCGGGCGTGGTTGGCTCGGTCGCTACATGTTCGTCCGTCGGGGCAACTTCCCTGCCGAGGGTTGCCCAGAGTTGCCCTGCGGTTATTACTGGCGGGGCTTTGTAGGTGGCTGCCGGCTCGTCGATTCGGGGAACCGGTGCCAGCTCGACCAGTGTGCCGCGGACAGCCCTTTGCACTGCCCTGAAAACGGTCTGCTCGTCGCGAAACTTCACCTCGGCCTTGGTGGGATGAATGTTGACATCCACCTCGCCGGGCGGAATGGTGATGTTGATAATGGCCACCGGGTGTCGACCCTGCATGAGAAGTCCGCGGTAGGCCTCCTCGACCGCCCAGCTGAGAAGTCGACTCCTTATCGAACGACGGTTGACGAAGAAGCTGAGGTAGTCGCGATTACCCCGGTTCAGGGATGGCGACCCTATCATACCGCTAACCACCGGTGATGACGTCGGGTTATTACCTTGCCAGGTATCACTGGCTGTCTTTATCTCCAGCAGGTTCCGGGCAATCTCCAGTCCGTAGACCCCGATAACGGCATCAAGCAGCTGTCGGCTCCCCGGGGTACTCAGCACGTCGCGACCATCAATAGTCAGGCTGAATCTAACCTCAGGGCAGGCCAGGGCACACTCACTGACCACCCTGGCGATGTGGCCGTTCTCCGTATTGACCGACTTCAAGAACTTGAGTCGGGCCGGCACCGCACGGAAAAGGTTGCGTACTAAGACGGTGGTTCCCTTCAGGTGTGCCTGTCGGCCCCGCTTGACAATTTTGCCATCTTTCAGGCTGAGCGATTCACCGGCAAAACCGTCGGTGGTGCAGGTGACCACCTCGACCTCGGCGACGGCGGCAATGCTGGGCAGGGCCTCACCACGAAAGCCGAAGCTCATGATTGACGTCAGGTCGGTGATGCTGCTTACCTTGCTGGTGGCGTAGCGGCTGAAGGCAAGCTCAAGCTCATCCGGCGGGATGCCAGAACCATCATCGGTCACCCGGATGAGGTTTACCCCGCCACCCTGCACCTCTACCAAAATCCGTGATGCCCCGGCGTCGAGAGAGTTTTCCACCAGCTCCTTGACCACCGAGGCCGGCCTCTCCACGACCTCCCCGGCGGCTATCTGTGAGGCAACCGTTTCGTCCAGGATCTTAATCGGCATCTTGCACTAACTATACACGTTTCCGTGTAAGATGTCAATAGCGACCTGATAGATTTTACCCGCAATACCCGGATAAGCTATAATAAGATAACCAAACCTGACCACTGACCAAGGCTGGCGCTTATCAAAAACCAGAAAATTTTCTCTATCATTAATGAGGTCGGCTATGTGCTGGCCCTGTCAAATGAACCACAGCAACTTGTCGAGATGGTGCTGGACAAGCTCCTACACCTCCTGAAGGTCGACTACGGCTGGGTCCAGTTAGTCAGTTCACAGGACCGAAACCTGAGACTGGTCGCTTCCCGTGGTAGAAGGTCTGAAATGATGCCAATGCTCAGCCTGATGGATTCACAGCGAAATCTGGGTGAGCGGGTGGTTGTCGGGTCGAAGGTGGTTGTCCCCGATTTGTCCCGCGATAGCAGGGACGGGCTGTCGTTGTTCGGTCTGGCCGGGTTCCGCTCGCTGGTAGCTGTCCCCATCAGGACCTATCGTACTCAGGGTGTTATCGGCGTGGCTAGTCGGACCAAAAAGCGCCTTGATAAAGAGGTAGCCGAGTTGCTTATGACCGTTGCTGGTCTGGTCGGGGCTGCCCTCAACGTTGCCGAGCTCGGCAGAATAGCCCTGGACAGGGAGAGGCAACGGGTGGCCGAAGAGGTATCGAAGGAAGAGACAGTTGCGGCTGAAAGTAGTTACCGGAGCGAATTGACGAACGGGTCAGAGTTACTGGCGGTTGCAGAAGGTGATTTTAAAGAATCTCCTGACGTAGGGACTTCAAAGGTTGAGCCCGAAGAAGATAGTGCCGGTGGCGTTGAGGTTTTCGGCGACCATTCCCGGAAAATGACTACCTTTCGCAGGACTCACCAGGAAGGCTGAATCAGGTTCGGAGTCCTAACTCACCCGGAGCTTATTACGCTTGTAACCGACCGTTAGTTCAATCTTATCGTGCAGCAACCAGGGGTCGTCCGGGTTGTTCTCGATATATTGCGTCAGGGTGCGAATGCCCTTTTCAAAGGCTTCCGGAGAAATCATACTCAAAACAGAGTTGCCCTTGGCCTTGGCCATGTTCAGGTGTTCAGTGCTTGTCTCGAAGGTCTGCTGGACTATCTCCTGAGATACGATGTCCTGGAAACCGGCCTCAATGAGCCATCCCTCCACCGTCTTAACGGTTGGGGTTCTTGCTTCATCGATATCCAGTACCTCCGGGAAGAAGGTATGCTCAACGTCGTCGCGAATCTGCTCGATAGCCCCGTATCTAATGAGTATTACCCCCGGCGAGGTAAGGACACGTTGGCACTCGCCGAGCACCTGGCGTGGGTCATCGACATGGTGCAGCAGGTGCGACATGAAAACACCGTCGAAAGAGTCCTCGGGGTATGTCAGTTGCTGAGCGTCCATCTTGTCCCATTGTACCAGCCCGGTGGTATCCTTTTCTCTTGCTTTTTCCAGCATCTCCCTCGAAGAGTCCGCTCCGGTGACGCGGAAACGCAGCCTGGACACCATCGGGATTGAAAACCTGCCTGTCCCACAGCCGAGGTCGAGCATCCTGGCACCCTCAGACATTCTGGAGAGCTTAACAACCAGCCCCAGCCACAGGTCTATGTTCTGTTCTGAGAGCAAACGGCCTTTATCGTAATACGAAGCAATGCTGCTGTAGTCCGCTTTCCTCATCGGTTATTCCCCTCCGTGTGGAATGAGAGAACCGTTTTCAGTCGACCTTCTCCAGTCCAGCCAGGCTCAGGAGGAGTCGTTTCACCCCCTGTCCGTCAAAGGCAACCACCACTTCGCAATCGTCGTTGACGTCTTTGCAGCTGACGACTACTCCGGGACCGAAATGGGCATGTTTGACGTGGTCGCCGGCCTTCAGTTCGGGAACGGCCTCCTTGCCGGCCACTACTGCCGGCTCTGAATCAGGTGGCCCGGCGTATGAGTTGCCGTTCCAGGAGTAGATTGCCTCGGTCACCTGGCGGTCGCCCTCTTGCCACCATGAGGGACTTGAGACAAGGTGTCGTGGAATATCGTCGAGGAAGCGTGAAGGCTGGTTGACGGCGCTGCTGCCCATAAGGGTGCGGCGGAAGGCGTATACCAGGTAGACCTGCCGCTTGGCTCGGGTGATACCGACGTAGCAGAGTCGGCGTTCCTCTTCCATCTGGGCCAGGTCGTCAAACGACCTGAAATGTGGGAGGAGTCGTTCTTCCATGCCGACGATGAAGACGATGGGGAACTCCAGACCTTTGGCCTGGTGCAGTGTTATCAGCGTCACCCGGTCGGTGGTCTCGTCAAGGCTGTCGACATCCGATACCAGGGATACCTTTTCCAGGAAGGCGGTCAGTCCCTCCGGAGGGTTCAGGTCCTGATATTCCCGGGCGACACTGCGGAGTTCCAGGATATTCTCCCAGCGCTCCTCTCCATCGGGGCCGCCCTGGATATACTGCTGGTAGCCTGAGGCCCCGACTACCAGGTCGAACAGGGCTACTAGGTCGAGTACCCGACTGCTCGTGCTGAGTCCGTCCATCAAGTTCCAGAAGTCGGTCAGTGCCCGGACGGTACGGGCGCTGAAGGAGTGTTCCGGGATTTCCTCGCGCTCCTTCGCCTCCACCAGGAGCTGTAGCGCCTCCATCTGCGAGATACCGAGCGATTTCGCCCATTCGGACAACTTCGCCAGGGTCTGCTGTCCGATACCGCGTCCGGGGATGTTGATTATCCTCAGCAGGCTGACAACGTCCTGGGGATTATGAATAAGCCGGAAGTAGGCGATAACGTCCTTTATCTCGCGTCTTTCGTAGAAACGGGTACCGGCCACAAGCTTGTAGGGAGTGCCGTAACGGATAAAGGCCTCTTCGATTACCCGCGACTGGGCGTTGGTGCGGTACATCACAGCACAATCGCCAAGCCTTGACTCACCGAGGTCGACCAGTCGCTCTATTTCGCTGACGACAAAACGGGCCTCTTCCTGCTCTGTATAGGTCTCAACGACCCGCACCGGCTCGCCGGTCTCGTTGTCCGTCCAGAGTTCCTTGGGCTTGCGCTGCTCATTGGCCGAGATTACGCTCGAGGCCGTATCCAGAATCATCTTGGTGGAGCGGTAGTTCTGCTCCAGAATCACCACCTTGGCGTCGGGGTAGTCCTTTTCGAAACTGAGGATATTACGCAGGTCGGCGGAACGCCATGAGTAAATCGACTGATCGGGGTCGCCGACCACGCAGATGTTGCGGTGCTTACCCGCCAGTTGTTTCACCAGCTCGTACTGGACGGTGTTGGTGTCCTGGAACTCGTCCACGAGGATGTGCAGGTATCTCGACTGATATTTTGATAATACTTCCGGGCTCTTGTTGAAGAGCCGCACCGCCTTCATCAGCAGGTCATCAAAGTCGAGGGCGTTACTTTCCTCAAGCAGCTGTTGATATCGCTCGTAGGTACGTGACACAATCTCCTCGAAGTAGCTGTGGCCCTGCTTGACGTAATCTACGGGGGTGAGCAGCTGGCTCTTAGCTGCTGATATCACCGAGGCTACCGCTGCCGGGGCATACTGCTTGGGGTCGATATTGATTTCCTGCATGCCCCGCTTGATAAGGCTCAGCTGGTCGGCGGCGTCATAGATGACGAAGCGGGGGCTGACGTTGATTGCCTTGCCGTCTTGGCGCAAAATACGGGCGCAGATGGCGTGAAAGGTGCCGAGGGTTATATTGCCCACGGAGCCACTGACAAGCTGTTCGAGTCGTGCCTCCATCTCCCGGGCTGCTTTATTGGTAAAGGTAACCGCCATGATACGGCGGGGATTGACCCGGCAGACCTTGATGAGATAGGCCACGCGGTGAGTGATGACCCGTGTCTTACCGCTGCCCGGTCCCGCCAGAATCAGCACCGGCCCCCCGATTGCCTCAACAGCTTCCCTCTGTGCCGGGTTCAACTCAGCCAGAATATCCATGTAAGGCTATTATAGTTTATTACCACCTCCACTTCAAAGTAACTTAAGCTCACCAGTGCACCTTATAGAAGCCCCGTTAACGTGTCCGGCGGACCTTTCTCAGATTCATCTGCTGCCATGTTGACCGAGAATCCCCGGTAGATATATCATTTTCTTTAGGAAAGAAAAAACGAGGTGTATAAATGGCTGATAATGATGCTGTCCGTGTGGAGATTGAGGACACGATTGCTACCGTGACCATCAACCGCCCGGAGGCAAGGAATGCCCTTAACGGCGATGTATTTCTGGGCCTGCAGCAGGCGGCCCAGGCTCTCAAAGAGAACCCTGAGGTGAGGGTGGCCATCCTGACCGGAGAGGGTGACAAGGCCTTCAGTGCGGGTATCGATTTGAAGATGGTGGCCGGGGGTGGAGCCGGGGTGTTTGCACAATATCGCGCTGGTTTCGACTCGCTCTTTGCCATGAAATCGATATTCACCATGTATGAAGACCTGGCGATTCCCGTAATTGCGGCTATCAACGGCTACTGCCTCGGGGCTGCCTTTGAGTTGAGCCTTTGCTGCGATATACGCCTGGCCGCCGATACCGCAATATTTGGACTGCCCGAAATCCAGTTCGGCGTTATCCCTGACCTGGGGAGCACGCAGCGACTACCCAGGATTGTCCCACCCGGCTATGCCAAAGAGCTTATCCTCACCGGACGTCGTATTGACGCCACGGAGGCGTTACGCATCGGGCTGGTAGAGCATGTCTATCCGCTCGACCAGGTAAAGGCGGAGGCCAGGAAGCTCGCCGAGGAGATTGCCAAGCTCCAGCCGCGTATCGTCCAGGGGGCCAAGCGGGCTGCTAACCTCTGGATGAACATGCCTCTTGACAGCGGGCTCAGGGCGGAGACGGACATCTGCACGGGTGCTGGTAGCGGTGGCAGCTTCGGGGAGCAGGCGCGGGAGTTCCTCAAGAAGGAATAGTGTAACTGGCCTATAAGTTGGTCTTACGGTGAGCCTGGCCGCGATAGTCTCTGGCTGTTTCATATGCCACGTGAGACCAGGCTAAGAGGTCTCTGTGCTTCGTCTGGTCTATAAATACCAGACGCTCTCTCAAGCTGTGAGAAGCTAATCTTGAGAGGCGGTGAGCTGCTACGTATGGGGCGACAGCAACAATAAGATAAGGTTCTATTTCGAGCCTGTCCTTCACTTTGCAGAAATGATAGCCATCGGAGCAAAATCCGGGGTGCTCTACCAGGTCAGCGTAACTGAAATAGAACCTGACGCCGGGGCAGAGTTCCTCAGTAAGTT
>DUFD01000052.1 GCA_011171075.1 Dehalococcoidia bacterium | reverse complement strand
GGCTTATCGCAGTCTTACCACGCCCTTCTTCGGCCCTTGATGCCAAGGCATCCACCATGCGCCTTTACCCGCTTGACCTGCTTCAGATTTGATATTAGTCCGCTTATTCAGTTTTTAAGGTTCTACAAACAAAAACGGCCCGGTGATTCACACCAAGCCGCAAGCTCAGCTTACAATCACCTGTTGCTATCCTATGTGCTTCCCGCCATGCTTATTATTTCACCTCACTCGATGCAAGTTTAGCACACCCCAATGACAGTGTCAAGGTCTCTTATGTATATATAACACCCAATTTTTTCGTAAGGAGGAAAGGTAATTTTTGAACCGACTTAGCAACTGTTTGGTGGTGCGGGCTCCATCCCCTGTATCCACTTCCCAGAGGCGAAAGGGAAGATAAAGGTAAGAGGGCATCAATCAGCATTACGCAGTGCAGTCCAGAGATTTCTTGGAGTAAAGCTCTGTCCCTGCATTAGAGTCGCAGCTCTGAAAACCCGTCCTGCTATCCAGAGGAACAATAGACCCGTAGCCGCGACTCCTGTTAAAGCGGCGGCTATTTCCCCACCACTTATTTCTCCGCCGGCACCGATTCTAACCAATATTCCGGTTGGTGCTGTAAATGGGATATACGAAAGCAGACGAGTGAACAAACCGTCAGGGTAGTTTATTAGAAATCCCATAAACCATAGAGGAACAAAACCAACCATAGTAATTAGAGGCGCTGTCCGTGACGCCTCCCGGGTCGAGGATGATACGGCGCCCACCAGAATAGCTATAGTAGTCGACATGAAGTATCCGGTTACAAAACACGCCACGATTGTGATGGCCAGACTTCCAGAAATCGCCAGACTGCTGAGATCCGGAATCTCGTCGAACATTGCCGGTATAGTGAACATCGCTACGACAACCCAAACGGCGGTCTGTATCAGTCCGATAGCCCCCAGAGCGAGTAGTTTACCTGCCATGATTGAAAACGGTGAGGCTGAAGTTATGATTAATTCAACCAGGCGGTTCTCTTTCTCCTCCGATACGCTGGTCACCATGTTTCCGACACCTGCCATGACTCCGAAAATCAAAAGCATAGCAAATAGGGTCGGCACAACTATTTCACCTATCGCCTGGGCGATAGGCACGAGCCCGGATACGGTGCCGTCCTCTTCAACCTTAAAATTCTCAAAATCAGCCGGTTCGGCGAGACGTACCATGACATCAGGGTTTAGCTGCCCCGCGACAAGCCCGGTAGTGAGCAGGTTCCTGAAAACGCTCTCATCAATCCAGTTAGAAGGGAACCTACCTTTAAACTCGGCATACTGGTCGACTTTGCCTGACTCAAGATAGTCCTCGGCGACTACGTAGAGAGAGGCAATCTCCCCTCTCTCCAGCGCTGCGAGACCTTCGTGGCGCGTCTCGTATCTGAACGGACCATCTTGCCCCTCCAAATCTAATAAAACGCCACTGTTGTCGATAAAGCCAATCCTTCCCAGGTCTACGTCGGATGGGGGGGCGTCACGAGAGACTGCCTCCTGGATTAGCGGCACGACCCATATCGCGGCTATCATCAGAATAGGGATTGTGATAGTGAAGAAGATATACCCGCCGCTGCGAATGTGCCGGCGGAACTCCTCCGCGAATATGATCCAGGTTGCATTAGAGCTTCCGCGCACGCGACACCTCCTCAATGAATATTTCATTCAGTGAAGGCATCATCCGTTCAAACCGATCGACCTGAATTCCGGAAGCAGCGTATGACTGAAGTATCTGTTCAGGCGTTTGTTTCTCATTGATCTGGTATTCTACTGTGTCGTCCTGAAGCACCTTCATATTATCGTTCCGTAACTCGTCCGGAATACCGGCGGCTTTGACCTGTACAGACTTGATACCGCGTTCACGCCTGATATCGTCGAGGTCCCCGAATAGAAGCAGCTTGCCCTCAGAGATAAGCGCAATACGTTCACACATCTCCTCAACATCGGACATAACGTGAGTGCTGAACATGATAGTCGCCCCGGCACGTTGCCGCTCAATGAGTATCCCCTTCATCAGCTGGACGTTTAGGGGGTCAAGACCGGCGAATGGCTCATCTAAAATGATGAGTTGAGGTCGGTGGGCAATGGCAACGACGAACTGGGCCATCTGTCTCATGCCTCTGGAAAGGGTATCAACCTTCTTGAGACGGTATTCATACAAGCCGACCAGTTCCAACAGTTCGTCGGCACGGGACTCAGCCTCGGTGAATGACATGCCTTTCAAGCGGATGAGGTACCGGATAGAATCCAGCACTCTTACCTTGGGGGGCAGTCCGGTCTGCTCCGGCAGGTAACCGACGCCCTTCAATACCGAGCGATGGGGTTCTGAACCCAGGATGGACACAGAACCACTGTCCGGCCGGATAATCCCCTGGGCCATACGAATTGTCGTTGTCTTCCCCGACCCGTTGGGGCCGAGGAATCCGAAGACCTCACCGGGCTTAACGTCGAACGACAGGTTATTAACGACAGTCCGATTTCCGAAAGTCTTGGTAAGACCCCCTACCCGTAGAATATGTTCGAGCATATTTGTATCCTGTCACTCAATATACAATAACACCCAATCCGGGTCAAAGGTATAAACGGCTCTTTTTACATGTTGTCCAATCCTCCGGCTGCGGCACTGGCATTGATTAGCTCTGTAGTAATCTAGAAAAGAGACAAAAGTAACTGTCAAAGAGGCGTGCCTTGATATAAACTGGACACAGAGGAAAATAAAAAAGCGCTTAAACCGAAAAACACAGTGTGCTATACTAAAACTGCATACACCGAAGAGTAAGCGGATATGACAACCAAGGCGAAAGACTACTATAAGATTCTGGGCGTGCCACGGAACGCCAGCGAACAGGACATCAAGAAGGCCTACCGCAAGCTGGCCATGCAATATCACCCTGACCGCAATCCCGGCAAGGAGGACTGGGCCAACGAGAAGTTTAAAGAGATAAACGAGGCCTACGGGGTACTGGGCGACCCGGAGAAGAAGAGCCAGTATGACCGATTCGGCACGGTGGGTGATATCGGCGATATCTTCCGGAGCCGGACTACCCAGTCAACCTTCGAAGATGTCATGCGTGACTTCGGCGGTGCTGGTCTCGGTTTCGACTTCCTAGACGGTATTTTTGGCGACTTTCTCCAGGGCAGGAACTTCACCTTCAGGACGTTCCGTGCCGGTCCTCGCGGCCAAGCAAGGGTAGAGTTTAATGTCCCGGAGGGGGCCAGCATCGAGGAAATATTCGGTCGGCCACAGCCGCGACCCCGCAGCCAAAGTATCAACTACGAAATAACCGTTACCAAGGAACAGGCAAAGAAGGGTCTGGAGAAAGACCTGAAGCGGAAAGGCAAGAAACTGCGGGTGAAAATTCCGGCCGGTATCAAGTCGGGAGGTAAGGTAAGACTGCGCAACGCCCGCATAATAACCGACGGCCAGCCCGGAGATATCCTGATAACGGTTAAGGTAAAATAGCCAACTACTGACAGCAACCATCGGATGATATCATGAATCAGCAACTGAGCTACACCGTTTTCCAGACAGATGCCGGGTGGATGGCGGTGCTGGCATCAGAACAGGACATTATCAGAACCACACTTCCCCGAGCCTCCGCCGATGAAGCACTGAAGGCACTCGGTGAACGTGTGCATCAGGCAACCCGCACCGACGAACGGTTTGCCGACCTTGTAGCCCGGATTCAAGGCTACTTCCGTGGTGAGAACCCGTCATTCCCGGACACGCTAGACTTATCCGCAGGTACCGCTTTTCAGCGCTCCGTCTGGGAGGGTGCCCGGCGAATACCGTACGGAGAGACCCGGAGCTACGGCGAGCTAGCTGAGGAGATAGGGCAACCGGGGGCAGGACGCGCAGTGGGACAGGCGATGAGCCGCAACCCGGTGGCAATTATTATTCCCTGCCACCGCGTAATCGCCAGTGGAGGCAAGCTCGGTGGCTTCGGCAAGAGGCTCGACCTGAAGTGGGCCCTGCTCAGCCTGGAAGCAGGTGAAGGCCTTCCGCCAGACTATCATGTAGGCTAGCGAGAAGAAGGGTCAGACATTGCCCGGTAACGTCTTCTTTTGGCCTCGGCGGTGCCCCTTATCCGCAGTCCGAGGAAGTCAAGCTCGTACTCCTCTATCAGCCCCTCATTGGCAAAGCTGAAATACGTGTTGTTGCCAATGATGATATGGTCGATAACCTTTATCTGCATGATGCTACCAGCATAGACCAGGTCCCTGGTAAGCTGTTTGTCATTCTGGCTGGGCTCGGTATTACCCGAGGGATGGTTATGCACGAAAATCAGGGCTGTTGCGTTCTTCGCCAGGGCGCTCTCCATCACCTCGCGCGGGGGTATGAAGCTGCCGCTTACCGTCCCATGAAACAGGTCGACTGTCTCGATAATCTGCTGCTGAGCATTCATGTAGAGAACCTTGAACACCTCTTTCTTGAGGTCACGCATGGAGTGGTAGAGGTAATCAAAGACTTCCTGCGATGACTTGTACACCGGTCCGTCAGCAATCTGCTCTTTCAGGAATTCCCGGGCCACCTCCTGTACCAGCTTGATACCGAAAGCGGAATGAGGGCCAATCCCTTTTATCTGCTGAAGCTCCTCGGTCGAAGCCGACAGCACCCCTCTCAGTGTCTTAAAACGCCGGATGGCTTCCTTCGCCTGCTGTTTACAGTCACGACGGGGCGTTCCCAGACTCAACAGCAGCTCAACGATTTCGTAGTCGTGAAAGCCGACCAGTCCACTGTCAAGGAATCTCTCGCGTAGCCTCTTTCGATGCCCGGTAACGCTATTGGCCGGTATTAGCTTCGGATTTTTGCTATTGGCCGACATCCCAGTTTACCCGAACCCGGTACTCACGTACCGGATTTTGATTTAGAACCTGATTAAAATTCAGTCTTACCTTTCGCCTTCCACCAGTCGCTGCTACGCCAGTAGTTCCGCTCCGTATAACCCTCTTTCTCCAGTTCACCCCTGAGGTCATCCCATGGAGGTAACAAACGTCTTCTTACCCGTGACCCTACTACTAAGGGGAATACTATCCAGAATACGACAATCGCAACAAGTCCCACGAGTGGATCGGCCCAGAACATCAAGGCCCCGCCGATTAGCAGGAGGAGAATCCACCCTACCAGAATGGCGTGCCTCCAGCCTGTCTCCAGAAATGCAGGCCGAAGCTCCGGTTTCACCTGCCGCCCGAACTCCCACATCGCCTCGAGGATCGCCGAGAATATAAGAAGCAGAAGTCCCCCCAGCATAAACCACATCGCGTATTCGCCCGATAGAGTAAACATCTTATCCTTCCGCTCCCGATTGTACCATGCCGGCTGGCTCCAACCTTAATCCCTGCTCGCCCACCAGTTCAACCAGACGTTGATGAAGCTCAGGGCAATATCCGGCACGCACATTTGGCATCATAAGGTCGGTAGTACTACCGTTACTAGTAACACGCAGGCTTACCTCGTCCCGACCAGGAAACTCCCTTAAAATAGACACCACTTCCCGCAGGCGGGCAATATCACCCTCAGAATCACTGGTCGCTGACAGGGTAACCACCAGCCGGTTCTGCACGTCCGGCTCTTCAGTAACGGCTGGTCTACTCTTCTCAGGTGTAACCGTCTCGTCTATCACGGTCGGGGAGCCTGTATCCGTTACAGACTTTTCCTCTTCAGTGCCGGACGGTTTCGCCTGATAGCGGGTTACGCGGTTGCAGTTCAGCTGCACGCGTTCATCACGTACCCTTACTGTTCCCCAGACAACAAGCTCGTTATCTTCCTCCCAGTACTCCGTAGTCTCGTCAAATACCCTCGGCCAGACCATCACCTCAATCGCACCACTGAAGTCCGCCAGTATAACACTGGCAAAGGAGCGACCGTCCTTGGTATTGAGGTAACGCACGGAAGATACCCTGCCGGCGATGCTCACATTCTGTCCGACAAGCTCGGCGGAAACATGACCGCAGAAGGTAGCCTCGGCCCCTCCCCAGCCCGGCTCCGGACTGAAAGGACGGTCGAGGGGACTCACCCCCATCAACTCCTTCTCCCAGCTGCGTTTCTCCTTCTCCGGGATGTCATACGACTCCAGTTCCAGGTTAGCCAGAGGGGCCGGTACGGTCTCTCCCCAAAGGCCAAACATGGTAGTCTGACCGCTCTCCCGCAGTCGCTGTTCGCGCTGGGCCAGTGACAGGACACGCTCGACGTTACCGAGCAAGGCGCCCCGGCTCCCGAGACAATCCAGCGCCCCGGCCTTGACCAGACTCTCCAGAACGCGTCGGTTGACACTGCCAAGGTCACAGCGTCGACACAATTCCTCAACAGACTTAAACTCTCCATTCCGGTCACGCTCGGCAATAATCGGCTCAATAGCCCCGGAACCCACGTTCTTGATTGCGGTCAATCCGAATCGGACGGCTGCCTTGCCTTCATCATTAGGTTCAATCGAAAAGTTGACCTGACTCTGGTTGATATCTGGAGGCAGCACCTCGAGGCGCAGTCGCTGGCACTCAGAGACGCCGCTGGCCACCTTTTCCGCCTGGCCGGCATGAACGCCCAGGAAGGCGGTCATATACTCTGCCGGGTAGTTTGCCTTGAGATAGGCAGTCTGATAAGCGATGAGGGCATAGCTGACGGCGTGAGCTTTAGGGAAACCATAGCCGGCGAACGGCTCAATTAAAGTAAACACCTCTTCGGCAAGCTCCTTGGAAAAACCCTTCTTCTGGGCACCGGTGACAAAGTTTCTTTTTTCCTTCCGCATTACCTCAGGGATTTTTTTACCCATCGCCTTGCGGAGGATATCAGCCTGACCCAGGCTGTAACCGGCAAAGGCCTGCACAATGAACAGCACCTGCTCCTGATAGACAATCACTCCATAGGTCTCTTCGAGGATGCCGGTCAGGGCTTCGTGTGGATAGCGAATCGGCTCCTGCCCGTGCTTCGCTTTGATGAAGGTGGGGATTTGCTCCATAGGGCCGGGGCGATACAGGGCAACCATGGCAGCAATATCACTGAAGGTGGACGGCTTCAGCTCCCTGATATACCGGCGCATACCGGCACCTTCAAGCTGGAAGACGCCACCGGTCTCCCCCGAGGCCAGCATCTTGAAGGTAGCGGTGTCATCCATCGGGATGTCGTAGAGGTCGATATCAATACCCCGGCTCTGCCTGATAATCTCCCTCGCCTTGCCCAGAATCGTCAGGTTGGCCAGGCCGAGGATATCGAACTTCAGCAGTCCGATTAGAGCGATGTCATCCATGGCATATTGAACCATGGCAGTCGACTCACCGTTGCCCCGGCTCGCCCGTTGCAGGGGGACATGCCGGGTAAGGGGGTCTTTGGAGACAACGACCCCGGCGGCATGAGTGCTGGCATGGCGGGAGACGCCCTCAACACTTCTGGCTGAGTCTACCAGGTGACGGATAATGCTGTCTTGCATGTACATAGCACGCAGCTCGACATTTTCCTCCAGCGCCCGTGCAAGCGTCATGCCCGGTCCAAAGGGGACCAGGCGGGCAACGCGGTCGACATCGGCGTAGGTCATACCCAGGGCCCGGCCAACATCACGGATGGCCGCCCTTGCTCCCAGCGTACCGAAGGTAATTATCTGGGCAACATGGTCCTGCCCGTATTTCTGTGTGAGATAGGCGATAACCTCGTCACGGCGCTCATCTTCAAAGTCAAGGTCAACATCCGGCATCTCGACACGCTCCACGTTGAGGAAACGCTCGAATACCAGACCGTGGGTGAGCGGGTCAATCTCAGTAATACCCAGACAGCGAAGTACCAGACTGGAGGCAGCGCTACCCCTGACCCCGAACAGTATGCCCTGCTTCCTGGCGAACGAGATAATGTCCCAGACTACCAGGATGTAGTTGGCGTATTCGGTCTGCCTGATGACATCCAGCTCGTATTCCAACCGCTCCTTTATCTGAGGAGAGGTATCGGGGTAGTAGACAGGTAATGACTCGTAGCAGAGTTCGGCCAGGTACTCGTCGGCGGTCTTGCCCTCGGGCAGTTCTATTTCCGGCAGGTGGAGACGCCCGAAATCGAGCTTCAGGTTGCACATATCGGCGATACGCTGTGTGTTCTCCATCGCCTCGGGGATATCCTGGTAAAACTCTTCCATCTCAGCGGGAGACTTCAGGTAGAGAAAGTCCCCCGGCATCTTGAGTCGATTTTCGTCGTTAACGGAGGTGTTCGTACCGATGCACAGCAGCAGGTCGTGGGCAACCGCATCCTCCTGGCGCACGTAATGCACGTCACTGGTAGCCACCAGGGGTATGCCAAGCTCTTTACCCATGCTGATAAGGGTCGGGTTTACCTGCTCCACTTCCGGAATCGGGTGCCGCTGTATCTCCAGGTAAAAATCGCCGAAGGTCTCCTTATACCAAAGGGCAGCCTGCTTCGCCTCATCAAGCCTCCTCTCCATGATAAGACGTGGGACCTCGCCGGAGAGGCAGGCAGAGAGCGCAATCAGCCCCTCATGGTACTCCTGAAGAAGCCCCTTGTCCACCCTTGGCTTGTAGTAGAAACCATCCAGGTGCGCTTTGGTGGTGAGCTGTATCAGGTTATGGTAGCCCGTCAGGTCGCGGGCGAGCAGAACAAGGTGGTAGTTGTTCTTGTCACCGGCGGTACGATTGAGGTGGCTGTCCGGTGCCACGTAGACCTCGCAGCCRATRATRGGYTTTATTCCRGCTTCYRTGGCTGCCTGGTAGAACTCGATAGCGCCGTACATCACCCCGTGGTCGGTTATTGCCAGACTGTCCATGCCCATCTCTTTGGCCTTGGCGACCAGAGTAGGGATGCGGCACATGCCATCGAGCAGGCTATACTCGGTATGCACGTGGAGATGTGTAAACATTTATGCTCCCGCCAGCGAGATAAGCAATTATAACACAGCCAGCACTATTTGGGAGACATTTCGGCGGGGCGGATTTTCAAAGAAACGGGGTTATGCAGACGGCTGAGAGACCTCTCCCGGAGAGAAAAGGGCCTCAAGCTCTTCACGGTTACGGGCATACTCGGACTCCCACAGCGGCGGACATTGCGTCAGCAATGCGGGGTCGGTGCGCAGTTCGGCGGCAAAGGCAAGGCAGGTAAGACATCCGCACTGCTTGCAGTTTGTCTTGGGCAGAAGCTGGTAGATATCAATCACAGTGGGCAGCTTACGCTCTTGATAGCTCGGCGTAATCCGGTCGCGCTCTCGCCAGACCTCATTGACACGGTCGACGACTTCCTTAGCGACCTGCGGGACATCGGAGACATCGACAATGCCGGATACCCTGATATCCAGAGAACGAAAGGCGTAGCCGCGATTGTTCATATCGCAAATCAGGATATGGTTATCGTGGTCGTAGCGGGTATTCTCGAAGACTGCATTCAGGTATGGCAATACGGCGCTGATGTCGCGCTTCAGGGTCACCTTCAGGGCGTAGAACCCGCTGCCTGGAGCACAGCCGGCCTCGGCCAGCCCGCAATTATAATCAGTAATCAGGGCTTCCATCTCAAATTGATTCTACTATTCAGAGAGGGATTAACGCAAGGGGGACACCAGGTTAACATCAGATATAGGCGAAAGCCAAGGGGGACACCCCCTTGGAATCCCCAAAAGGGGAGGGGGGGATTGGTACCGTAGATTATTGTTTTATTTAGACTATGTTAGTATTAAAATGTTACTAAATACAGAACCAGCTGACTAAAAACGCTCAATGTAGCACTGAGGAGTAACATTGATGAAGGCAATTCAAACAGAGTACAAAGGCTACAGATTTCGAAGCAGGACTGAAGCTCGATGGGCAGTATTCTTCGACAACCTTAACTGGAACTGGGAATACGAGCCGGAAGGTTATGTCCTCCCCGGCAATATTCCCTATCTGCCTGATTTCAAACTTATCCTTCCGAACAGCACTATTGTCCACGCCGAAGTCAAGAACCTTGAATTTGATGACCTCGGTGATGAGGAAATATCAAAGGTCCGTCTGCTATCCAATGCCACAAACACAATGGTAGTCATCCTACCTGGAACCCCAGAATGCCGTATCTACAATGCCGTTAGGCCCATGATGGCGAAAAACAGTTATGTAGGGGTTATCTTTCAAGATTATGAACCTTACCTTCGAATAGCTGACGAGTATTGGCTCCAACAGACTATCTTTGATAAAACTACCGGTAGAGTTAAATTTGCCTTCAATGACAGACAGATTTATAAAGCCTTCGGAAGACAATACACCAAGGCACTCCGCGCATCTCGCAGCGCAAGGTTTGAGTATGGTGAAACACCTCAGTAGTAACACACAACCCCTCATCTATCATTTGTCGTCCAAGAGGGGCGCCAGCCCCTCTTTTCTTTTTCTTCCCCCTTCCCCACCGGGGAAGGGGGACACAGGGGGATGGGTCCTACACTGACAAAAAGCCACCACCATGACAATACAGACGTTAACAGTGTACAATCTCAGCAGAGATGAGATTAAAGATTCCGCTTATCATCGCCAGGTGGCTCTTCGCGCTCTGCCTGCCCTGCCTGCTGCTGACCGCCAGCATCTGGTGGTGGGCCAACAGCCACTGGCTCTATACCTCCGGCTTCGAGCGGTTTGATGTCAACCAGACCACCGGCCTATCTGAGGCAGAACTCGATAAAGTAGCCACCGAACTAATCGACTACTTCAACTCGGGTGATGAATACGTAGCCATTACCGTAATCAAAGATAGCCAGCCCTTCGACCTCTTCACCGAGGAGGAGATAATTCACTTCCGCGACGTCAAGGGGCTTTTACGGCTCGACTTCTACGTGTTACTGGGGACTGGTATCTTCGCAGCCATCTATGCGGCCATCAGCCTCCTGTGGCAAAGGCGTCGACACTGGCGTGGACTGGCCTGGGCAACCCTTACCGGTAGCGGCCTCACGCTGGCTATCATGCTCACTCTGGGAGCATGGGCGCTGCTTGACTTCGATGGGTTCTGGCTCCGGTTCCACTTCCTCAGCTTTTCCAACGAGTTCTGGTCGGCGGAGGGCTACATGCTGCTCCTCTTTCCCCAGGACTTCTGGTTCGATACCGTCATCTACTGCGCCCTGGCAACCGCCGTTACGGCCCTGATACTTGGCGTAATAGCGGGGGGTTATTTATTATTTACAAGAAAGACAAAGTCCGGTCAGGCAGATTTCGCGGCTATTATAGAAAATGGAGAGAGAACAGACGATGGTTAGTATCCGTGAGGCGACAATTAACGACCAGGCAGAGGTGTTCGACCTGCTGCGGCAGCTTATGACCTCGGCAACAGAGGAAAGCCCCATCAACCAGCCCAGCGCAGTTGAGACCTTCCGGCAGGTAATCGAAGAAGAAAAGGGCACCGTCCTGGTCGCCGAAGAGGACGGCAGGATGCTGGGGCTGGTCACCCTGTCCTACCCGGTGGCCATACGCTGTGGCGGCATCTATTCCTGCATCGAGGAGTTCATCGTTACCGAACAGGCGCGCGGGAAAGGTGTCGGCAGCAAGCTCCTCGAAGCGGCTATCGACAAAGCAAACGAAAAAGGCAGCTACGAGCTCCAGGTCAACCGCCCCAGCGAGCTCGGCTACCCCGTATACCTGCGTCAGGGCTGGAAGGACCTGGGTAAGCACCTCAACTACTATCCGGGGCGCCAAATTAGGTAATATCTACCTTGACACGCAGACTTTAGAGCCTATACCATTAATAGATATACATGCACATGACCCGCGAAAGGTAAAACAGCCATGGAAGGTACACATCTTGCCGCCGTCTGCGGAATATATTGTGGTGCCTGCCCCATATACCGCGTCCGGCATGATACAGAGCGAAAGAATGCAGAGAGAATACTGCAACGCTTGAGCGAGCAACTGGAGATACCCGTGGAGGAGGTCGCCTGTGAGGGTTGCCTGCATGGACAACGCTCCAGCGTGGCGTTCGACCGGTGCGAGATAGCACAGTGCGCTGCCGGGAAGTCGGGGGTTAGCCGCTGTTCCGACTGCCCGGACTTCCCCTGCGAGCTAATAACCAGCTTCTGCAACAGCGGCGTGCCGCACCATAACGATAGTCTGAAGAACATCCGCCGCCAGCAGCAGATAGGCGTTTACGAGTGGTGTCAGGAGGAATACGAACGGGTACGCTGCCATTTCTGCGGTGTCTCTCTGGACTGGTACGCCCGCACCTGCCACCGCTGCGGCACCAACAACGCCAACCAGATGACCGGCTTCCTCAAGACCAGCCCCCCGACCTATACCTACTACCGGGCTTAGCTGCTACCAATTAGTCTTCCCGGCATGCCTTGACATGCCAACTGCAAAGACTATACCATTAACTTGCGTACCTGCACACGTCCTCAGAAAGGTCAAGCATCATGGAAGGTGAACATCTCGCCAGTGTCTGCGGGTTATACTGCGGGGCCTGCCCCGTGTATCGCGTCCGGCATGATGTAGACCGGAAAGATGCCGGAGAAACGCTGCAAAACCTGGCCGGACAACTGAATGTACCCATAGAGCAGGTGACCTGCGCGGGCTGTCTCGGTGAGGGTCCGCACAGTCCGTTCTGCTCCGAGTGTGAGATACGAAGGTGCGCCATGACCGCAAACGGAGTCACGCGATGTGCCGACTGCTCGAAATTCCCCTGCGGTCTCCTCATCAAGTTCAGTAACGACGGCATACCGCACCACAGGGACGTTATGAAAAACATCCGCCGTCAGCAGAGGGTTGGGGCTTACGAGTGGTGCCAGGAGGTGCATGAGCAGATACGCTGCCATTTCTGCGGGGTTTCGCTGGACTGGTATGCTAAGATATGTCACCGCTGCGGCACCAGAAACATACCCAGGAAAACCGGCCTTTTCAATAACAGCGGCCCCGGCTATAAATACTACAAGGCCTAGTTACTAACGTCTGAATCCGCCCAGCCTGTTCAGCGCATCCCTTTTCTCGCTGATACCCAGCCTGGCACGGTTGACCGATTTCGCCAGTAGTTCAATCGACCTGTCGTAGGTCTCTTTGTCGACCGGATAGGGATAGCCGTCCTTGCCGCCGTGGGCAAAGCTGTAACGGGCCGGGTCCTGATAGCTGGGCGCTACCCCGTGGACCAGCTCGGCGATAAGGCTCAGGGCGCGCAGCGTCTTGGCACCCACCCCCTGCAGGCCGAGTAACCGCTCAAAGTCCTGCGGCTGTCGCTCGTAGACACTCAGCAGAATCCGTCCGATGCTCTCCGGGTGGAGGTCTTTTACTTCTATCGGGTGGTGGGGCGGCAAGCTCAGGGTCTTAATCTTCTTGAGGTCGGCCAGTATTGCCTGCGGGTTCTCGTTGATAGCTATCTCGCTGACGGTAATACGGGCTGGCAGGCTCTCTTCGGCAACCAGATTTAAAGTCGTACCCCGTGTTTGAGAAGCAATCGCGGAGTGAGGCTCATTCACAAAATCGGCGACCGTTTCAC
>DUFD01000051.1 GCA_011171075.1 Dehalococcoidia bacterium | reverse complement strand
GGGAGCTAAAGAGGGGCGCAGCCCCTCTTACAATATCTTCCCCTTCCCCAGAGGGGAAGGGGATACAGGGGATGGGGCGCCACTGCTAAACAGTAGGAGTGAGGTAGGTAAGAAAACATGAGAGTTTTATCACATAAAAAGCACGGTATCTTGACATTCATTACATAAAATGTTATTATGCAGTCAGTAAAGGCTGAGAAGGAGATTAGTATACCTCAAAGCGGGGCCCAGAGAATCGGGGTAAGGTGGAAGCCCGATGCCAGCGCTGAGGTGGAATGGACTCCGGAGCCGCAAGCCGAAGGGTATTAATTGCTACCTGTGTAGGTTCTGACGGAGAGGACACCGTTATCGAAGTCCAGGGTATCGAGGTTAATTTTTGTTAATCTCCGTACCTGAGAAGAGATGGCCGTTCTTCATCCATCTCCGAAACGGCCAATAAGGGTGGTACCGCGAGAAAACCCCCTCGCCCCTTAACTAGGGATGAGGGGGTTAGTTTTTTATGGAGGAATGCAATGTACTTCCCGACCCTGGAACAGGTGAAAGAACGTAAGGGCGAGGGCAACCTTATTCCCGTTTACCGTGAAATCCTGGCGGACATGGAGACGCCGGTTTCGGCCTTCCTCAAGATTGCCCGTGGCCCTCACTCATTCCTGCTGGAAAGTGTCGAGGGTGGCGAACGCATGGCGCGCTACAGCTTCATCGGTACAGAGCCTTACCGCGTGCTGAGGACGGGACCCGGTGAGGAGGCCGGTGCCGTTGACCCCCTGGTGCTGATACAGCGGGAACTGGAGAAGTACCGGCTGATACCCCTGGTTGAGCTACCCCGCTTCCATGGCGGTGCCGTCGGCTATCTGGCTTATGAGACTGTCCGTTACTTCGAGGAGCTACCAAGCCCAGAGGTCGATACCCTGCATTTACCGGAGGCCATCCTGCTCTTTACTGATACCCTGCTTGTTTTCGACCACCTCATGCACAAGATGAAAGTGGTCAGCCATGTCTATCTGGATGGTAATGTTGAGGAGAGCTATAACCGTGCTGTGGAGAAGATAGAGGACCTGGTGCAGCGATTACGCCAGCCATTACAACCTCCAAAAAATGGTGAAAGACCTTCTGGGGACGCGGCACCAGCCAAAGTCTCGTCCAATATGTCGCGGGAACGGCACGAGGCGATTGTGAAACAGGCGAAGCAGTACATCTATGATGGTGAGATAATCCAGGCCGTGTTGTCACAGCGACTGTCTCGTAAGATAAATGCCCATCCCTTTGATATCTACCGGGCGCTGCGTACCGTCAATCCTTCTCCTTACATGTACTACCTCCACCTCGATGACTGCTACATTGTCGGTTCGTCTCCAGAACTGCTGGTGCAGGCTGAGAATGGTCGGCTCACCTATCACCCGCTGGCGGGGACGCGACCCCGTGGGGCTACTGATGAGGAGAATGAGGCCCTTGAAGCGGAGCTGCGTGCCGATGAGAAGGAGAGGGCGGAGCATATCATGCTGGTAGACCTCGGCCGTAACGATATCGGGCGGGTGAGTGAACCGGGTACGGTGCAGGTTACCCAGCTGATGGACGTGGAGCATTACTCCCACGTGATGCATATTGTTTCCAATATTGTTGGTAAGCTACGTTCCGATTTGACACCATACGATGCCCTGCGCTCCTGCTTCCCGGCGGGTACTGTCTCCGGTGCCCCGAAGATACGGGCCATGGAAATAATCGCCGAGCTTGAGCCGGATAAGAGAGGCCCCTACGCGGGAGCGGTCGGCTATTTCTGTTTCTCCGGTAACATGGACACGGCGATAGCCATCCGTACCATGGTCATCACCGATGGGGTAGCCCACGTACAGGCAGGGGGTGGGATAGTTGCCGACAGCGTGCCTGAGACGGAGTACAATGAGACCATCAGTAAGGCGTCATCTTCGTTGCGGGCTATCGAGGTGGCCGAAGCGATGAATGCAGGGGGCGAAATATGATTCTGTTGATTGATAACTATGACAGCTTTACCTATAATCTCTTCCAGTATTTCAGTGAACTGGGGGCGGAGCTGACGGTGGTACGTAACGATAAAACAACCCTTGAGGAAATCGAGGCGGCGTCACCGAAGGCAATCGTTATCTCCCCCGGCCCGTCCACCCCGCAGAATGCCGGCATCTCAAACGACGTTATCCGTCACTTCGGGAGCCGACTGCCTGTTCTTGGGGTTTGCCTCGGGCACCAGTGCATCGGTTATACCTACGGTGGAGAAGTGGGCTATGCCGGTGAAATTATGCATGGTAAGAGTTCGTTGATTCACCACGATGGCAAAGGTGTTTTTGAAGGTCTGTCAAATCCCTTCGAAGCGATACGTTACCATTCGCTGGCGATTCACCGTGAAGGTTTCCCCGATTGCCTTGAAGTCACTGCCGGGACGGATAAAGGCATCATCATGGGGGTGCGCCACAAAGAGTACCCGGTCGAAGGCATACAGTTCCACCCGGAGTCGATTATGACCCATGTGGGCAAGGATATATTGAGGAACTTTCTGAGGAGCATCGAATGATTAAAGAAGCAATCCAGAATCTGGTATCGAGCCAGTCGCTGACGATGGATGAGGCTGCCGCCGTGATGGCGGAGATAATGTCCGGCGAGGCCACTCCTGCCCAGTTCGGCGCCTTTGTCACGGCACTGCGTCTCAAGGGCGAGACGGTTGAGGAGATTGCCGGGCTGGCGAAGGTGATGAGGGATAAGGCGTCACCGGTGAAGGTATCGGGGCTGCTCGTTGACACCTGCGGCACCGGTGGCGATGCCTTCGGTACCTTTAACATATCGACGACCGCTGCCTTTATCGTTGCCGGTGCCGGTCTCAAGGTGGCCAAACACGGCAACCGTGCCATGACCAGTCAGTGTGGCAGTGCCGATGTCCTCGAAGCCCTGGGTGTAAAGATAGACCTCGGGCCGGAGGGTGTCCAGAAGTGTCTGGAAAAAGCGGGCATAGGCTTCATGTTTGCCCCCGTTTTCCACCCGGCCATGAAGCACGCTGCCGGCCCACGACGTGAAATCGGTATACGCACGGTTTTTAACATACTCGGGCCGCTGACCAATCCGGCCGGGGCGCAGGCACAGGTAATCGGTGTTTCGGATGCGAACTTCGCCCCGAAGATGGCCCAGGTCTTGCAGAGACTCGGGTGTCAGCATGCTATGGTAACGCACGGTGAAGAAGGCCTCGACGAGATATCCATCTGCGGGGAGACGAAGGTATGGGAAATCAAGGGCGATGCATCCTCATCGTATACGGTTAAGCCTGAGGAGTTCGGTTTCAAGAGGGCAAGTATTGATGATATCAAGGGTGGGACAGCGGACGAGAACGCCAAAATATTACGAAATATCCTGCGTGGCGCCACCGGTCCGGCACGGGAGGTGGTACTGCTGAACGCGGCCGCGGCATTGGTGGCCGGTGACATGAGGCAGGACCTTGCGGATGGTGTGGAGCTGGCCAAGGAAGTGCTCGACAGCGGGGCTGCGCTGCAAAAGCTGGATGAATTTATTAAGGTGAGCCAGGATGCAGGATAGGAAGGGGTAGAAAAGGACAGGGAATGATACTCGACGATATCGTTGCTGATAAGAAAAAAGAACTGGCCAGGGCCAGGGTGGAAACGCCCCTGCGGGAGCTAGAGGTGCGTATTTCTCAACAGGATGAACCGCTCGATTTCGCAGGTGCTTTAAGTGGCGATGGTGTCAGCATTATCGCCGAGGTAAAGAAGGCGTCGCCTTCGAAGGGCCTGCTCTGTCCCGACTTCGACCCGGTACGTCTGGCCAGGGCTTATGCTGAAGGCGGTGCAGCGGCGATATCGGTTTTGACCGAAGTCAAGTATTTCCAGGGGAGTCTTGATTACCTGCTCCAGATTAAGGGCGCCTTGGAGACAGCAAAGCTACCCCTGCTGAGGAAGGACTTTATCTTCGACTCCTATCAGGTCTATGAAGCAAGGGCTTACGGCGCCGATGCAATACTGCTCATCGTGGCCGTCCTGGATGATAGCCGGCTTGAGGAATTGCTTACACTTGCCCGTGAGCTGGGTATGCAGTGTCTTGTAGAGGTGCACAATGCTGCTGAGCTTAAGCGGGTTCTGCAAAGTGGTGCTCAAATCATCGGCATCAACAACCGTGACCTACACACCTTCGAGGTGGATATCAACACGACCGGGCGGCTAAAGCCCATGATTCCACCCGACCGTGTTATTGTCAGCGAGAGCGGTATCAGTCGCCGGGAGAATATTAAAAAGCTTCGAGAGTGGTGTGTAAACGCTGCCCTTATCGGGGAGGCGCTGGTTACCGCGAATGACGTTGTTGCTAAACTGAGGGAACTGGTATGACGGTCGTAAAGATAGACGGTATATCGAGAATTGAAGATGCCCGGGCTGTTGTTGAAGCCGGAGCAGACTATCTAGGGCTCGTCTTCGCACCAAGCCCACGGCGGGTAACGCCAGAGACGGCACGTGAAATAGTAGGAGCACTGGGCGATATTCCGCGACGGCCTCAGGTGGTCGGTGTTTTTGTAAACACACTGGCATCGGAGATAAACCATCTGGCCGACTTCTGTGGATTGGGCATGGTGCAGTTGAGCGGTGACGAGCCATGGGAGTACTGCCGGGAAATTGAGCGGCCAGTAATTAAGGTCATTCATGTTTCCGGGCACGAGGGAGCCGAGGCAGTTTTTGATGAAATATCCACGGGTGAGAGGGCGCTTGGTACAGATGGTTTTACCTGCCTGCTCGATACTAAGGTGAAAGGTATATATGGCGGCACGGGAGAGAAGTTCGACTGGCAGTTGGCGAGGGAGGTTGGTCGACAGAGACCGGTGATAATTGCCGGTGGACTCAATGCTGAAAACGTCGGGGAAGCAATCAGGACTGCCAGGCCATGGGGGGTCGATGTGTCCAGTGGTGTCGAGACCAATGGGAGCAAGGATATTACCAAGATACGGGCGTTTATCCGAGCGGTAAGGAGGGCGGATGATGAAGTATAGTACATTACCTGATTCACGAGGTTACTATGGGCAGTTCGGAGGCAAGTTTGTGCCGGAGACCCTGATGTTTGCCCTGAAGGAGCTTGAGGAGGCCTATCGCGATGCGCAGAAAGATAAGGCCTTTCAGCAATGGCTTGACAAGCTCCTCAAGGACTATGTCGGTCGGCCGACCCCGCTGTACTCTGCTGATAAGCTCACTGACCACTGCGGTGGCGCCCGAATCCTGCTCAAGAGGGAGGACCTGGCCCACACTGGCGCACACAAGATAAACAATGCTGTCGGGCAGGGGCTTCTGGCGGTAAGAATGGGAAAAGGACGGGTCATTGCCGAGACCGGTGCCGGGCAGCACGGCGTGGCCGTAGCCACCGTCTGTGCTTTACTCGGTCTGGAGTGTACCGTGTACATGGGGACGGAAGATATCAGGCGTCAGTCGATGAACGTTTTTCGGATGAAGCTACTCGGTGCCGAAGTCCGTCCGGTCGATTCAGGTAGCCGCACCCTGAAGGACGCCGTTAACGAGGCAATCCGCGACTGGGTGACCAATGTCGAGACCAGCTATTACCTGCTCGGCTCTTCGGTGGGGCCGTACCCTTACCCGATGATAGTGCGTGATTTTCAGTCGGTAATCGGCCGGGAAACACGGGAGCAGATGATGTCATCTCACGGTCGCTTGCCCGACTATATTGTGGCCTGTGTCGGTGGGGGCAGCAACTCCATCGGCATCTTTTTCCCGTTTATTGATGATGAGGATGTCAGGCTCGTCGGGGTCGAGGCGGAAGGGCAGGGGATAACCTCGGGGAAACACGCGGCATCGCTGTCGGCGGGAAGTCCGGGCGTGCTCCACGGTGCCCACAGCTACCTGCTTCAGGACGGTGACGGGCAGATAACCGAGACCCACAGTATCGCCCCGGGACTGGACTATCCGGGGGTCAGTCCGGAACACAGCTACTACAAAGAGACTGGGCGGGTCAGCTATGTGACTGCCAGTGATAAAGAGGCACTGGAGGCCTTTCAGTTACTGACCACCACCGAAGGCATCATCCCGGCCCTGGAGTCGGCACATGCTATTGCTCATGTCGTTAAGATTGCCCCTGAGATGAGTAAAGATACACTGGTGGTGGTCAATCTGTCAGGTCGTGGAGATAAAGACCTCAACATAGTAAGTGAAGCCCTGGAAGACGATTAACGATGCTGGCTGAAAAGACAATTCAGGCAACCAAAAAAAGGATTCTAACAGGCGACCGTCCAACTGGTCCCCTGCATATTGGCCACTATGTCGGTTCATTGGAGAACCGGGTCAAACTCCAGGAAGAGTATGACTGTTTTTTTATCATAGCTGACTACCAGTTCCTCACCGACCATTTCAGGGAGACGGAACAGGTTGAGCGTTTCATAATGCAGGTGCTGCTTGACTGGCTCTCGGTTGGTATGGACCCGGCAAAGAGTACCTTCTTCATACAGTCAATGGTTCCGGAGATTGCTGAGCTTACCATGTACTTCTCCATGCTGGTAACGGTGGCCAGGTTACATCGCAATCCCACGGTGAAGGAAGAGTTCAAGTCCTCTGGACTACGGGCGATGAGCTACGGGTTTCTGGGCTATCCGGTCTCTCAGGCGGCGGATATTCTGATTGTACGGTCCAATCTTGTTCCGGTGGGAGAAGACAATGTTGCCCACGTGGAGCAGACCAGGGAGATTTCCCGCACATTCAATCGTATTTATGGAGAGGTCTTTCCTGTTCCTGAGCCTCTGGTGGGCAAGGTACCAAGATTGCCTGGCATTGATGGAATAAAAATGGGTAACAGCACGGGTAACGCGATATATCTGAGTGATAACCAAGAAGAAGTCAGGCGGAAGATTGGCATGGCCATCACCGATCCCGCTCGTATCAGGGCTTCTGATAAGGGACACCCGGATATCTGTAATATCTACCAGTATCACGGTGCCTATAATACTGAAGAGTCTTTAGATATAGCCAGGCTTTGCCGGCAGGGCAAGATAGGTTGTGTGACCTGCAAGAATAACCTGGCTGAGAAGATAAATAACTTCCTTAAGCCGATTCGTGAGAGAAGGGCATATTTCGAAGCCAGACCATCTATTGTCAGAGAGGCGATTCAGGAGGGTAATGAAAGAACCCGTAAAGAAGGTGCGGAAACATTGGGATTGGTCCGTGAGGCTATGCACTTTGGATACCGGAATCTAGCAGGAGTAAACTAGACGATAATGAGTCGTATTAGTACGGTCTTTCAAAAGTCGGGGCACAAGGCACTGGTTGCCTATGTAACGGTTGGCTACCCAACGGTCGAATCGACACTGGAGGTGGTGCCGATGTTGGCCGAGTCCGGGTGTAACGTCGTCGAGCTGGGAATCCCGTTCTCCGATCCCCTGGCGGATGGTGCCACGATACAGGAAGCCAGCTTTCGGGCGTTGCAGGCTGGTGTTACCCCGCAAACCTGCCTCGATGTGGCGGCACGTATACGTGAGAAGACGGACGTGCCTCTGGCCTTTATGACCTACTATAATCCCATTCTGCATTACGGACTGGACGCGTTCTGCCAGGCCTGTTCCAGGGCAGGGGTTGATGGACTGATAGTGCCTGACCTGCCGCCCGATGAATCGACCGGCCTCGATGATGCTGCTCTGAAGGAGGGGCTCGACCTGATTTTCCTGCTGACACCAACCAGCACCGCTGAACGTATCCGGCTGGTCGTTGAGAAGTCCCGCGGCTTTATTTATATGGTCTCACTGCTTGGTGTCACCGGAGCCAGAGAGAGCCTGCCAGTCGGTCTGGGAGACTTTGTCCGGCGGGTCAGGAAAGAGACAACCAAGCCATTGTGCGTTGGTTTTGGTATTTCCACGCCGGAACAGGCGCAGCAGGTAGGGCAGATAGCTGACGGCGTTATAGTGGGTAGTCGCCTAGTCCAGCTAATTCGAGATGACGGCCCTCCTTACGAGCGAGTTAAGTCTTTCGTGGGAGAATTGCGCAACGCTCTCGGCTAAGAAAATTGACATAACTATCGATGCGGTAGGGAACTTCTCAGGACTAAGCGCAGATGACGCGGACTCTAGGGTGTCGTTCTTTAACCCGGTTGACGGCGTGATTGATATCGAGGTCTGGGTAAGCCCCCTCATTGGACATTTCCGGAGTGACGACCACAATCTGTTCAGCGCCCTTGCTGACGGCTTCATCAAAGGCTTCGTCCAGGGCTGGCGCACAGAATTCGGCGAATCCAAGGATAACGGGGCATCGGGTATCAGCACTGAGCTGTTCTGCGATGTCCTGGGAGGCTACATAGAAAGGGTCGTTGAGACGGGTACGTGGCCAATAGCGGATTCGCTTTTCAAGGGCGGCGTGGCGCTCACCTAATTTCGAATTTGATTTAATGTCACCCTGACGGACACGAGCACGTAGGTTAGTATATTCTGCAAACTGTTCTTTGGGAAAATCGCTGGGTGGTAGACCGTGCATGGCGAGAATTACAATCGTTTTCATGTTTGTTGTCTACAGTCGCTGCTTTCTAAATTACTATTGCTCAGGGTAATTCAGGCAGAGTTGATGGCCGCACGAATACAGCCTGAGATAGCTTAACGTAGTAATATCACAGACACGAGTGTGCCAAGGATAACTGAAGCCACCAGCAACTCGAGAAATGTGAAGCCCGGTTGCCCGTAACGGAATCTTTTCAGTACACCCTTCATCTACCTGAGCCTCATGTTTTTATGACTATTTTAAGCTGTTTCAAGTAGCTATCAGGTTAGAGCGTAGTTAGAACATGGTAGAAATCGATGATTTTATCCATCTGGTAAGCCAGATGCGTAAAAATGCGTGGGGGTCGTCTTGTGAGGGCGTTTTCAGGCACTATTTTACTTGTATTTAGCTTCCAATTGATGTCTCAGATGTGATATTCTATGGGTAGAAGGCAGGTTGGATAGGGCATAATAGGGTACCTGCACTACCGCCGGGGTACATGGATATGAGGCTCCAGATTTCTCCGGGTATGCTCCGGAGTGAATTCGTATCGAAAATTACCGAACTCAGCGGACAGGACATAAACCTCTGCTATCAGTGTGGAAAGTGTTCTGCCGGCTGTCCTATGTCGTTTGTTATGGACCTGCTGCCCAATCAGATTATACACTCTGTACAACTGGGGCTTACCGAGGATGTCATCAGGTCACGGACGCCCTGGCTGTGTGCTTCTTGTCTGGTATGTACGGTCCGCTGTCCCAAAGGGATTGATATTGCCAGTGTGATGGAAGCTGTTAGGCAGATTTCGCTGCGGAAAAGCGAAGACTTTATTGACCTCGCTGGTCTTGAGCGGGGCACCTTGGCTGAGTTACCTGCGATAGCTTTGGTTAGCGGCTTCAGAAAACTGACGGGGTAGCGGAAATGGATATGAGCTATTATCCAGGGTGTACTCTCAAGACCAAAGCCCTGAATTTTGAAGCATCTGCCATTGCTGCTATGGCTGCGTTGGGGGTCAACCTTGTAGAGCTTCCCCGCTGGAACTGCTGCGGCACCGTCTATTCAATGGCGGAGGATGACCTGGCCCATCATATTGCGCCGGTACGTAACCTGGTACGTGTCTCCGAGCAGGGGAGTGGTAAGGTGGTGACGCTGTGCTCGTTCTGCTATAACACCCTGAAGCGGGCCGACCTGCTGATGAGAAACAGTCCAGAGAAACGAGATGCAATCAATGCCTTTATGGACGAAGAAATAGATTATCAGGGTGACGTAGAGGTGGTTCATCTGCTGGAGGTGTTGAGGGACGACCTGGGCTGGGAGGAAATTGCCCGGGAGGTAAAGGTACCCCTGGAGGGACTCAAGGTAGTTCCTTACTACGGTTGCACACTGACGCGACCGCAGGAGGCGGCTATTGATAGTGTCGAGAACCCCACCGTGCTCCAGGAGCTTTTGCGGGTGTTAGGGGTTACTGTCCTCGATTTCCCTCTTGCCACTGAGTGCTGTGGCTCGTTTGAGATTGTGAGCAGACCCGACTCTGTAACGGAGCGTGCTTATGCAATTCTGGGCATGGCACTGCGAAAGGGGGCCGAAGCTATCGTGGTCAGCTGTCCCTTGTGTGCCCATAACCTCGGTCAGCAACAGCCCAAGATAGCGGAGAAGTACGGCAATTTCCCCGGTATACCGATAATCTATTTCACCCAGCTCCTGGCCCTGGCGGTTGGGATTAGTCCTGAGTTATGCCGGTTTGACCTTAACTTTGGTGAAGTGGAAGCGCTGCTCGAAAAGAAAGGCCTCCTTCCGCAGTGTGAACGGAGTGGGGTCGGGGAATGATAAAGAAGGCACTGGTCATTGGTGGTGGCGTTGCCGGAATCCAGGCAGCGCTCGATATTGCTGATGGCGGTTATCAGGTTATACTTGTTGAGAGGACGCCGAGTATTGGCGGTCACATGGCGCAGTACGCCGAGGTCTTTCCTACCCTCGACTGCCCGCAGTGTATCCTGACACCGAAAATGGTGGATGTCGGTCAGCACCCCAATATTACGCTACTCACCTATGCCGAACTGCAGCGGGTGAGTGGTGAAGCCGGCAACTTCAAGGTAGAGATTCTCCAGAAGGCGCGGAAGGTTGACCACACAAAGTGTACGGGGTGCGGGACCTGCTGGCAGAAGTGCCCGGCAAAAGTGCCATCGGAGTATGATGCCGGTATCTCTGAAAGGACGGCAATCTATATTCCCTTCCCTCAAGCTGTTCCCGCCAAGCCGGTGATAGACACCGGGCACTGTCGCTATATCAGGTATATGGAGTTTATCGAGGGTGGGGAGGAAGGTAAGAAACCTCCCCAGTGCCGCATATGCGAACAACTCTGTCCGGTTGGGGCAATAGACTGGGAGCAGGAAGACCAGATTGTTACTGAACAGGTCGGTGCTATCGTCGTTGCTACCGGTTTCGACCTCATGCCGATAGAACGACTGCCGGAGTATGCCGATGACCCGGACGTGATTGATGGCATACAGTTTGAAAGGATGCTATCGCCTGGGGGTCCGACTACCGGAGTCGTACAGAGACCATCCGATAAGCAAATACCCAGAGAAGTGGTCTTCGTCTCTTGTGCCGGTTCACGCGACCCCGAGCACGGTGTCCCTCACTGCTCGCGGGTGTGCTGCATGTACCTGGCGAAGCAGGCGATGCTCTACAAACACGCTGTCCCTGACGGCCAGGCCCATGTTTTTTATATCGATACTAGGACTACCGGCAAGGGTTACGAGGAGTTCCTGCAGCGTACCAAGGATGAAGGGACGGTGTATCTCAGGGGAAAGGTCTCACGCATCTTCCGTGATGGTGACAAGCTGAAGGTGATGGGGGTGGATACGCTTTCGGGTAAACAGGTGGAGGTTTCCGCCGACATGGTGGTGCTCGGGATGGCGATGCTGTCGAGTGAAGGGTCGAAAGAACTGGCGGCTAGGCTGGGTATCGCCACCAACGAGCAGGGGTTCTTCACCGAAAGCCACATCAAGATTGACCCTCTGGAATCGACCCGCCCCGGAATATATCTGGCCGGTACGGCACAGGGGCCCAAGGATATTCCCGATTCCGTGGCGCAGGGCAGCGGTGCCGCAAGTAAGGTGCTGGGACTTTTCGCTCAGAGCGAGTCGACTTCCGAGAAAATGGTGGTGAGCTAAGGTGGCAAGGCAGGTAAGAATCGGGGTTTTCGTCTGCCACTGCGGTAATAATATCGCGGGTACGGTGGACGTCAAACGAGTTGTAGAGGAGCTAAGTCATTACCCCGGTGTTGTCCATGCCGAGGACTACATGTATATGTGCTCCGACCCCGGACAGGAGATAATGAAAAAGGCGATACGGGAGAAATCCCTGACCGGTGTGGTTAATGCCAACTGCTCCCCGACATTACATCAACGAACCTTTCGCCGTGTTGCCGAAGCCGAGGGAATAAATCCCTATCGTGTTGAGATTGCCAATATCCGTGAGCAGTGTAGCTGGCCGCACATGGGCGATAGGGAGACCGCCACCAGAAAGGCGATTGCCATAATCAAGGCTGCTGTTGAGAAACTGCGTCTTAACATGGAGCTGACGCCCTCAGTCACGCCGCTGACAAAGCGGGCGCTCGTAATAGGTGCCGGTATTGCCGGAATCCAGGCGGCTCTGGATATCGCTAACGGCGGTTACGAGGTGGTGCTTGTGGAGAAGGACATCTGCATTGGTGGCCGTGTCATGCAACTGGCGGGGACGTTCCCCGGTATGGAAAGGCCGGACTATTTGCTGGCTTCCAGGTTGGCCGCGGTGACCTCCCACCCGCGTATAAGGCTATATATGTGTTCGGAGATTGAAGAGGTATCCGGATATGTTGGTAATTTCGATGTAATAATCCGACAGAAAGTTGGTTACGTTGACAAGGACCGCTGCAATGGGTGTGGGCTATGCCTGGAAAAGTGCCCGGTCTCCGTTCCGTCCGAATATGAATGTGGACTTTCGCAGCGCAAGGCCATACGCATACCTTTTCCAGATATGGCCCCGTTTAATCCGGTGATAGATGCCGAGCATTGCCTGCGTTTTAACGGTGGTCAGTGCCAGGCATGTCGGGAGGCATGTCCCGAGGGGGCAGTTGAATTCTCTGGAGAAGATACTTTAATTGAAGAGAATGTGGGGATAATCGTCGCTGCCCCTGGCTATGACCTCCTCCCGGCAGGAGAGCCAGAGATATACCCCGAGGACCCTGATATCATTGACGGGCTCCAGTTTGAGAGAATCCTGTCAGCAACCGGGCCAACTGGAGGTGAGGTCAGGAGGCCTTCTGACAGTAAGGTACCGCGTGAGGTGGTGTTTATCTCCTGCGTCGGCTCGCGTGACCCTGAGCATGGCGTCCCGTACTGCTCTCGTGTTTGCTGCATGTATGTGGCCAAGCAGGCTTTGCTCTACCGTCGGGCTGTACCTGATGGACAGGCGTACATTTTCTATACGGATATGCGCTCTGATGCCAAGGGGTTCGAAGAGTTTGTCCAGGGGGTAATGGACGAAGGCAACATCCTTTACCTCCGTGGTGAGGTTTCGCGGGTGTTCCGGGATGGCGATAAGATTAAGGTCTGGGGTGTTGATTCGCTAGTGGAGAGGGATGTCGAGGTTTCGGCTGACCTCGTGGTACTGGCGCGGGCGATGGTACCGCGTCCGACCACGCGAGAGCTGGCACGCAGACTTAACATCGCTTCTGATGAGCATGGTTTCCTCACCGAGGCACACATCAAGCTAAGGCCTGTAGAGAGTCTGACATCAGGCATCTACCTGGCAGGTACTGCACAATGGCCGAGGGACGTTCCAGATACGATTGCCTCGGCAGAGGCAGCAGCCTGCAAGGTTCTTTCGCTTTTTTCAAGGGAAGAACTGCTTCACGAACCGACGATTGCCTTCGTTGATGAAGAGGTCTGCTCCGGCTGCGGACAGTGCGTGGCCAGCTGTGCCTATCGGGCAATAGATATTGATGAAGGAAGAGCAGTGGCCCGGGTCAACGAAGCACTGTGTGAAGGTTGTGGTGCCTGTGCGGCTATTTGTCCCTCGAGCGCAGTACAACTCCGGAACTCGACACCGCGGCAATTTTTTGAGATTATAGATGTGGCTTCAGGGTAATATTTGTAAAGCATTAGGGTAATCAGGGATGAGTGTGCCAGAAGAGAATAAGGATAGCAGTACTGTTGAGGCTCCAGTGGCTAAGAAAAAGGGTGTACCGGAAGGAGTCGGCAAACTGATTCCTGTATACGTCATGGGCAAGAGATATGAGGTCCCGGAGACCCTTACCATTATGAAGGCTATGGAGTATGCCGGCTTCAAATTCATCCGGGGCTGTGGATGTCGGGGTGGTATCTGCGGGGCGTGTGCCACCGTGTACCGCAGGGCAGGCGATTACCGTCTGCGGGTCGGGCTTGCCTGTCAGACAGTGGTCGAACCAAATATGTACCTGACACAGATACCGTTTTATCCAGCCAACCGTGCCAGCTGCGATTTTTCTCAGCTCACGTCAAGTCCAGAGGAGATATTCAAGCTCTACCCCGAGCTTTTCCGCTGCATTGCCTGCAACCTCTGCACCAAGGCCTGTCCCATGGATGTGGAGGTAATGGACTATATCGCTGCTCTGAAACAGGGGAATATTGCCAGGGCAGCCACCCTATCTTTTAACTGTATTCAGTGTGGGCTCTGTGCCAGCCGTTGCATGGGCGAGTTGCCTCAGTACCATATCGCCCAGCTGGCAAGACGGATATACGGGAGCAAGATTGCACCACAGGCTGAGCATCTGGTTGAGGTAGCAGCAGCCGGCAGTAGCGGTAAATATGATGCATATCTGGAAGCGCTGATGAAGATGAGCGAAGAAGAATTACGCCGGCTATATCAGGAGCGTGAGATGGAGCCGGAGATAGCTCCCGAAGACTGGGTACCAAACAATAAGGAGTATCTCTAGGGAGAAGGCAATGCCATATACACCGGAGCTTAGAGAACTGATTAAGGTAGTGGAAAAAACACGACCGGAGCGCGTGGCCCGGAAGAAGCGTGGTGAGGAGTTTCTTTCAATGTCCCTGGACGAGCGCGATGAAATCCTGAAGAAATACCATCCCGATTATCGTCAGGAAGGGCGCAGGGCACTCAGGGTCGGTGTCAATAAGGGCTACGTCATCCCTGATGAGTTTGTCGATATACTGGAAGCCTGGAGTCGGGTTGAGCCGGACAAGGTCGACCTCTCAGAGCCAGACGTCGAGACGGATGTGCTTATAATCGGCGGAGGCGGGGCCGGTACGGCAGCCGCAATTCTTGCCGAAGAACAGGGTGCTAGGGTGGTGATTGCCACCAAGCTCCGCCACGGTGATGCCAACACAATGATGGCCGAGGGGGGTATTCAGGCGGCCACCAAGACCGATAAAGACTCGCCTTATTACCATTACCTGGACGTAATGGGAGGGGGGCATTTCAAGTGCGACCCGGAACTGGTGTATACCCTGGTGACCCAGGCACCGGATGTTCTTCAGTGGCTGGAAGGTCTTGGCGTCATGTTTTCCAAGTACCCGGATGGAAGGCTCCAGTCCATCCACGGTGGCGGCACCAGCCGTAAGCGGATGCATTACTGCGGTGATGTCACCGGTATGGAAATCATGCGCACCATCCGCGATGAAGCGCGGAACCGGGCCAATATTACGGTTGTGGAGTTCGCGCCGGCGGTAGAGCTGCTTCTTAACGAGCATGGAGACTGTGCTGGAGCACTGCTCTATAACCTTGAAACAGAAGAATATATAGTGGTTCGGGCTAAGTCGACCATACTGGCGTCAGGAGGGGCGGGTCGACTACATATTCAGGGATTCATGACCACCAACCACTATGGCGCCACCGCCGACGGTCTTGTTCTCGGTTATCGGGCGGGTGTTGAAGTCAGTTTCCTGCACACTGTTCAGTACCATCCCACCGGCGCTGTTTATCCAGAGCAGGTCGAGGGGCTGCTGATTACAGAGAAGTTCCGCGGGGCGGGCGCTAATCTGGTGAACATAAACGGCGACCAATTTGTCAACGAAAGGGAACCCCGGGATGTCGAGTCGGCGGCCTGTATCCGCGAGTGTCTGGACAGAAAACTGGGCGTAACAACACCTACCGGCCGCGTTGGCATCTGGCTTGATTCACCGATGATAGATATCCTCTCCGGTGAAGGAACGGTAAAGCGGGAGTTTCCCGGCAAGCACATCCTTTTCCAGCGACACGGCATCGATATTTCCAAGGAGCCGATGCTGGTCTACCCGACGCTTCACTATCAGAACGGCGGACTCAAGATAGACTCTGGCTGCCGGACTTCCGTACCCGGTCTTTTCGTAGCTGGCGAGGTGGCTGGTGGTATTCACGGTGAGAATCGTCTCATGGGTAACTCTCTACTCGATGTGGTGGTCTTCGGCAGGATTGCCGGACGCAGTGCGGCTATCTACGCCCGAGAGAGTAGCCGCGAAGGCAAGCTGACCCTCGACCACGTTCGGGCTTATCATAGAGAGCTTAAAGAAGCCGGCGTTCCTGCTGACTGTGTGGCGCCAATGCTGCTCCCGGACTATACCGACCCTGAGATAAGGAAAAAGCAGCTTACCAGCCATTATTTCGGTACCCTGCGGTAGATAACGGGGCTAGTCCGTCTCCTCTGGTTCCGTTTCTTCCTCGAGGAGACTCTCGATTTCCTGCGTGGCCATGTCAGCCCAGGCCGGGCTGTCGGTCAACGCGGCAAAATCCTCGAAGTCGCTGATAGCCTCTTCTGTCAAGCCTAACCCCTTATAGGCAAGACCCCGGTTGTAGTAGGCAAAAATCTGTTCGGGGTCAATCTCAAGTGCTTGGGTGCAATCGGCAATAGCCTTGTCGAATTCCTCTGTATTCAGGTAGGCATAAGCCCGATGAACATAGGCCTCCGCAATAGTGTTGTCAAGTTCGATGACTTTACTAAAATCGGCGATGGCCAAATCGTATTCCTCGATAGCGTTGTAGGCCATAGCCCTGTTCTGGTAAGCGAGAGTGTTTTCAGGTTCGAGGTTAATTGCTTCGGTGGAATCGGATATTGCTTCCTCCCAGTGCTTCAAGCTGGCGTAGGCAGCAGCCCGGTTGATGTAAGTCTGTACCTTTATGGTGTGGGTAGGGTTCCCTTCGAGGACTTTAGTATACTCTTCCACCGCCTCTTCGTAGCGACCCTGATTGGCAAGGTCATAACCGCGGTTGAAATACCAGTCCGGTGAGCCCTCGGGTGGGTTGGAGCAACCGGCACATGTACCAAGAATAACGAGTGCTAAAACGAACAGGGCGACCACACGTCGACCCATGATATTCCTCCACATCAAACACAAGCATAAGTACGAAATATGTGTGGTAGGGCAAAGATAGCATTACGGACGTGATATGTCAAGCGTGGTCAGGGTGAATTACCCTTGCCATCTTATATAATGCGTCATTCTTCTGGCACAGATGGTTTCTTGACCAGCCAGAGATATACCGGGAGCGAGATACCTATTGCCCCTATTCCTAAGACTAACCACCACCAGGGGAATGGTGAGCGAGGTACGAAGTGGGCCCTCAGCTGTGTATCAGAGCCCATTATTATGGCCATAGGGTTCTCTCTGCCCGTGGCATCACCACTCCAGTGACTGAATTGATACCCTTCACTGGCGACAGCTTCCATAATAACCTCGGTTCCTGGAAGGTATCCGTCGGGGGTCGATGGTGCGGGCTCCACCATGATTTCACCACTCTCACCCGGGTCAGCGGACATCTCCAGGACGTGTAGAATTGGGGCAAAGACTGCGGTCACTGTTCTTGTACAGTTCATCTCCACGCTGGTGGACTCATTGGTGTCATTCACGTCACCACGCCATTCTACGAAGACATAGCCGGATGATGGTATTGCCGTGAGTGCAAGTATAGTACCTGTTTCGTGAGTTGAAGTATCCGGGTACGATTCAGGTATTACTGTATCTATCTGGATATCACCACCGTGCTCGGGGCTAACATCGACCGTTAGCCTGAATGTTGCGCCGGGTCAAGCGGCCCAGGCAGGTGCAGCCAGCAATACCGAGACCAGTACTGATACCACTAAGACAGCCGCCACACGAAGTGGCCTGCTACTACAACGAAGACTCATTTCTTACCTGCTCGCTAACTCGTACAACTTTTCGATAGCATACATCAGGTAGCTATCACATTTACCTTGCTGTGCTCCGGATTCCTGGAGCTTCCGATATCGTTCCGTATCTGAGAAACTAACCCCGAGTAGTCCTAAACAGGTGATGTCGCCGAACTTATCTTTAAAACCCTGGACCAGCTCGTTGGCGTCACGGCGGGCATTGATGCGGGCCTGCTTGGCCATCTCTTTGTCTTCTATTGGGCAGCGGTGGCGGAGTCCAAGACAGACTGTTGCTGATGATACTACTCCGCAGGGTGCTTCCTGCTGGCCCGCAATACCTCCATAAAAAGCAATAGAAGCCCAGAGATTATCCTCATCACCTAGGCCCTCTGATTCCCACATAACTTGCAGGACGCTAGGTCCTCAGTGATAACCGTGATGCATATAATAGAGGGCTTTCTCCTTGGCTTCTTCAAGCGTTAGCGAAAACGGCATTATGATGTCCTCCCTGTTTGTTAAATAGAGTTTACAATCGTCATGAATGTGTGTCAATCTGCAGATTCTTGAAGTGTTTGATGATGCGACAGGGTCAGGTAATTATTCTATAATTGGGTTATCTCAGAAAGGTATAAGCCATATGATTGGGTTCGAGAAAAGACATGATGCCTGACTACAAAGTCACACTAAAGCGTGCTTTTATTACGGGAGTTAAAAAGGGGTGGGGTAACTTTGTCTGGATATGCAAGATTGTTATACCCGTGTCTCTGCTGGTAGCCCTCCTTCAGTGGAGTGGCTGGCTCTACGAAGCTGATATTATACTCAAACCATTAATGGGTTGGCTGAACCTGCCCAGTGAGGCAGCGCTACCCATCCTCAGCGGAATGCTGATAAACCTCTACGCTACAATGGCGGCGATAATGCGGACCAGTGTAATAGTAACAGCATTAATGCCGGAGCGGTGCTGGATAATCCCCTCGATGATGAGATTATGGGCAATCAGGCTGAAGACGGCAATAAGTGTCATCTGGCCGG
>DUFD01000050.1 GCA_011171075.1 Dehalococcoidia bacterium | reverse complement strand
CATAGAACCTTTTGTTGGCAAGGATGGTGCAGTACTTGTTGATTCCGGCGGCGATAAGGAAACCCCCGTGCCTCGAATAGTAAGAGGCGAGGTCAGTACCGCCTCCACCAAGGGTTATTCTGGTGGGTGCCCTTGAGAGTATCACCCTTTCTCCTTAATATAGTTGCTAAAGTCTCGGAAGCCCTGTGGAGAACCTATTTCGTAAAATCGTTCCCCGACTTCATAAGCAAGGAGCTCCCGCAGGGCTATCAGGCGGGGAAAAAGCTCTTCGAGTGAGTAGAACTGGTTATCGGGGACCATATCCAGCGCGCGTTTCCGGAGGATATGCAGTCCGTAGTCGATGTAGACCATATCACCAGCCCCGCCAGTCTTATCATATCTACTTACCAGATTCCCCTCAACCGCAGTATTGCTCTTGTCGTAGAGGTCTTTATTATTGAAGACGGCCATCAGGGCGAGTTTATTTTGTGATTTGAAATAACGCATAGCTTCAGGAAAATCGACGAACAGGTAGGAGTCACCGTACATGCAGAAGAAAACGTCGTCGAGCAAATCCCTGGCGTTTTTGAGTGCTCCGGCAGTACCGAGGTGCTCGTCCTCGATGCTGTAATGGATACTCACTCCGAACCTGTTTCCGTCACCAAAGTACCTTTCGATTTGTTCACCAAGATGACCGAGGCACAGTACCACGTTCTCTATATCGGCTCTGCGTAGCAGTTCCAACTGGTATTCCAGGAAGGGTTTACCCTGAATTTCTAGTAAAGACTTGGGATGATTCCCGGTCAGGCCTCCCAGTCTCTTGGCTAGTCCCCCGGCAAGTATGACCACCTGCAAATCTATCACGGTGAGCAACATCCAATACGGGCTGAGGTGAGTATAAACCAAGCGATGTTATGAGTCAACAGGACGAGAATTGTCTGCAAGTATGTTTGGTGGCGAATAGTCCCGAACACGTAGGAAGCCAGGGAGGCCAAAAGCCTCCCTGGCTTCTTTCATGCTATTGGTTGATGTGAGTTACTTTCGGTTTATCAGCCGATACTACAGCAGCCTAGTGTCCCATAGCTTCCTTCAGCTCCTGGTCTAGCCAGCGATACTTGGTGCTGCCCCAGTAGTTGTAGTAGCCGACGGCATATGTGCCGTAGTAGTTCTTTACCCACGGCCACCACAGAGTATAGTATTGCGGGACCACCGCGGGAATAACGTAGGCCTGCTCGAGGAGCCACGGCATCAGCTCCTTGTTTACTCTCATCATTTCCGCTTCGTCCAGACCAACATACCCTATCATTTCAGCGTAGGCCGCTTCAATCTCAGCCACGCTGTAGTCCTCATTAATGTGGCTGACGTTGTAAGAGCCCGGACCCCTGAAGTCGATCATCTTCATGTAGGTACCGTTACCCGAGTCGGTGGCATACATAATCTCATAGGCCTCGTGGTTCCTGGCACGGGTACGGCTGTTGTAGGTGGAGTAGTCAACGATGTCGAGTGTCATGTTGATGCCGATGTCCGCCAGCATCTCCTGGTATATGGAGAGGATATCTATCATGGTAGGTGTCTGCCAGCAGATAACGCTGCAGTCGAATCCATCGGGGTAGGGAGTCGTGGCCAGCAGAGCCTGTGCCGCCTCCAGGTCGTATCCGTAAAGCGCCGCAACATCATCGGGGAGCTCTTCGAGGGTGGGCATCGCATCCTGATATGTGAGGGTGGGTGTCAGTGGCCAGGTCAGTAACTCGCCCGAGCCCTGCCAGTAGCTGTCCCTTATCAGCGGCTGGTCTATGGCCAGCATCATTGCCTGCCTGACCTCTTTGATGCTGAAGGGTGACTCTGGCAAGTCTACCCTGAAGCACAAGGATGTAACGCCATCGGGGAGGTATTCCTTATATTCTATTTCACTCAAGGTTGGGTCCTCGATCAGGGGTTTGGCATCGTTGTAGTTGTAGGCGGATATCGAGTCAATCTCCGCGGAGCGGAAGGATGCTTCCGTTACCGAGGGGTCTACGATGATAACCATCTGGAATTCATCGAGGTAGGGTAGCTGGTCCCCCATACCAGGGCCGATGGGGTTGGTCTCCCAGTAATTCGGGTTTCTTTCGAAGAGGACCTGGCTGTTGGAGACAAAATCGGTCAGTATGAACGGTCCGGTGCCGATAAGGTTCTCCCAGGCTGTCTCGTCTCCGAATTCCGCAATCGCGTCGGGGCATACTATTGAGTGATAGTCGGGTATCAGGGTAATCATGTTGACCCACTCTGATACGGGGCATGTGACGGTTACTGTGCCTGCATCATCATCGGATGTTACATCGATGGTCGCGCACAAATTAGCGTAGAAGTAGGCGAAATAACCGGCGGTCATTGACCGCTCGATGGAAAATTCGATATCCGATGGGACCAATAGTCGGCCGTTGGCCGGCTCCTTGTCATGCCAGTGGACATCATCCCGTATGTAGAAGATGATTTCCCCGAGTTCGGGTATCTCATAACTCTCAGCAAGGCAGCCCGTCTTCTGGTCCATACGGTTATCGCCGCCGTTCATAAAGTCAGTCTCGTTAGTGCCGGCCGGGCCCTTCGTCCAGTCGCCCTGCAATAACTCATTTTTGGTCATCGCGTTGGCAGGACAATAGACGTGACCGCCGTAGTTACCACCGACGACCTCATCAAAGTAGGTGATATCCGTGGTTCTGGAGCCTATCATTCTGCCGCCATACACCGGTGCTTTTTCTTCTTCTTCCTCCTCCTCCTCTTCTTCTTCTTCTTCTTCCTCCTCCTGTTCACCGGCTCCGCCGCCATCGCAGGACCATGCCACAAGCGTCACTGCCATGACACAACAAAGCAATATCCATAAAAATTTTCTCTTCACTTCGTCTCATCTCCTTTCACTTGGGTGAGCAATAAATGCTGTCACTCCTGTCTTTGAAAGTCTCACATCTTAACACCTCCGTCATTTCGGATAGCCGTTTAAAACGACTCGATTTTACCCTGTCTGCTCTGCCTTCTGGCGTTTGGTCATTTGTTTGGCAAGTTTTTTCTTCGTTCCGGAGTAGCGTCCCAGTCCACCTCTCAGTCTGGGGTCCAGTAAGTCCCTTATGGCATCACCGAACATGTTAATACCCCAGACAACGATACTCAGGGCAACACCGGGCCATATGGCCAGATGCAGCGCGTCGCTGAAATATCTACGCCCCTGATTTATCATGCCGCCCCAGCTGGGGAATGGCTCCGGTATACCGTAGCCGAGGAAGCTGATACTCGCCTCGGCGAGGATAGCCGCTCCCATACGTGATGTGAATACGATAATCAGGGGGGCCATGATATTGGGCAGGACATGCCTGAAGAGGATTGTCCTGGTGGGTGCGCCTATAGCCCTGGCTGCTTCAAGGTATACATTCCCCTTAATACCGATAACGGCACTCCTTACCGTTCTGGAGCCGGTGATGCCGTAGAGTACGCCCAGTACGATTATTACCTGAGGGATACCCGGCCCAACCAGTGCCATCAGTGTTATCATGATGAATATACCGGGGAAGCACATCCAGGCATCTACAATTCTCTGGATTACCAGGTCAGTCTTGCCGCCAAGATAACCCGAGATGAGACCGATAAGGGCACTGATAACGGTGGAAAGGGTACTGACTCCCAGGCCGACAAACATGGAGATTTGGGCTCCCCATATGATGCGGCTGAGCACGTCCCTTCCTAGCTGGTCGGCTCCCAGCCAGTGGTCCGCGCTCATTGGTGCCAACCTGACTGCACGTGTTACAGAGAATCCGTCTGCGTACCCGTAGGGGGCCAGCAAGGGAGCACAAATGCCGACAATGAGCAGTATCAGGACAATGACGGCACCGACTGTCCCCAGCGGTTTCTCCTTGACAAGCCTTACAGTCAGGTCAACCAGGAAACGGCGTGGCTTCTCTCTTGATAATTGTCCAGCATACAGACCGGTTGCGTCCTCAGACATTTTACCCTCTCTCCCTCTATCTGTAGCGAATCCTGGGGTCCAGCCAGGCATAGGTCAGGTCAACCAGCAGGTTGGCAAACAAGATAATGCTGGCCATCATCACGTTTATTCCGGATATTACGGCATAGTCCCTTGCATTAAGCGACTCAATCATGAACCTGCCCATCCCGGGCAGGTTAAAGATTTGTTCCTGAATAACCGCGCCCCCGATTAAGACGGGTAGCTGGAGCCCGATTATGGTTATCACCGGAATCATGGCATTTTTCAGGGCGTGCCTGATAACGACCACCCTTTCTTTGAGCCCCTTTGACCAGGCGGTCCTGATATAGTCCTGACGCAGCACTTCCAGCATCATGGTGCGTGTCATTCTCATGGTCACTCCGGACATAACCATGCCCATGAGTATCCCCGGGATTAGAAACTGTTGTAGGTTCCCGAAGAAGTCTTCACCGATGGGGATATACGTCACCGCGGGCGACCAGCCCCACCACTTTGAGGGAAAGACCCAGACCATGGTTGCCAGCCAGAAGCCGGGAACAGCCATGAAGAATATGGCAATAGTGCGTCCCAAATAGTCACCAATTGTATCCTGCCGAATCGCCGAGTATATACCAATGGGGAAGGCTATCAGCAGGCCGGTAATGATTGAGATAACGCCGAGCTCGAGGGAGATTGGTATTTTAGCTGCTAATGAGCCGAGTATCGAGCGGTGTGTCAGGAGTGAGTTCCCAAGGTTACCCTGGAGGATGCCGGAAAAGTTAGAGTATCCGTTGGCAGTTATGGTATAAGTCCCCTCCTCAGTGCCACCCTTTATAGTGAAGGTTACCACCTTGTTGTCAGTAGGTGCCCCGAGAACAATGCCTGCCTCAGGGTCTGGGGGGGCGCCCAGTGTAATTTTTTGAGTTTGTATCGTGGAACCGTTATGCTGTAGTATCACTTCGTAATCGCTGTCGGTCTCACCCGTATTGGAGACTAAAGCGCTGACGACAATATTGATGCCGCCTTCCACTTGCTTCGGCGTCACCGACACTTCGCCAACAGATGATTCCGTACTCCATCCCCATTCGTGCTGTGGCCATGCCCCTACCCAGCGAAGGTACTGCATATGAATCGGCTGGTCCAGCCCCAGGTCACGCCTGATCCTTGCCGCTATCTCTTCTCTAGTAACCTCACCTGTTCCCTCGATATTGCCCGCCAGTATATCTATTAAGTCGCCAGGAATGAAGCGGACAGTGAGGAAGACTATCATGGTCACTAGGACGAGGGTGGGAATAATTAGTAATACTCTTCTGATAATATAGGCACGCATATCAGTCCTCTCAGCTCAGATTGCTCGCCATATTTAGGTGTAATTCAGTTAGAACTATTTAACCCTACTAAGTCAGATTATACTCGTGATTTCCCCATGTACCCTCAAGAATACCAGTCGCAGAAGGGACTATTGGTGAGAATATGAATTGACGGGCGGACGCTCTGGAATTTCCGGTGCGCTGGTTTCCCCATGACTGGGTTCATGTAACTAAGACTCACAATCCTACCTTTGTGCCATCTAGGCACACTTGGCTACGTAAGTATCATAAATATAAGGAACAGAAGGGGGTTTGTCAAGTGTTCTTGATAAAAATTATCCTAATTGGGTGTAAGTTAACAAGATAGAGCAGGGTTGATATAACTAAGACGTGGATTCTGATAGGTGAGGAAATGCAAAAGAAGCCTATAACTACGCTCAGTTATAGGCTTCTTTATGAGGGGAGTACTAGGAGGTTTTGGGTGCCAATGTTCAGGGTGTTACGGTTGTACTTGGAATACTTCGCCGAAGTCGAAACCGTTACCGCTAGGACCTGTACCAAACCAGTACGAACAACCTGATTCAGTGGTGTTGTCAGTGGCGTCAAGCCCTGTCATGTAGCTACTCAGTACCAGTCCAGTATCGGCTGTGATATCGTCCATGTCATCTGTGGCAGTGGCTGCAGAGATTGCAGTCGTGGTTAACTCGCCATCGTCACTCTCGGCCAGCATAGCCAGGACAGCCGTCTGGACATTATGAAGCTCCGTATCGTAAGATTGTTCTTGTCCCTCGCCAATAAACTTGCCGACATTGGGAATGGCCACAGCCGCCAGTGCGCCAAGGATAGCGACCACCACCAGCAGCTCAATCAGGGTAAAACCTTTCTCCCCATAGCGGAACTTCTTCCTAATCGCTTTGAACATCTATTACCTCCTTTCGATTAAGATTTTCCCTCTTTATCAAGAGATTATCACGGTGATAATAACGCTATAAGGCTAAATCGAATCATAATAAAGGACCTACTGGATAAATAATTTGACTGAATGGGCAGGTTATCGGGGCCTCTTGGTTCATGATGAGCATCAGGAGGGTCTTGTTGGTGCACTGGAAAGGGCAACGTGTGTCAGGGGAAAGCGCGGATTAGTACCCAATGGCTTTATGGGTCGGGGGTGTGAAGGTTGGGTGTTTCGCCCGTCTCTGGTTCACCTAGATATGCAGTAATAACTACCATGCATATAATATATGTATATCTGTTAGAGTCGATTATATCTCGCGTCCGGTTCTCGAACCGTCGCGGATGGCGTCGAGGATGCGTCCCGGTTCGGCACAGTCACCCACTAGGTATACTTCACTGACAATCTTCTGAGCAGCTCTTGCCAGGCGGTCGTTGGCGGTGACACCCGTAGCGAGAACGATGCTGTCGGCCGCGAGCAGTTGTGGTTCTCCGTTACCATTTAGTATGTGCAGGCCTTCTTTGGTAATCTCCTGGTATTCTTTGACACCGGGTATTAAAGTAACGCCTTTTGCCTCCAGCCGATTCAGCAGGGCCTGACGGGCGCTGGCAAACAGACCCGTGGCCATTTCTGGACCTCGCCGCACCACGGTTACCTTTTTCCCGTGCTCGGAGAGAAAATCGGCCGTCTCGCAGCCCGAAAGCTCTCCGCCGATGACCACTACTTTGTCGCCGACCTCGGCCTTGCCGGAGAGGACTTCGAGGTCAGTTGTTACTTTGTTCCGCTCTATCCCCGGGATTTCCGGCGTTAATGATATCGGGCCGATGGCGCTGATAAAGGAATCCGGGTGTTCCTGTGCTACGAGTTCCGGCGTTACCTCGACGCCGAGTCTGACCTGGACGCCGCTCTTATTGAGCTGGCGGGCGAGGTATTGCTTAAGGTGGGCCAGTTCATGCTTATAAGGCGGAATTGATGCCGGTATCAGCTGGCCGCCCAGTTCACTCTGTCTCTCGTACAGCGTGACTTCGTGGCCTCGCTGGGCGGCTACCCGCGCTGCCTCCATGCCGCCCGGTCCGCCACCGACTACCATGACCCTTTTCGCTCTCTGTGCGAGTTCTATCTTAAGCTCCGCTTCTTTCCCCGCCAAGGCATTCACCGAGCATCGTAACATCGTGCCTGGTTGCCGAACTGGCTCAAAGCAGGTATTACAGCTTATACAGGGCACAATATCATCAGCCCTTCCGGTGGTTGCTTTTTCAGGCCAGTGGGGGTCGGCGATAAGCTGCCGCCCGATGGCAATCATGTCGGCCTTACCTTGCTCCAGCACTGACTCGGCCACCTCCGGTGTTCGGAAACGTCCCACGGCAATTACCGGAATATTCACATTTCGCTTGATGGTCTCTGCAAAAGGAACCAGGGTACCCTCGGGATGCTCCGGTCCTGGACTCGTGGTGAGTCGCTGACCGGTCATCGCTCCCAGGGATACGTCGATGACGTCGGCCCCGGCTTTCTCCAGTTCGACGGCAAACCGGGTGCTATCGTCCCCAGTTATACCGTCGGGGATATCTTCCCAGGCCCCCAGTCGATAGAAAATAGGGAAGTCATCGCCTACGGCTGACCGTATTGCTGAAACACATGCCGTACCGAACCTCATCCGACCGGCCAGGTCTCCCCCGTAATGGTCGGTACGCTGGTTTGTAGCCGGGGAGAAGAACTGGCAGGCAAGGTAACCGTGCGCACCATGGACCTCGATGAAGTCGTACCCTGCCTTTCTGGCATTGGCGGATGCCTGGGCAAATCTGGATATTATCGTTTCAATTTCAGGGATGGTGAGTTCACGTCTTTCCCTGGTAGCCGATGGGCCGACGGGCGCACCACGTGTGTCCTGAAGATTACCCCTCCCGGCGGGAAAAACATTACCGTGCCACAGCTGGATGCCCACCCTGGTGCTACACTGGTGAATGTTCTCGGTAACATGCCTTACCCCGTCCAGGAAGGCATCGACACCCCCGGCCTTACCCCAGGCTTCGTCCGTAGCGAACACGTCGACAGATGTTCCGGCCATTATTATGGTGCCAACACCTCCCCTGGCACGTTCCAGATAATAGGCATTTGCCCTGGCATTCCTTATGCCAATCCCTACGAGCATCGGCGCCATAACCATCCGATTCTTGAATTCAACTCCTCTGATTGTTATCGGCTCAAGCAGTTTCATCGCTCTACTCCTTGCCTCGAATTCGGGCAATTAAAGTCTAGCAGGGCCTGCTGTATATCACAAGGAAACAGTGTCTGTCTGGCCAGGCGTTTTCCTCGTATTACGCGTATTGTGCCAGTCTTGACAGGGCAATATCACAGGATTTGCTGGTTTGGCATCTCATATATATAATGAATGAATACCTGTATTGAATACGATTTAGCATTCAAGGGGGAACAAGAATGGAAACAGTAGAATTAGCCGAGCTCATTAAAAACAGACGCTCGATTCGTGCCTGGGAGGATAAACCGGTGCCTGAAGAACTGCTGTTGCAGGCTGTGGAGCTTGCAACCTGGGCACCAAATGGCGCTAATGCGCAACTCTGGTATTTCTATATCGTTCAGGATAGGAACGATATCAAAGCCGTGGCGGATGCTGCGCAAGCAGGCAGGGATGTCATGACTTCTTGGCCTGAAATGGCCCAGTTCGGAGGATTCCCTCGTCCAGTCAGCCCGCCGCCGGGAACATCTGCTCCGTCACCACCACGGCGGATGCCTCTTGGTGATGCCCCTGCTATGATTTTGGTCGGTGCAAAAAAGAGGGAAAACCCGATGGATAAGGTATTAGCAGAGCGGGCGAAAGTTGACGAAAAAGCCGCAGAGATGCTCCAGTGGAGTAGTATTCTTAATCCACGTATTCAATCGGTATCGGCAGGTATTGCCTATCTTCTATTAGTGCTGCACCAGATGGGACTGGGTGCTACCTGGATGACCGGTCCGCTAGCACAGTCGAAAGGGGACGTAGAAAAAATCCTCAAAGTTCCGGATGGTATGGACATCATCGCCCTGATACCGGTCGGGTACCCGGCTGATAATCCCACCGGGCAAAGACGACCGGTTAGCGAAGTCTGTGAGGTAATGAAGTAGACAGGCTTGAAAAGGCCGGGCCTTGAGTGTAGACTGATAGGGCGGGCGGTTAGCTCAGTGGTTAGAGCGCTTGCTTCACACGCAAGAGGTCACTGGTTCAAGTCCAGTACCGCCCACCATTCAGAACAGATTCCGAATCGCTTGCTTTAGCCGCTATGATAGTGGAAGGTGAGTTGAGTCCGGCTCGGGTTACCTTCCCTCCTGAATATACAGACGCTTGAATACAACTTCGCAAAGCAACCTCTGTTCATCCAGAGTACCATGATTAAAAACGTAGTATAAATGATTGGCTAGTTCCAGAGCTATATCGAAGTCAGCCTTTACCAGGTGCTGACGCTGTTCTGCGGCACTTACTGTAGTTTGCAATCGAGGTATCTCGGCCTCGATGCGATCCCTGTGTTCCTTAAAATGATCGAAGGATATCTCCTCTTCGATAGCGAGCCTGCGGCATATTAGCCGCAGTTTTTGGGCCAGTCACCAAAATAGATATGTGTCCACTCTTGTGCAGATATGAATGGATACCATTTATGAAGAGGTTCTTCCCAATGCCTTCTCAACCGCCACTAACAAGTTCTGAGGCTGTACCGGTTTCTCAAGATAGTCTTCCGTGTCAAGGGTGTAACCTCGACTTCTTGGAATTGAAGTCTCACCACCCTTGGCCGAAAAAGCCGTAAGCATAATTACAGGTATCTTGGAAAGCTTGGGGTCTTTCTTGAGTTGCTCAGCAGCCGTAAATCCGTCCTTTACTGGCATTATCACATCCAGTATAATGAGGTCCGGGTTTTCATCTCTTGCTTTTTGTAGACCTTCGTCCCCCTGATTAGCAATAATCACATCATAAGGCTTAGCCTCAAGGATAATTCTTGTGGATTCAATAAAGTCGGCATCGTCATCAACAATCAGTATTTTAGCTTTGCCTTCCATTGTAATTCTCCCTTCCTTACCGAACTCATGGAACAGGTGCTAGCCACGCCCTTTCTTTTTATTAATGAGCTTCTCTACGCGCTCAAGTAATACTTCAGGGGGCATTGGTTTTTCCACGTAATCATCAACGCCCAGCTCCAGACCTGTCTCCAGCTCATAGCGACGCCGGCTGGCTTCCTCTCTCACCGAAGTCAAAATCAGAATCGGGATTCTCTTATACTTGGACCATCTCGGGTCCTGGAGCTCTTTTAGAACACTAAATCCGTCCATCTTGGGCATCAGCAAGTCAAGTATCATGAGGTCAGGCTCTTCTGCTTTGAGGTTTGCCAGACCTTCCACACCATCACGTGCGGTGACAACTTCGTAACCTTGCGACTCAAGAATCATCGTCAGGGCATCCAAGATGTCCGGATCATCATCAACTACTAAAATCTTCTGCGCCATATCAATCCTCCTGCAGAATCATAACACAGGTCTTGGCAACAATCCAGCCTTCTCTACTATGTCGGGAACAATTTCTTCCCAGCCTACTGCCATAATGTGTATGCCGTGGATACCCGGAATTTCCTTGAGTTGCTCGATAATCTCCAGCGGGATTCTCACCCCTTCTTCCTTGGCATTTTCTGCTTTTTCCAGTCTGGTAACAATCTCATCAGGTACGGTCACGCCGGCAACATAATCCCGCATGTAGCGGGCCATACCTATCGACCTTATCGGTATAATCCCTGCCAAGATGTGCACCTGCTGGTCCAGTCCTCGCTCACAGACCATTTCCATCCAGCGGCGGAATTTGGGGACATCGTATACCGCTTGAGTCTGGATAAAATCGGCACCGGCCTTGACCTTCTTGGCGAGCCTTGTTACGCGAAACTCAAAGGGGTCGGCATACGGGTTTGCCGCAGCACCGATATAGATAGGTACCTCTCCGGTAATGTCCTCCTCACAGATAAACTTTTTCTCATCCCTCATATTCCTCAGCGTCTGGATAAGCTGCATAGAGTCAATATCGAATACGCCCTTGGCACTCGGGTGGTTGCCGAATTTCTGATGGTCACCGGAAAGACAGAGTATGTTGCCGATACCCAGGGCGATAGCTCCGAGAACATCGCTTTGAATAGCTATCCTGTTTCTATCCCTACAGACAATCTGCATCACCGGGTCAATCCCGAGAGTTTTCAGGATTGCGCAGCCTGCCATGCTGGACATGCGAACCACGGCAGTCTGATTGTCAGTGACATTAACGGCATCAACGTAGTTGCGGACAATCTCTCCTCTCCGTTGAATTACAGCCGCACTGGGCCCTTTCGGAGGGCCTACCTCAGCAGTCACGGCAAATCTCCCGCTTTCCAGTACCTTTTCCAAGTTGGTGCCTGCTTTCATTATCTTTGCCTCCGTGAACGTTTCCTCATTTTGGGCAATGTGAAAGTAAACCTGCTCCCCTGGCTTGTCTCCGGGCAAGGACTCTCACACCAGATTTCGCCGTTATGTGCTTCTATAATCCTCTTGGAAATAGAGAGCCCCAGACCGGTCCCTTTCACCTCTACATTGCTTGCTCGGAAAAAGTCGTCAAATAAATGCGGCATATCCTCTTCTGGGATACCGATTCCCGTGTCCCTTATTTCGACCTGTATGTCGTCTCTTCGCTCCTTCACACTGACTGTTATTGTGCCCTCGGGGGTGTACTGTATTGCATTGTCCACGAGGTTCGTGATTACCTGTTGCAGCCGCGGGCCTGAACCACGAATTCTTTGGAGCTGCTCGGGTATCTCAACCGTGAGCTTTAGCCCTTTTTCCTTGGCTACCTTACGCTGTTCCTGTAAACAGTTCCTGAGTATCTGTTTCAGGGAAACGTCTTTCATCTCAGTGAGAATCTGCCCGGTCTCAATACGCGGGATATCCAGCAGGTCACTAATCAGATTTAGCAGTTCGGTTATCCGCTTACTGCTTCGCTCCAGCATGTTTTTCTGTTTGTCGGTCAGTTCTCCAGCATACCCCCCCACCATCACCCACAGAAATCCCTGGATAGCGGTTAGGGGTGCTTTCAGGTCATGAGCGGCAATACTTAGGAATTGGAGGAAGCGGTCCTTCTCTTCTGTGAGTTCAGCCTTTTCCCTGGAAACCTGTTCTAATTCGTCCTTCTTTTCTGCAAGGAGCTCTTCGCCCAATTGCACTACCTGCCGTTGCCTCTTCCTCAACTCACCAGAAATAGCGGTCGCCATGTAGGTAGTACCGTACAAGATTGCTGCCAGGGCAAGTAAAACAGCCAAGATGTAGACCCCGTCCTGGTAGAGCGTGGGGGCAGCAAATCCTTCCAGGTTCACATGAGGTATTACCTTGGCATACTCCAGACCAACCAGCAGCCCCACCATCATCAAAGCACCGGTAGCGACTACATAGACCACCCTGAAGTGAAGGGCAATGCTGGCTAAGACGATGTGGAAAACGTAGAAAAATACCAGAGGATTCTCTATCCCGCCGGTGAAATGCAGGAGTACGGTCAGCGCGATCAGGTCAAGAAAAATATGCACGTTACCATACATCCTGGCTTTATGAACGATTGTACCTGGTTCTCCGCCGGCAATAGCCCTGAGTTGAAAATAGAATACGACGTTGTACAGGGCTATCACAGGACAAATAAGGTAAACCGGTAAAGTGGGGAAGCTAATATCCAATACTTGGGAGGCTACTAGCGTGGCAACAAGCATTCCGAGAATGGCAATCCACCTCATGGTAACGAATACCCTGAGGCGCATCAACAGGGCTGCTTCTTCCGGACTATAACCGGGTGCTACACTCTCTATTGAAGACTCACTAATCATCTGAAGTTACCACGTCAAATCGTCTTGGCGCACCTGAGGAACTGGTGCCCCAGTCTTTGATTGGTTCTATCTCCTCCAGCTCGGCGAGTCGTCCTTGGGTGGCCAGACGGTCATAGATTGTCTGCCAGACACAGGGTATCCTGGAATCGACTTCACACTTGCCTTCAACAGAGCCGCCGCACGGACCATTAAGCAGGCTCTTTGAGCACCGTACCAGGGGACAGACACCGGCGGTACTCGCCAGGACACAGTTACCACATTGCATGCAGACATCAATGAAGTGTCCCGGCCCCTCCTCCTTACCCACGAAGAGAGTATTCAGTGCCGGGAACACCGGTAAAGCCGTATAAAAACCTGCAGTCTGCACGCCAAAGGCGCAGGACATCACCAGAATACTATCGGCCGCTTGAATTGCCCCAGCAGACTCTATCAACGCTACCTCGGTGAGCTGGTCGCAGGCTGTGGGGATAACCATCCATCCCGTGACCGTTTTACCGGCGTCCTCCAGCTTTTCCTTCATAGCTAGGACCTCGGATTTCCCGCCGGTATGAAGCATGGTTGCACAGGCACCACAACCGATAATGTATACCGATTGGCTTTTTTCGAGAGACTTCAGCACTTCTTCGAATGGTTTCTGCTCTGTGATAGTAATCATTTCATTTCACCGCCTCGCTATCCTTTAACCCTGCTATCATACTCACCACGGAAATACTGAAGGCTGTCCAGTACCGGATTGGGGGCTGCTTGCCCCAGGCCGCACAGTGCGGAAAGCATCATCGCTTGCGATAGTCTCTCCATGGCTGCGATGTCATGCGCACTGCCCTCGCCTCGGGTAAATCTCCCAAGGATTCCTACCATCACCTCAGTACCTTCGCGACATGGACTGCACTTGCCGCAGCTCTCCTCGGCGAGGAACTCTAGAGTTTGCCGAACGATATCCACTATGTCACGAGTCTCGTCAAAGACAGTGATAGCACCTGCCCCGAGTAAAGTCTCGAAAGTCAGGGGGGTATCCATCATATCGTGCGGTACAATTCTACCTGTAGCACCACCCACCTGTATTGCTTTCACTGCCCTGGCACCAGCAAGACCTTCGACCAGCTCCCTTAACTGGCTGCCCAGTACCATCTCGTACACGCCGGGTTTAGTCACATCTCCACTAACCGAGAATACCTTGGTACCCTTACTCCGCTCTGTACCTATTTCACAGAACCATTCTGCACCATGTAGTATTATCCAGGGAATGTTCATCAGGGTCTCAACGTTATTGATAATAGTCGGCTTCCCCCAGAGACCTTTTGTTGGGGGGAAGGGAGGTCGGTACCGTACTTCTCCACGTTTACCTTCTATCGAGTCCATTAATGCCGATTCTTCACCGCATACGTAGGCACCGGCACCTTCATAGACATCGATGTTAAGTCCGTCAAGGAATCCTGCCTCGCAGACCTGATTGATTGATTCCAGCAGTCTGTCGTAGAGGTAGTGGTACTCAGCCCGTAGATAGATATAGCCCTTCCGGGCACCGATGGCATAACAGGCAATAGCCATACCCTCAATTAGAGAAAAAGGGTCATTGGACAGGATGTGCCTGTCTTTGAATGTTCCCACCTCGCCCTCGTCCGCATTACATATCACGTACTTGTTATCACCGGGAGCGTCCTTGGCCATTTCCCACTTAACACCACAGGGGAAGCCAGCGCCACCCCTCCCCCGCAGCCCCGAATCCTTTATCGTCTGGATTACCTGTTCCTGGCCAACATCACGAGCCTTTTTCAGGGCTTTAAAACCATCCGCGGCAAGGTACGTGGCTATCTGCCCAGGGTCAATGATACCGCAGTTCTTTAGTACAACTCGCTGCTCAGGCATCCGTTACAATCCTCATAAGGCCTTGCTAAAGGCCTAGTCATACTCCTTCAGGATTTGAGAGATTTTTCGAGGAGTCAACTCAGTGTACAAATCATTATTCACCAGGATTGCAGGGGCACTGTCGCAAGCACCGATGCAGTTTACAAGCTCGAAGGAGAACCTGCCGTCTGGAGTAATCTCTCCTGCCCTGATACCAATAGCGCCTTCGATGGAGCTGATTACTAGATGGGAGTCTTTTAGACAGCAAGGGAGGCTTTTGCACGCTCGAATGATGTTCCTGCCCTGTGGTCGGGTGGAAAGGAAGGAGTAGAAGGTCCCGACACCATATATCTCGCTGCAGGTGACGCCGACTGATTCAGCTAGCTCCCGCATGAGCTGGTCAGACAGGTAGCCGGACCTGCGTTGCGCGTCTTTCAGCAGCAAGAGCAGGTTCTGCCTGTCCTCGCTTCGATTAGAAGGTTGCTGAGGGTGATTGTTCATCTTCCGTCCCCACCTCTCCTCAGTCAATCAACCTTTAACTATTAGCAGCTGACCTTCCTTCTCCTCCGCGATTTTTCGGGGTTTCCCCAATGCCCCGGTAGGGCAAAAGGGAATGCAGATACCGCAATCCCGACAGACCTCTTTATTCAGTGGCTGGTCGGAGTCAACCACGACCTTTGAGTCAAATCCACGGTATCCAATGGCGAATACGTCCTTTTTGGCTACCTCTCTGCATGCCCACACACACCGACGACAAAGAATACACTTAGTCAGGTCACGGACAATGTATGGGCTGTCGTCTTCAATCGGATAGTAGCGCCGTCTCACCTGAAACTCGGGAAATCCGACATCCAAGTCGGCGGCAATGGCACGCAGCTCGCATATGTTCGCCTTGTCACACATGTAGCAGGTACCGCTATGGCTTGCCAGCAATAGCTCCACTATAGTGCGGCGAGTCTCCAGCACCTTGGGAGAGTGGGTATGAATTACCATTCCTTCGGTGATTGGCGTGTGGCAAGAGCCTACCAGTGTTCTGGAACCTTCCACCTCCACAACGCACACGCGGCAAGCGCCAATAGGCGTGAATTCTGTTCGGTGACACAGGGTGGGTATATCAATCCCATTCTCCCGAGCAACCTCCAGAATGGTCATCCCTGACTGGCCACTTACCGTAGAGCCATTGATTGTAACAGCAATGTCGACCATGATGCACGGCATATTACGCTTATTCATTTCCGTTGTCAAGTCCACCTAACCTACTACTAACACACCTTGATAAGTAATATTGCCGATACACCGTACTCAGTTAGAGGTTTGACGTGGTGGCAGCAGCGATGGATAATGGAACTGGGAATTTAATGACCCTGGTATAACCGGATACAGCGAGCTGGGTACAGGAAGGTATAAGGTGGAAATAGAGACAGCCCTCAAGAGGGCAGAGTTGTTCCTCGGGTTGGGCGACGCCGATCTATCGAAGATAGCTGATTTGCCCTCATCTCAAAAAACAACATTCTCACCGGGTGAGACGGTCTTCAAGAACGGGGACAGAGCAAAATACCTGTACGTTCTTGCTAGGGGACAGGTAGACCTGGTATCAGACGTTCCTTCAAAGCACCAGAATACAAGGGATAACGTGGTAATTGACACAATCACCACGGGTGGTTGCTTTGGTTGGTCAGCTATGGTGAGACCCCATTTCTATGTGATGTCAGCAATCTGTACACAAGCCGCTGAGGTCGTAATTATCAGTGGTGACGAGCTCATGGGTCTGCTTGATGACGACAATCATATTGGATACAGTGTTTTCCAGAGCCTGTCTCATATAATCGGAGCCAGGTTAAGAGATGTCGAAAAAACACTGGCACGGTTGCTCTAATATCAAGACTGACTTATTATTAGACTGCTACCCAACAAATTAGTAGTTTATTAAAGAGGGGATGTATAGCTAAAATCTCAATTAACCCAACAAACCATCTACATGTGACGTGAGACAAGAAGTTGCTGAATGGCTGGAATAAGTCGCTTCTTCTCAAATGAGATTTCGGGACCTGTCCAGTACCGCCATGTTGACGGACTGAGTCCATCATCTCTTAAAAAGTCCTATGCCGTTATTTGTTTATGTGACGGAGAATGTCCTTGCAAACAAATAATACATAGTTTGACAATACAGCATAGTGCTGAGTTATACTGACGGACTGAACCAGATTATTGGACATCATTACATGAGGGGCGAAAGAAATATGAGTAAAATTGCACTGGATGAGAAATCAGGACTTTATGTGGATGAGGAATCGGGACGCAAATTTTTCCTCGATGAGCCTGACGATATGAAAACGGACGAAAAGGTCACGTTTCTCCTCAATTTGCACGGCGGCGGCTCACACGGCATATGGCAACACCTCTATTTCCCGGCACATGATTACAAGAACAAATACCGCCTTGTCGTGGCTACCCCTACCGCCAAGACTAAAGAGCCGATGCGCCGCTGGGTTTCCGAAGCCGACGACGCGTGGCTGATAGACATCGTCAATTTCGTCTGTGATAAATATGGTGAAGACCGCATCAAATCGTTCTGGCTCGTTGGCCATAGCCAGGGAGGAATGACATCCAACCGCCTGCTGCAGACCGATTTCTTTGCGAGCCGCGTTGACGGATGGCTCAGCCTTTCGGGTGGGCGCATTGGGCCGGTCGAGATATCGGCGTCCTTTTTTGAAGGCAGCGAACTTCGACTGCCAGCTCCAGAACCTGGCAGTCCTGCCCYGGGTCGCGCAGTCATGCTCGATTGCGATATCTCCTTTATCTTTTCAACYGGCGGACTTGARATAGTAAAACTTCCTGARACYTCGCCCTGGGCMGAAAAGTACAACGCCGGCYCTCGAGTGCGCATGCCYGATATTGTTGACACCGAGAARGGCCAGGTGACAGGCGAAACGYCAGGACGTGGTCCGAGCTGGGGCAGGGAAGCACGACCCGGYACGGCRGAGGTCTWTGTCTTTCCGAATGCACGTGGCGGCCGAGTTATTGCGGACGTGGTCCGTCTCGACAAGGGACACACGGAAGGGTACGAGCCAAGGGTCACCGAGGAATTAATCAAGATGATTTTTGCGGCACCGGGCGGGAAATTAATGGCGTTGGCCCGGGCCGGATAGACATTATTGTTATAGTACTAATCTATCCATAGCATAGTTACTGGTACCAGCCACATGTACACAGAGTTGGCGATTTTTCCATATGGCTTACTGTGTCCTGGCACCGGGAGACCTCACAAGAAGCAACGGTTTATTTCCCTCGTGCAGGACCTTCTCAGCCACACTTCCGAAAATCCAGCGGCTTACACCCGAGCGCCCGTGAGTGGACATGGCCACCATATCAGCATCGACCTCACTAGCGAAATCGATAATCTTTTCGGCTGCGTTTCCTACCCTGACTTCGGTGGTCGGTACTAAACCCTTCTCCTTTAGTTGCTTGCCGATAGATGTAAGATAGTCTTCAGCAAACGCTTTACCGGATGCAATCTGTTGCTCGGGGTATATGGTATCTTCATAACCCTTAACGGTGATATTATGATAGCCACCCGCCAGTGCATGAAAAAGAATCACCTGAGCCTTTAGCCCGGCAGCCAGCCAGGACACATGTGGAATTACTGCTTCACTTTCCGTAGAGCCGTCCAGGGGCACCACTATCTTTTTAACTAGTCCCTGCCCGGGTGTTACGGGGTGTTGTCCTTTAGCCCTGATTAGCATTATCGGTTTTTCTGTACTTCTTATTACCCGATAGGCAACGCTTCCCATAGCCCAGCGTGTGATGCCCGAGTGCCCGTGTGTTGCCAGTACAACTAGGTCAATCTCCTCATTTGCGGCGCAGTCTATGATACCCTCGGCAGCGGTACTGCATATTACCTCAAGTCTTGTAGCAACACCCTTCTCTTTAAACCGACTCCCAACTTTTTCCAGGTACTCTCTGGCCACCGATTTTGCAACAATTTCTTGCTCTACTGTGTAAACCCCTCCAATCGGTTCTGAATACACGGGTAAGGTAACTACTCTGAATAACTCGATACCTGCACCCAGTCCAAGCGCTAACTCTTCAGCATAAGGTAGCGCTACTTCAGCCAGTTCAGAGCCATCCAGAGGCACAAGTATTTTCTTATCCACTTCTACTCAGTTCCCCTTTTTTTACATCTCCCTTTTTAATTTCCTGGTAGTCTGATCCTATCTGGCTGGGGCGTACTAATAAGAGCGGGCTGGAAATGCCCTCCAGAACCATTTCAGTAACGCTACCCCAGGGCCGCCAGACGTGCCCTGACCATCCGTGGGTTGCCATTACGACAAGGTTAAGGGGATGAGCATCTGCAAAGCTGATTATTTCCGCAGCCGGCTGCCCCGTCTTGACTACTGTCTTTACCCGTATTCCTGCATCTTGGTAATTTTTGGCTAAAGTATCCAGGTACTTTTCGGCCTCTTGCCTGTCCTGGTTCAGGCGCTGCTCTGTATAGCTTGCCCAATCTTCCGATAGATCCGCTCTATAACCGGAAGGGATGATGGTCGGTTCACAAACTCGTAAAAGTACCAAATCTACTCGTTCTAATCCACGCTGAACTGCCAACGCCTCTACGTGCGGAAAAACCGCTTCAGCCAGCTCAGAACCGTCCAGCGGTACCAGCACAGTGATTCTGGGATATCGGTCATGTACAAGCTCATAAGGAATTCCGGCACGGACAAGCCAGACTGGCACCTTCGATGTGCGCAGCACTTTGTCAGTCACGCTACCTATTGACCATCGTTTCCTCGCAGAATGACCGTGTGTAGCCATGATTATGAAATCAACATCGTTGTCGTCGATACAACGCAATATCTCTTCTGCAGGATGACCTATTGTTAATATCCCGCGTACGTCATTCTGCTTATCCGTAGCACTTCTGTCTGCATTGTTGTGAACTGATGCGAAGTGCTGTCTTATGAGGTGAGCGGCGTGCTCGATATACATCCGATGCATGGGGTGCATCTCGTATTCTTCTGGCCTGCAGACATGTAATAGTAATAAGTCCAGACCAAGGCGCCCGGCCAGTTCTTTAACATAAGCAAGGACGACTTCGGCAATCTCAGACCCGTCCAAGGGGGCAAGTGCCTTCCTATATATAACTGTGTCTTCCGTCATGATATTCTGACGCCAACTGGATTCGCCTCAGACTGTGCCATGGTGACCTCACCGGAAGCCGCATAATGACCGAACGGCCTTTCTGTTGAGAGCGTAGCAGTCTGTGCCAGTTCGAGATGCTTTTGTGCTTGGTTCCGCCAGGAGAATCTATGAGCGTATTCGAGGGCTTTCTCCTCCATCCAGTGCCCGGTATCCGGTTTCAGTACCAGGTTCCTGGTGTTCATCATCAAATGGTCAAAATGCGTATCGGCCAGTTGCCCCGCCTCCTTCAGTGTCTCGCCTACACCTTCGATGTCACGTCCGACGATAACAGCGCCGGCACCGAGAGCGTGTGCCAGAACACCGCTCTGAGTACACTGGCTGGGCCAGTAGAAATTGATGTCAAAGGCCCTCTGTGCAAGAGGGAGCATACGTGGTGGCAGCCAGGTTTCAAGGAGAAACTTGTCATGCCCATTAGCTTCATTTTCGAGTTGCCGGGCATAAGCCTTTTGGACTTCTTCACGCGGGCTCCCGATACGCACCGCAACGATTTTCCTATCCCGGACAAGACCCTGCAGACCATCCCTGAAGATATAAAGTAGTTCTGAATTCTTCATGGGACAGAGGAACCCGGTCTGACCGATTATAATAACTTCAGGGTCAAGGAGTATGCGTTCTCTGCATAAGAGCTCTTTCGTCTCCCGTCTGAGGTCTGATTCTTGCAGAAGGAAATCATGCAGCTTCTTTTTGACCTCCATTCTGCCAAGAGCACATATCTCCGGGTACTGGTGAATTCCGTGTCTCATGAGGTGCACTTTTTCCCTGTATTCAGGGAAGGCTGCGGTAACGGCCCGGCACACACCCCGGCTAAAAACGGTTATTGCTTGAACTTCTGGCAGTAAATCATGGAGCATCTGGTATTCACACAGGCGTAACCCGAACGCGGTCTCGGGATTCTGAAAATGGAGTGTATGGAAGGTCACTATCTTCGGCATCTCCAGAGTCCGCAGCATTGAAATAAATCTCTTATCATCTGGCCAGATACCGTTTTCGTGCTGGAACCACAGGACACTGTCTTCGAAGTCGGCGCCAAAGCTTTCTAAACCCCGCAATATCGAGGAGGCTGAGTACTCGCCGTATCCCGGAATACCGTACCATACCAGACCTCTCTCAACGTCGCTCCCATTATTACTGACGTGTGGTCCCTGGTATTCCCGCAGATTAAAAGATAGCACCCTGCATTTCTCTGCTGGCATCTCACGAACCAGATAGCTGGTATAGTCTGCTATCCCACACATCATTGGCTTGTACGTTCCTAGAAAATATATGGTTTTCATATCACTTCGCTTTCATACTCATAGTGTAACAGGTACTCGGTGTCTGGATCCCTCTCGAGCTCGGGGAGTACGAAGGTCGTACCGCTGACCTTTTCTTGCCTGATGGTCACCGTGAACGAGGATGTATCTCCTGTAACCGCACTGGAGACAGACAATATCTTTTCCACGCGAACTCATATCCAGAAAAAGGTCGCCTTTACACCTGGGGCACGCTTTCAGCCAAAACATGAGCATCTACCACCTTTCCTGTGTCAGTCTCACCCTGAACCACGTGTTTAGTCGCTCGTCCAGTTGTCCTATCCACGACTCAACTTTGAGAACATCACCTCTGGCCAGTGCCGTTCTTTCTTCTAGTGTCAGGTTATACTCACCAAGTACTCTTTGCGGATTCTCTGCCAGACGCGCTAAGAATTTATGGTCATCAGCTGCCCGGGATAGTATCTCCAGAATGGCTTTTCCTCCTGATAGGCGACTCAGGTTATTATCTGGTTGCTGATACACTACTCAAACACCCGAAAATCAAGGAATACACTCAGGGTCCTGGTTTTGTCATATCTAGGCTAACATTACGAGGCAAGTGGTTCATCCGCCAGCGGACTCATTCTGCTAAGTGCAGGTGGCCCATTTGGTGCTTAGGTCGGACAAGTACACTTGGCCGATTCGGTGCTTAGGCAACGTGTGCACCCCGTAGAAAATGAGATAAATGAATTGTTTCCTCAATCGATTAAGGGCCCCTTTAATCCTGAAACGGTAGGCTGCATAGAGTATCGGGGCAAGGAACAACAGACGCTGTACATCATGAATCCCGTAGAGGAAGTCCCAGTTCAAGTGCCAACCGCCGATGTCCATAATCTCACCGAAATAGTACAGTATCGCACTATCCCAGAAGAGCAAAAACAGTATACATAGCGATAAGAGGTCTCGCTTACGCAACTCTTCTATAATCCTATGATAAAAAGTAGTGTTACTCACTTTATTTCACCAATCCACCTTAGCTGGTTCTCTGGCAGTCTTCACGCAGCACCCCCAGGCAGAGGTTTAACTCAGTCCGGGGGTCCTGGCTGCTGGATTCCAGACAACATTTCGTACACACATTCATTGCTGTATTTTCGCAGGATGGTGCACAAGCTCTTCCACCTCCGTACCGGTTGTAGCCTCTTCAGTCCTCCCGGCCCGCAGCTTTGCCCTCCAGACGACCGCGCCGCACACCATGGCCGCCACTATCAGTGGGAGGACAACATAGATACCGAGTGCCATCAGTACTGTCAAGAATGTCTCCATCGTTTTGCCTCCTTTTACCTTTTATCAGAATCTGCTAGACCTTTTTAGTAAGCTCTGGCAGTTCTCTGAGAATCGCTTCTCCGGCAGATTCTCCTGCGGTTCTCTCAGCCCGCAGCTTTGCCCTCCAGATGACCGCGCCGCACACTATGGCAGCCACTATCAGTGGGAGGACAACATAGATACCGAGTGCCATCAGTACTGTCAAGAATGTCTCCATCGTTTCACCTCCTTTTTTGTTTTCTGGATAACTCCTTACTGGTTTATCCTCTCTATAATCAGACTAACACTCGTGCTATCTAACGTCATCGAGTTATTTACCCTTTTCATAGCGTGCACAGTGCCCGAGAAACGTTGACTTGAGGGGGTGTTTAGACTTGCCCCTGGCTAAGTAGAATGGCCTTACCCTTTGCTTTTACCGTTTCATATTTATTAAAATTAGGTTCAACCGGTAAATTTGTGTAGTACAAGGTGAGGTTTTCAATGGTTACCGTACAGGAGGTGAGTTCTGGTGAATCTGAAGGATAAGTATGCTATTGTAGGCCTGGGCTATACACCACAGGGGCGTGTGCCTGATAGGACTGCTTCGAGCTTTCATGTGGAGGCAATCAGCAATGCCATCAAGGATGCCGGACTGGAGAAAAAAGACATTGATGGCCTGATTTGTTATCGGCACTTTCCTTCGCTCGGCGGGGAGCCTGATGTGACCCCGTACCTGGTGGCCCAGCAGATTGGCCTTGCTCCTAAAGCAATGAGCCAGGAAGCCAATTGTGCCCGGAGCCAGCTTCTCAATGCTCTGGGCTGGCTTGAGGCGGGTCTTTGCAACTACGTAGTCATATCGTATGCCCACAACCCGCTCTCGGGCGGACGTTTTTTCGGAGAGGGAACGGATAACTATACTAAGGCGGTTTTCGGACAGTTCGGGGCAACCTCTGGATATGCCATGGCTGCACGAAGAGCCATGCATACTTTTAATACCGGCCCAGAAACATGGAAGTACATTGCAGTTGGTCAGAGAAAGTGGGCTAACCTCAACCCCATAGCCATGATGCATGACCGTACCATGACTTTTCAGAATTACTATGACTCCAGGTGGGTGGTGGAGCCGTTGAGGCTTTTTGATAACTGTTTGGTTAGCGACGGCGGTCGTGCCTGTGTGGTGACCTCTGTGGAGCGGGCTCGTGAACTGAGACATCCCGTTGTCTCTATCATGGGCATAGGACAGCACAATCCGTCCTGTGAGATTGAGCAGGCAACCCATATGGCCGGCCCCACCGGTGCTAAGATATCGGGTATGACAGCCATGGAAATGGCAGGAATCACCCTCGATGATATCGATGCCTGCGAGATATACGACTGTTTTACTTATACGGTAGAGATTACGTTACAGGACTATGGATTCTTTAACCCAGGCGAAGGTGAGGACTGGTTCAAAGATGGTACGATTGAGCCGGGGGGCAGAATGCCAGTTAATACATCCGGTGGTCAACTCTCAGAGGCTTACTATATGGGACTTACCCAGCTTACGGAGGCAACCATGCAGCTGATGGGCAGGTGTGGGGAGAGACAGTTGGGCCCCAAGACCAATACAAAGACACCGGAAATAATATTATGCAGCGATAATGGCGGCATACTCCAGACACACTCTACCACTATACTAAGGAGGTTGTAGTGTAGAAATGGTCTATCAAAAACCTTTGCCCAAACCAAATGCTGATGACAGATTCTTTTGGGAGGGCTGCAAAGAGCATAAGCTATTGTTTCAGAAATGCCTGGATTGTGGTCTGGTGCGCTGGCCGCCGTCAATCATTTGTCCAAATTGTCACTCTAATGCTACCGAGGTGATAGAAGTCGCCGGGAGAGGCAAAATATACACCTATGCTGTGTACCATCAGGCATATCACCCCGGGTTTGAGAAAGACCTGCCCTATGTAACTGCGGTAATTGAACTTGATGGGGGACCTCATTTCCTTAGCAATCTTATTGATTGCGAGCCTGACGAAGTTAAGTGCGATATGCCTGTAGAAATAGTCTGGGAGGATATTACTAAGGAATTCAGCCTCCCGAAGTTCAAGCTTGTACGATAACTACCTACTAGCTCAGGCTTCGTAATGTAGCCAATAATTAGCACTAACTAACTCAAGATAGGGCAAAGAAATTAAAAGTTCGACCTTCAGGGTTGCTTTGCATTAGCAATATCAGATTGTACTAGTATACCTGCATTTCGAACCTGGGGAGTTCGCCTTCACGGTAGACCAGAAACTTCACCCGTTTCCCAGCCACGAGGTATTTCTCCGATTCGGCGCGTAGCTTTCTGAAGTCAGCAGTTTCCAGGAAAAGTCTCAGGACTTCTGCTTTCTCTACGAGTGCCTCGTCCGGAGATGTGGCGGTCATCAGTGCTCTGGTGGCATCGTTGTATTCGCGCCTGGCAACGGTCTCGATGCAACTTGATAGGTCCGGTATCAACTCAATCACAGCCACAGCATACTCCGGCAGGTAGTCCTGGGGATATCTTAGGCGGCGGAGTAGTTGTTGTCAAAGGCTTTATTATAAGATTCTTCCCTTTATTGATTGCCCCTCACTAGGGCTAATAACTTGTGATTGATTGGCACTCTCGTTCTCTGCTATACTCTCGCCATGCTTGGATGGATTGTCGCTATCGCTATGGCCATAATCACGTTCGTTGTGTGTGATGTACTGGTCTCGGCTATCTTGGGTACTGCTATGAAGGGAGCAGCCCTCAGCGTCCTCAGCGGAGGTCTCTCCAGCCTTGCAGGAATTTCCATTGCTGTTTTTCTTCTTCGGAGGGAAAATAAATACTAATATTGTAGCTAGGTAACAAGCCAGTATAAGTTGCACTAAGAAGACATCAACCGCACCTAACTCGGCACTCAGGATGATACGCCAACGGTCTATTTGACGCAACACAAACAAAGGGGCAAAGACCAAGATAAGCGATACTGACAACACAGCAACTAGACGGGGGTGACTAGCTATCATCTTGTCCAGTATCATCCCCGTATCCCCCTCACCATAGTCGGCGTACCTCCACGCCCTGTCCGTTTCGCACTCCTCATCCTTCTCACCTTCCGCCCTACCCTGTACCGCTTCTTGTCCTCGTCAGTCAACTCCACCTTCGGCATCTCGCTACGCACTACGTCTCCCCAGTTCTCATAAGGATAGCCAGCCTTCGCTGCCTGTGCGGGAGTCTTGCCACCAAGCCCCATGTGCGGTCTGAGGTAGTTGTAGTAAAACACGAAGCCGTCCAGGATAAGCTGAAAGTTGGTATTCCTGTCCATTCCCCGCATAGGCTTTAATCTGTCCTTGAGCGTGCCATTCCAGCGCTCCATGAGGTTAGTGGAGAGTTCCTTATCCGTAAACGGCTTGGTGACTATGTGCTTGGAGTCTGCGCCGTAAGCCTGCTCCATAGCGTCCCTGTAACCGCCCCAGCCGTCCGTCAGTACCACATCCGGTATCGTGCCAGTTTTGGCGGTAGCCTCTTCCAATATGGCCTGTATGTCCTTCCTATTGCGGTTAGTGGACAGCTTCGTGCCGAGCAGGTATCGGGTGTCAGAGTCTATGGCTGTGATAAGCCAGTACTTCTTACCACTCAATGAGACTACCGTCTCGTCCATGACCCACTTTTTACCGACCTGTGGCTGGTACTTCTCAGCCTCGTTCAGAGCCATACGGGTATACTTCGCCAGCCAGTTGTACACAGTCGTATCCGAGACTGGCTCGTCTGTGCTTTGCCTTATCCCTTCGCAGATAGCGTTAAG
>DUFD01000005.1 GCA_011171075.1 Dehalococcoidia bacterium | reverse complement strand
TGGGGGATATCCTGAGTGCGGTCACGGCCGGCACCCATATTGTGACCATACCGCCGCAGTTTCTCTACAAGATGGCCGACCACAAGTACAGTCGTGAGACGGTGAAGCAGTTTCTCGACGATGCTGACAGGGCTCTTAAGCTGATGCAACAGTCAGCGAGAGCAGGCTAGGAGTACGGTACCGTCAAATCAAACACTCTGTATTCCTGTGGGGAGAGGTGATGTGTGAGTAGACTTAAGTACCTCATTGGTAGATACTCGGCATCCATCGTCACTGGTCTGGGTGTGGCATGGCTACTCGGATTACTCATATCCGTATTTATTCCAGGAGCGACGGAAGTGTCCAGTTGGGTATGGCCGGCTTTTGTTGCAGGTGCTATTATCCTGGCTATTGGAAGACTCCTGGCAATATTCTTTCCGAGAAAGGGTGGACGCTGAGATATACTGACAGCGACCAGGGCAGATTGGGAGAATAGTATTTCCCCCTGATATTACCTGCCGAAAATGGCGGCGGCCCTCTTCATATTACAGACCACATCTACATTGAACGGACAGCGCTCGGTACACATACCGCATTCCGTACAGGCTGAAGCTTGAACAGGTAGGGCTTCGTATTCCTTGGTGGTCCTGGTGTATCCGGCGTATCGTGCGGTATCGGCAAGCCGTGTTACCGCCGCGATATCGATGCTGACCGGACAGGGCAGGCAGTGATTACAGTACATGCAACTCCCCTGTAGCTTCCATATAGAGTTGGTATCGATGGCGCTGAAATCTTTCTCGCTGTCGGTCGCCTCCAGATAGGCTAACGCTGTCTTCACTTCGTTTGCCGTACGACAGCCCGGCACCACCGTGCAAACTCCAGGCTGGGAGAGGGCGTAGTTGAGGCACTGGACCGGTGTCAGAACGATAGAGCTGGGATTGCCCTTGGTGAACAGCCAACCGGCGGCATAAGGTTTCATGGCGACGATACCGACACCGCGAGCTGCACAAGTATGATATAACTCACTTCGTGATGCCATACTTGTCTCTGCATGAGATTGTTGGTAGGCGCTGGCCTGAAATGCGGCCTCGATTGCGATATCCCCCGGTAGAGTATCCGTAGCCGGGTTTACCGGGAACATCAGCAAATCGATGTAGCCGCTGTTAACTGCCTGGAGGGAGACCGGCACGCGGTGACTGCTCATACCGAGCAAGCGCGCTTTACCCTCTTTCTGAAGGCGAAGGGCAAGTGCCAGGAGCCCGTCCTCCGGGTCAAAGACCCTCTCGTAATCGTCCGGTTCGTCGATGTAGTGAAGCATGAGGATATCGATGTAGTCAGTCTGTAATCTGGAAAGCAGGTCGTTGAAGTAATGCTCGCACAGGTCTTTATCCCGGGAGCGACTGTACTGTCCGTTTTTCAAGGTAGCTCCGAGGTGACCGGCAATCATCACCCGTTGTCGCCGGTTCTTCAGGGCAATACCGAAGTTGTCGCGGACGTCTGGGGAGGCCATGAAGAGGTCGATATAGTTTACACCCCCATCAAGGGTGGCATCGACGACAGAGGTTATCGTGTCCAGTGAAGAGTGCTCCAGGTGCTCGGCACCCAGCCCGATAATACTGACATCAACCTCTGTCGTTCCCAGTTTCCGGTAATGCATTTTCCATTGCCCTCCTGTGCTTGCGGGTGCAGCGACACCATCTTACCCGTTAGCAGGCTGTCTGACAAGTTTAATCTTATATAGTGTGATAAATTGGTGTTTGTAAAGAAGGTGCTGCTGGTATCAGTCGGTGCTTCCTGTTTGCTTTGGCAGTAGAACGCCTACTGGGCAGCGCTCGATACATTTCAGACAAGAAGCACAGCGTGCCTCGTCACCATAGAAAGCTACCCTGGTATCGGTACCACGGTTGAGGAAATATAGAGAACTGGTACCGTGAATTTTTTCACATGTCTGAATACATATCCCGCAGAGAACACATTTATTGGGGTCGTAATCAAAGCATGGAGGAGAGGTGTCAAGAGGTAGCTCTTCCTCCGGTACCCGCAGGCGCCGTACACGCCGACGGTCGATACGGAGTTTGGCCATAAGGTTCTGGAGCTGGCAATTGCCGCTGCTGGGGCAACCACGGCAGGTGATGTGGTGGTTGGCGATAAGTAGCTCGACTACTGGACGGACTGCCTGGTCAACCTCCGGAGTATTTGTCCTGACCACCATGCCGGACTCTACGGGTGTACGGCAGGCAGTTACCAGCCTCCCGTCAATCTCCACCACACAGAGTCGGCAGGCACCTCGACTCTCCAGCTCCGGATGGTAGCAGAGGTGGGGGATATAGATATCGTTCTGGAGAGCAGCCTCCAGGACTGAGGTCCCATCCTCGACTTCCAGCACCTGCTCGTTGATAGTGAAAGTAATCTTGCTCATAGTTGTTTTTTATCCTACTGGTAGGCGAGGCACACACCGGCGGGGCAGTAGCCCTCTCTAATATGCGCCTCGTACTCGTCACGAAAGTAGCGGATGGTGGTCAGCACCGGGTTGGGTGCGCTCTGGCCCAGGGCGCAGAGTGATGTCTTGGCTATTGATTGGCCCAGTTCTTCGAGCAGTTCGATATCTCCCGGTCGTCCTTGCTTCCGGCAGATATCATCGAGGATGTCGTACATCTGCTTCGTGCCCACCCGACACGGGATGCACTGGCCGCAGGACTCGCGCCGCGTGAAATCGAGGAAATAACGGGCAACGTCCACCATACAGGTGTCCTGGTTCATGACAACCATACCGCCGGAGCCCATCATCGAGCCTGCCTTTGTCAGCGAGTCGAAATCGACCGGCAGGTTCAATAGCTCGGCCGGGAGGCATCCACCTGACGGACCGCCCGTTTGAACAGCCTTGAAGGCACGTCCATCGGGAACGCCGCCACCGATATCGTAGATAATTTCGCGGAGTCGGGTGCCCATGGCGACCTCCACCAGACCGCTGTTTACCACGTTACCGGTTAGAGAAAAAATGGCCGTGCCCTTGCTGTTCTCAGTCCCGCGGCTGGCGAACCAGGTAGAGCCGTGCTCAATAATCAGAGGGATATTGGCGAAGGTCTTTACATTATTAAGCAAGGTAGGTTTGCCCCACAGCCCGGACATGGTGGTACGGGGGCGTGGGGAGGGCTTGGGCAAGCCACGTTTGCCTTCGATGGAAAGGACGAGTGCGGTTGACTCACCGCAGACAAAGGCTCCGGCTCCCTGGAATATCTCTACATCGAAATCGAAGTTGCTTCCAAAGATACCTTTGCCGAGGAAACCCCGTTCCCTTGCCTGAGTGATGGCTATCTTCAGGCGCTTTACGGCGAGCGGGTACTCGGCGCGGACGTAAACATAGCCCCGGTCGGCACCGACAGCATAGCCGGCGATTATCATACCCTCAATGACGGCGTGCGGGTCACCTTCGAGGACCGACCTGTCCTGGAAGGCGCCTGGGTCACCCTCGTCGGCATTGCAGATAACATACTTCTGGTCCGATTCTTCCACATAACAGGCTTCCAACTTTTGCCCGGTAGGGAAGCCGGCACCACCCAGTCCGCGTAGCCCTGAGCGTTTTACTTCCTCGATTATTTGCTCAGGGCTCATATCAAACAGAGCGGTACGTACCGTCTGGTAGCCACCACTGTCAAGATAATCATCGATACTCTCGGGATTGATATGGCCACAGTTTCGCAGCACCAGTCGCTGCTGCTTGTAGTAGAACGGTATGTCATGGTAGCAGGTCAGCGGTCTATTGATGGCTGTGTCGAAATAGAAGAGGCGTTCGACAGGCCTGCCGTCTGGCAGGAAAGACTGGGCGATATCGGGGATATCTTCGGGGACAACCTTGGAGTAAAAGATGCCGTCAGGCTCCACAACGACCAGCGGTCCGCGCTGGCAGAAGCCATGACATCCGGTGCTTTTCAACTCAACGCTGGCACTCAGGTTGAGTCTGGATATCTCCTCCTGTAGCAGGGAATATACCTGTTCAGCACCCCCGGAGACGCAGCCTGTCCCCTGACAGACGATGATGGTACGCAGATTATCCGACATCCGCCTTCTCTTTCAGCGGACGCAGAATCATATTCTTTACTTTCATGGAGACTATCCTGTGGCACACGTTATCAATGATAGGATTCAGCACTATAAGCTGTCAAGTACAGATGAGGCCATGTGTATTTCGCCAATTTATATCTATTGTATTGGGAGGGTGACTCAGGTACAATACAATATCGGGGGATAACCTTAATACTATTTGGATGAGATGTGAAGCTCCTGGAGTATGAGGCTAAGAGGGTTGTACAGGAATACAGTATTCCTGTTCCCCGAGGAGATATAGCCACTACAGCATTAGAGGCCGAAGCGCTTGCCAGGGATATCGGCAGAATGGTTGTGTTGAAAGCCCAGATTCCGGTATCCGGCAGGGGTAAGGCTGGCGGTATCCTGTTCGCTGATGGACCCGACCGAGCGAGAGAAGTAGCCCAGGGGCTTCTCGGTAGCACAATCAAGGAATGTCCGGTAACCAGTCTATTAGTCGAAGAGCAACTGGACATAACGGAGCAGTACTACCTTTCGATTGCCGTCGATGGTCTGGCGAAAAGCTATGTTGTCCTCGCCTCTACCGAAGGTGGTGTCGACATCGAGCAGGTTGCCCGAACCACGCCAGATAAGATAGCGAGGTGCTGGGTCGACCCCATCTCTGGATTCGCTCAGGCCAAAGCCAGCGAGATGCTGAGCGGCTTCAATCTCAGTAGCAGGACCACTGACCGTCTGGCGCAAATACTGGTAACCCTGTTCTCGATTACACTGGAAAAAGATGCCGGTTTGGTGGAACTTAATCCGCTTGTGCAGACATCCTCAGGTGAATTCATAGCGGCCGATGCCCGAATAATCATCGATGATAATGCCCTCTTTCGCCACCCGGAGTTTGCAGCGCACAACCTGGCGGAGGAGGCCACACCACGAGAAATTGAAGCGAAGAGGCAGGGCCTGGCCTATGTCGACCTTTCCGGCGATACCGGGGTGGTTACTAATGGGGCCGGTCTGGCAATGTCGACGGTTGACATGGTTCATTATTTCGGTGGTAGTCCGGCAAACTTTCTGGATATCGGTGGTGGTGGCAATGTTGAAATAACCAAAAAGGGGTTATTGCTGGTGCTGTCAAAGCCGGAGGTAAAAGGGGTTGTTGTCAATATCTTCGGTGGCATCACCCGGTGCGACCTGGTCGCACAGGCCGTTGTTGAGGCGATTAGCGAGTCTAGTGTTAAGAAACCTGTAGCCGTTAGCCTGATGGGTACCAACCAGGAAGAAGGACAACAGATACTGTCTGAGGCGGGTGTCGTCAGCTTTCCCGGTATGGAGGAAGCGGTGGTTGGGATTCTGAAGATGCAGAGGGGAAATGAGCATCATCGTTGATAATAATTCATGGGTGGTTGTCCAGGGCATTACCGGTCGCGAGGGTAGTTTCCACACGGCGGCGATGCTGGACTACGGAACAAAAGTGGTTGCGGGTGTTACTCCGGGCAAAGGTGGACAAAAGGTTGAAGGTGTGCCTGTTTATGACACTGTTGCTGAAGCGATTGCCGAACACGGTGCCAATACTTCCATCACATTTGTACCGGCACGTTTTGCCCGTGACGCTGTTCTTGAGGCGATTGAGGCTGGAATCAGGACGGTGGTGGTTGTTACTGATGGAGTGCCCCAGAAAGATACCATTGAATTTATCGCCAGAGCCAGGAAGAAGGGAAATATTGTTATTGTCGGTCCGAACTGCCCCGGCGTAATTAGCCCGGCCAGCCATGCGAAGGTCGGCATCATGCCCGGCCATGTCTTCAGTCCGGGAAGAGTTGGTATTGCCTCGCGCAGCGGTTCGCTAACCAATGAGATTGCCTGGCATATTACCTGTGCCGGTCTTGGCCAGAGCACCTGTATCGGCGTCGGGGGTGACCCCGTAATCGGTCTTGATTTCGTTCAGGCCCTGGAGATGTTTCGCGATGACGATGAAACAGAGAACGTTGTCCTAATCGGTGAAATAGGTGGCGGTGCTGAGGAGTCGGCTGCCCGCTATATCGCTGAGAGCAATTATCCCAAGCCGGTCGTGGCCTACATTGCCGGGAAGATGGCTCCTGCCGGGAAACGCATGGGTCATGCCGGAGCGATAATCATGGGTGAGGCTGGAACAGCCCGCTCCAAGATTGATGCCTTCAGCGCTGCGAAAGTGCCGGTGGCAGATAGGCCCAGCGAAATCACCAAATTACTCGGAGCATAGGTCATTTGTCTGTAAATTGAACAAACCCGGGGGGAGATGGAGCGCGCCCGGGCTTGTTCAATGAGAAAAAGTGAAGAAAACCGTATGGTAGTTTCATTGTATCGCTACCGGGTTAAGAAAATGTAAATGGTGCTCCGAAAGACGTTACGGTTAAGTTACATGCCCGTAAGTGTTGGGTAACATTCTTAGATAGCATATGGCTGACCTCGTATCCTATCTGGGGGAATACGTAAGCCCGGGAGACTCAGTTATCCTCACTATAGTCCGCAATGATACCGCAATAGAATTGGCGGTTACAATCTGTAACAGGCAGCCCTGGTGGAAATTATATTTGTCTGTTTGTAAGCGAAGCCTATTTACCCTTCCAGACAGGGGCCCTTTTCTCAAGGAAAGACCTGATTCCTTCTCTGCAGTCCTCGCTGGTGTTTGTACTGCGGAAACGCTGATGTGTCTCCCCGAGATGTACATTAGGTGGCCATTCCAGAGAGCCGTAAGTGAGTTCCTTGACTGCTTTTAAAGCCAGAGGTGCTCCCTGTGAAACCTTGGCAGCCATTTCTTTGGCGGCTGTCATGAGTTCTTCAGGTGGCACCACCTTGGTCACCAGCCCAATTCGTTCCGCCTCTCGGGCGTCGATAATCTCGCCGGAATACATTAGCTCGAGGGCTCTGCTCAGCCCGACGAGGTATGGCAACAGATATGGCCCGGCCCCAATATCGGGCGCCAGACCTCTCATACTGAATACCCATCCGAAGCGGGCGTTCTCTGAGGCAATCCTGATATCGCACAGGGCAACAAACTCAGCAGCCATGCCCACGGCAGCGCCGTTTACCGCTGCGATTGTGGGTTTGGGGATTCTTACAATAGGCCAGTTGGGTAATGAGCTTTCAGGTATAGGAGGTGTTGGCTGTTCCCCGGTTCTTCTCTGTCTCTCCGCACTGGCCTGTCGCGCTGCATCGGATTCTTCCTGAGTACGCCCCAGCGCCGAAACGTCAGTCCCGGCACTGAAAGCACGACCGTTCCCGGTGATGATTATTGCCTTTACCTCTTCATCTGCGGCGGCTTCGGCAAGCATTTGCCTGAAGTCCACCTGCATGTCGTTGTCAATCGCGTTCATTTTCTCGGGACGATTGAACGTGATAATAGCGACGCCGTCTTCTTTGGTGTAAAGGATTTTCTCGTCTGCCATTGTATTTCCTCCTCAAATGTTATGCACAGACCATTACCTTTCAAAGTATGCTCTTGAAACCGGTACTAGGACGGGAACTACTTTTTCAGGACTTCATACAGACGGGCGACATTCATCCGTTGCAGCATGGGGCCCATTGCTGCCATGCGCTCGTCCACGGGATAGCGGTCAAGGAATGAAATAGTGTCCTGGGCTTCCTCCAGGCTCATCCCTTTATTGATGGCATCGGAAACGGCATCTATCCAGTCCTGGATTGCAGTCTTCATCTTCGGTATGTAGTCGGGGCGGCAGACCTCTCCATGCCCTGGTACCATAGACTCCGCTCCAAGTTCTTGAAGTCGGTCTAATGATTCGAGCCATTCGTAGGGTACTGCCTGGTGCAGGAACGGGTGCGTCTCGTAGAAGATATTGTCCGAGGTAAAAACCACCTTCTCTTCGGGTATATAGACGGCTACCTGATAGGGCGTGTGACCGGGATGATTTATCAGCCGGAAGGTATGGTTACCGACATAAACGGTTGCCCGGTCGTTGAGGGTAATGGTGGGCAGGCGATAGCTGAATCCTTCAAGTAAGGGCAGACTCTCCGGGGAAGTCTCCTGGAGGCGTTCTTTGAGCTGCTCTGCGGAGGAAGCCATGATTGCCTCTCTGGTGCCTTCGTGGGCGATAATCGTACCCTCGAAGAAGTGTGCACCGGTGAAGTGGTCGCCGTGGGGCTCGGTTATCATGATATAGCGGACGGGTCCGTGCTTGGCAATCTCCTCCCGCCATTTTATCGCGTCTGCCGGCATCTGGGGGGTGTCTATCATAACAACACCCTCACTGGTTACCACAAATCCAGGATTGCAGCCAGCGAACTGGGTCTCGGCATAGACATTATCTGTCACCTTTTGCATGTTCTCCTCCTTTGCAGTGATTACCTATTATAACGACAACAGTCGTGGGATATTGTAGCGTAAACCGGCATAGAATGGAAGCACAGGTATTCTGGCAGGAAATAGGTTATAATGATTCTCGTGTGTAATCACCTTGCGGACATTTACTTGCCCATAGATGTTTTCTGGCCTTATATCATGGGTACTTATATACGGAGGTCTAACATTTGGTCTGGTTAAAATTCGTTGCGAGCCTTGTCATCATTCTGTTTGCCGGTACAAAGCTGGCCCGATACGGGGACGCACTTGCTGAGAAGACACGCCTCGGGCAGATATGGATTGGGCTTGTCCTGCTGGCTTTCATTACCTCCGTCCCCGAGCTATCTACCGGAATTGGTGCCGTAACCCTGGTCAGTGACAAGTCGCTTGCCCCCGACCTGGCGATAGGCACTATCATGGGGAGCTGTATCTTCAATATCCTTATCATCGCCTGGCTTGATATGATACATCGTCGTGAGCCTGTCCTGACCACAGCCAGCCCGAACCACATGAAATCGGTGCTGATGGGCATCATTCTTATTGGCCTGGCTGCATTGAGCATCTTTGGCGGCGACAGGATTTCCGGGCTGGCCCTGGGATGGCTAGGTGTGCCGAGTATCGTAGTGATAATAGTGTACCTGATAGGTGTGCGGTGGACGCTCCGCTCCGCGCGGGTGACGCAGGCAACGTCACCGCAGGTTTCCCATGAACAGTACCGAGATATGGGGATGAGGGAGGTATGGATTAAATTCATACTGGCTAGTGGCGCGGTCATTGGCAGTGGCATCTGGCTGGCCTTAATTGGTGAGGAGATTGCCAATGCTACCGGGCTGGGAGCCAGCTTTGTGGGCTCCCTGTTTCTGGCTGTGTCCACCTCGATGCCGGAGATTGCACTGACAACTGCGGCTGTTCGCATTGGTGCCGTAGATATGGCGGTGGCGGATGTAACGGGTGCCAATATGATAAATATAGCCAAAATCTTCATAATCGATATCTTCTACACCGATGGCTCTATTCTTGCATCGGTATCAAAATCTCAGATAACCACCGCTCTTGTGGCTATCGGGATGAGCCTGGTGGTACTCGTCGGCCTCCGCTTCTGCCAGCGCCGCAAGACTTTTCGTGTCATCAGCTGGTACGGAGTTGTACTCATCGCTCTATACATCTATGGTGCTTATGCCTTGTACAACTCAGGGCTAGGCTAGGCCAGTAATGTGGCCGGTCACGGCTCAGTTTATCAGTACAAACTGATTCTGTTATAATAGGTTTTAACCTCTTTACCTTGGTCTGTCAGTGGGGCAGGAAGAAGCATTATCGGATGGAGTTAGCTAGTCAAATCTTTGCCCTTGTCATTTTCGTGGGCATGTTCATCGCCGTCGTCAGTGATAAGTGGCACCGCTACATCCCGGCCCTGGTTGGTGCTGGCCTGACCATTATCGTCGTTTTTCTTATCATCCTGAGAAGTCCACAGGCCATCACTGATACGCTGAACCTGGGGCAGCTAACCCACCAGGCGTTCTGGTGGGTGCAACCCGGAGAGGAGCTGGTTGAGTCCCATCAGGGGGTAAACTGGCAAACCATTATCTTCATCGGCGGGATGATGGTGATGGTCGAGGGTCTGGGAGAAGTTGGCTTCTTCCGCTGGTTATGCCTCCGGCTGGCCAAGCTGGTCAACTACCGGGTCGTCCCGATACTTGTCAGTTTTATGCTGCTTTCCGGCTTTCTGGCGATGTTTATTGACAGCATCACCGTCCTGCTGTTTCTGGCCACGGTGACTATTGAACTGGCCAGGCTGCTCAAGTTCGACCCCGTTCCTGTTATTATTGCCGAAATATTTGCTTCAAACGTCGGTGGTAGCGCTACCATGTGTGGCGACCCGCCCAACATCATTATCGGCACTGCCTACGGGTATTCATTCTTCGATTTCGCCACTAACACCGGTCCCATTGCCTGGATAGGGATGTTTGCTACTCTAGCGTTCTTCTACTTTGCCTTCCGCAAGGTACTCAAGGCATCTCACGAAAATGCAAATATTGACCCCAGCACCTATCCCGAGCCGCGTGATGCCATCGTCAACATGAATCTCTTCCGGATAAATACGTTCATTTTTATCCTGATAGTGGTACTGCTGGTTACACACGCCCAGACCGGTATATCGGTAGCCCTGATTGGTGTAATTGCTGCTAGCCTTATCCTGCTTGCCGGATTTGGTAATGCCGGCTATATCCTGAGGAGGGTCGACTGGCGAACCCTGCTATTTTTCGTTGGTCTTTTTATCTGCGTAGGTGGACTTGAGGTGACGGGGGTGCTGGTGATTCTGGCCGATTTTATCGCTGAAATTTCCGGCGGGAACATCATGATAGTAATACCTATTATACTGTGGATTTCAGCCTTTGCTTCGGCAATAGTGGATAATATACCTTTTGCCGCCACGATGATACCGGTGTTGAGGGAGCTTGCCATCAAGACGGCAGGGTTTGAGCAGACGACGCTGGCCTGGACGCTGGCCCTGGGGACCGATATCGGGGGTAATGCTACCCCGATTGGCGCCTCGGCCAATGTGGTTGGTACGGCGGTGGCCCAGCGGGAAGGCTATCCGATAAGCTGGGGGAGGTTCTGTAAATACACTATCCCGGCGACCATAATGGTGATTGGTCTTTGCTGGTTGTACCTTGTGATAAGGTATACCTAGCCTTCGAGCTTGAAGGGTAAAGCAACGATTGCGTCTACACCGTACGATAATGTATTATAGAATGTATTATAGCTCGGGTTGAGCACCATATCGATAGAGGCTGTTCGCATGCCCCTGTAGCTCAGGTGGATAGAGCACCAGCCTCCGGAGCTGGGAGCGCGCGTTCGAGTCGCGCCAGGGGTAGTTCCGTAAAATAAAGTTTACAAATCTATGCTTTACGTATATATTTGGAGGCAATGTTGATAGATATTACCCGACTGGTTGAAATCAGGTGGCACGGTCGTGGTGGCCAGGGTGCCGTTACGTCTACCGAACTTCTGGCACGGGCGGCAATAAATGAAGGGAAGTATGCTCAATCGTTCCCCAGCTTCGGGCCGGAGCGGCGGGGCGCGCCGGTGATGGCTTTCGACAGAATTGACCCGAATAAGCCCATCCGGGTGAGGGCTGATGTAACTGAACCTGATGTGGTGGTGGTCCTTGACCCGACCTTGCTGGGTATTGTCAACGTTGCGTCTGGTCTCAAGGATGGCGGTATACTAATACTCAACACAAGCAAAAATATAGAGGACTTCGAAGCTGAGTTCGGGACAAAATGTCAGCTGGCTTCAGTAGATGCGACCAGGATTGCCCGTGAGTTGCTGGGGGTGCCTATCGTCAATACTACCATGTTGGGGGCTTTACTTCGGGCTACCGAGGTGGTCAAGATGGAATCGCTGGTAGAACCCATTGAGCAGAGATTTGAGAGATTGGCGGAGCGTAATATAAACGCTATGAAGCGGGCATATGAAGAGACCGTAATAAAGGAGTAACGTCGATTTGAGCACGAGCGATGAAGAACTGACCTGGCGAGAGATTGAGGTCGGCGCGATATTCACCGTGCCGGGTACAACTGCCGATTATCAGACTGGTGACTGGCGCTCACAAGCTCCGAGCTATAACTTCGACAGGTGTATAAAGTGTGGCATTTGCCAGCTCTACTGTCCCGAAGGCTGCGTCGGACAGGATGAGGACGGTTATTTTATCGCTGACCTGTACTGGTGCAAGGGTTGTGGTATCTGTGCCAGGGAGTGCCCTACTGGTGTAATCACTATGGTAGAGGAGACGGAGTGATGGGTAGAAAGGTAGGCATCGAGGTTTCAATAGCGATTTCCGAGGCTGTCAAGCTGGCTAACGCTGATGTTGTCGCCGCTTATCCCATTACGCCGCAGACCCATATCGTGGAGCACCTGGCGGAACTGGTTGCCAGTGGTGAGCTCGATGCCGAGTACATCCCTGTGGAATCGGAGCATTCGGCGATGAGCGCCTGCCTGGGAGCAGCGGCTACCGGTGCGCGTGCCTTTACGGCCACCGCTGGCCAGGGCCTTGAGCTGATGCATGAGGTCCTGTATGTTGCTTCTTCGATGCAGCTACCGGTAGTAATGGTGGTGGCTAATCGGGCACTGTCGGCACCTATTAACGTCTGGGGTGACCATTCAGATATGATGGCGGTAAGGGACACAGGCTGGGTACAGATAGTGGTTGAGAACGGGCAGGAGGCGGTCGACAATGTACTGTGTGCTTTCTGCATCGGTGAAGACAAAAGGGTATTGCTGCCTGTTATGGTACATATCGACGGGTTTCACCTTACTCATGTAGTTGAACCGATAGTCCTTCCGGACCAGGCGGATGTCGATGACTTTATTCCACCGAATGAGTATCCCCTGCCGCTGGACCCGGCCCGGCCGGTGACAATGGGGTCCTTCGGCCCGCCGGTAATTTACCCTGAGATAAAGAAACGGCAGGATGTAGTGCTCAGAGAGTCCAAAGAAGTCATTCTGGAAAACTGGCAGAGATTTGGGGAGGCTTTCGGGCGTTACTACCATCCGGTAGAGCAGTACCGTGCCGAAGGTGCCAAGACCCTGCTGATGACCATGGGCAGCACCAGTGAAACGGCCATGGATGCTGTCGATAGAATGAGAGACCAGGGGATGAGTGTCGGGTTGCTGAAATTGAGACTGTGGCGCCCCTTCCCCTTCGAAGAATTACTGCAAGCAGTCCGCGATGCGGACCTGCTGGTGGTTGTCGACAGGGCTATTTCGTTCGGTGGACCTGCCGGGCCCTTCTGCTCCGAGGTGAAAGCGGCGCTGTATAATCAGGACAAGAAGCCCAAGGTAATGGGTTTCGTAGCTGGTCTTGGGGGGAGAGATATTCCTGTCGGAGGATTCGAGGCAATGGTACACCGTGGGATGGAAATTGCCGAGAAGGGAGGCGGTGAGATACTGGAAACTTACGGGGTGAGAGAATAATGCAGAACTACACTGTTTTTGTCCCCCGCCTGGTACCGAAAAAGGAACCGTTTGCCCCGGGTCATCGGGCCTGTATTGGCTGCGGGGAAGCGCTGGCGGTCAGGCTCGCCTGCAAGGCTTTTCCGCCAAATACCATAGTGGCCAACGCCACCGGTTGTATGGAGGTTATCTCCTCCCAGTATCCGATGACCGCATGGCGCGTACCCTGGATACATGTTCTCTTTGAAAATACAGCGGCAATTGCCTCTGGTATTGAGGCTGCCCTGAAAGCCATGGCAAGGAAGGGCTTGCGTCCTGATGATGGTACCAAGGTGGTGGCTATGGGTGGCGATGGCGGTACCAGCGATATCGGTCTGCAGGCTTTATCCGGGGCCCTGGAGCGGGGACATGACCTGCTCTATATCTGCTTTGACAACGAGGCCTATATGAACACCGGTATCCAGAGGTCTTCCGCCACACCGTTCGGGGCTTCAACCACCACTTCGCCTTCTGGTATAAAGAGCATCGGGCAGAAGACATGGAAAAAGAACATGGCGGCGATTGCTGCCGCCCATGATATCCCCTATGTCGCCACGGCCAGTCACAGCTACCCGCATGACCTGATGGCCAAGGTGGCCAAAGGTATAGCGGTTCCGGGCCCGGCGTATATTCACATTCTATCTGTCTGCCCCACCGGCTGGCGTTCAGCCCCTGACCTGTCAATACGGCTTGGTCGGCTGGCGGTAGAGACCGGGGTATTTCCACTATATGAGATAGAGGATGGTGAATACAAAATGAGCCTGGAACTACCTAAATTGAGGCCCGTAGAGGACTACCTGAATCTCCAGGGGAGATTCAGGCACCTGTCTGAGGATACCATTAAGGAGATTCAGGAGCGGGTGGTTGCGGAGTATGAGCGAATCAAGGAGAAGACCGGATGACGATGGAGGCTGAGCAGGTGCGAGAAAAAGTGGGCTCAATACTGGACAAGTATGAGCGTAATGAAGGTATGCTGGTTTCCATCCTGCAGGATACACAGGCGGCGTTGGGCTACCTTGCCAGGGAGGCACTGCTTGAAGTAAGCGCTGGCCTGGAGGTCCCGCTCAGTCAGGTGTACAGTGTCGCCACCTTCTTTCGGGCGTTTAGCCTGAAACCGAGGGGACGTCACCTGATAGACGTCTGCCTCGGTACGGCCTGCCATGTCAGGGGGGCAGTCGGTATCCTGGATGCAATCGAGAGGGAGACGGAGATTAAACAGGGCGATACGTCAGAAGACATGAGATTCAGCCTTGAGACCGTTAATTGTGTCGGGGCCTGCGCCCTTGGCCCCATCGTGATAATTGACGGGAAATACGAGGGTGAAATGAAGATAGACAAGGTGAAACCCTTACTGGCGAGTTACGAATAGCCTGCTGTGATAATGCAAGAGAGGAACGAGAGATTGAACAGGCTAGGTTCTCCGGAAGAGCTGGAGAGATTAAGAGAGTCGATAATCAGGAGCCGTGACCCCGGCAAAAAGTGCGTTGTCATCTGTGGTGGTACCGGCTGTGTTGCCCTGTTAAGCGATAATGTCATTACTGCATTCAAGGAGGAGATGAAAGGGCAGGGGATTGATGCCACGGTGGACCTACGCGTAACCGGTTGCCGGGGTTTCTGTGAGAGAGGGCCGCACGTCGTTGTTCTCCCGGAAGGAATACTTTACCAGAGGGTAAAGACCAAGGACGTTGCCGAGATAGTCTCGGAGACCCTGATTGGTGGTAAGATAATTGACCGCCTCCTCTATGTTGACCCGGTTACCAAAGAGAAGGTCATTCACGAGAGCGAGGTCCCGTTCTATAGCCAGCAGGAGCGTCTTCTCCTTGACAACAATGCTAAAATAGCGCCTGACAGCCTCGAGGACTATCTGGCTATTGGCGGGTATTCGGCCCTGAGTAAGGCACTGTTCCAGATGTCGCCGGTTGATATCCTCGAAGAGGTGAAGAAGTCAGACCTGCGTGGTCGTGGTGGTGGTGGTTTCCCCGCCGGGCGGAAATGGGAAACAACCCGTAACGCCGAAGATGATACCAAGTATGTCATCTGCAACTGCGACGAGGGAGACCCCGGTGCCTTTATGGACAGGAGCTTGATGGAGGGAAATCCCCACTCTGTTCTTGAGGGGATGATAATCGGGGCCTATGCCATCGAGGCCCACGAGGGATTTATTTACGTGCGCAACGAGTATCCACTGGCGGTGAAACATGCGCAGACTGCTATCGACCAGGCGGTGGAGTCCGGACTGCTCGGTGATAATATCCTCGGCTCTGGTTTCAACTTCAGTGTCAGGATTAACCGGGGCGGAGGTGCCTTTGTTTGTGGTGAGTCTACGGCGCTGATGGCTTCTCTTGAAGGCAAGGTCGGTGAACCGCGGGCGAAGTATGTGCATACCTCGGAGAAGGGTTACCGCGAAAAGCCGACCAATCTCAACAACGTGGAGACCTGGGCGAATGTACCGTTGATAATCAACCGCGGTGCTGACTGGTACCGCGGTATCGGTACCGAGGGGAGCAAGGGCACCAAGATATTCTCCCTGGTGGGTAAGGTGAATAATACAGGCCTGGTTGAGGTGCCGATGGGAATGACCCTGCGACAGATTGTCATGGATATTGGTGGCGGTATTCCCAAGGGGAAAAAGCTCAAGGCAGTACAGACCGGTGGCCCCTCGGGTGGCTGTATTCCCGAAAGCATGCTCGATATCCCCGTTGATTTCGATGAGCTTGACAAGGTCGGTTCGATGATGGGTTCCGGCGGCATGATTGTCATGGACGAGACGAACTGCATGGTGGATATCGCCAAATACTTCATCTCCTTTCTTGAGGGCGAGTCTTGCGGTAAGTGCGTGCCCTGTCGCGAGGGACTGAAAAGGATGCGGGAGATACTCGAAGATATTACCGAGGGCAGGGGAGAAGAGGAGGACCTGGAAAGACTGGAGAATCTGTCGCAGTGTCTGCTAGACTCAGCGCTGTGCGGGCTTGGTAATACTGCTCCCAACCCGGTCCTGACGGCAATGCGTTACTTCAGGGAGGAGTATGAAGCCCACGTAAAGGAGGAACGGTGTCCGGCCGGTGTCTGCAAGGCACTGATAACCTACAACATATCCGAGGAATGCCCCGGTTGCGGCCTTTGCGTGAAGGCGTGTCCGCAGGGTGCCATTACGCTGACGGAGAAAAAGAAACCGGTGAAGCTGGACCAGGAAAAGTGTATCAAGTGCGGCGCCTGTTATGATGTTTGTAACCTGGATGCCGTGGTAATAAAGTGAAGGGCGAAGCAAGCATGGTGACATTGACGATTGACGGCAGGACAGTGCAGGCTGAAGAGGGAGCCATGGTGCTGGATGTTGCCACTGAAAACGGTATCTTCATCCCGACTCTGTGCGCTCACGAATCGGTAACGCCCTACGGTGCCTGCCGCCTCTGCTTGGTTGAGGTCAAGACCGCGAATGGAAGGGAGCGGCTGGTGACCTCCTGTCTCTATCCGGTCGAGGAGGGGCTGGAGGTAACGACAGACTCCGAGAAGATTATACGCAACCGGCAGACGATAATTGACCTGCTGCTGGCGCGGTGCCCGGAATCGACTGTCATCCAGGATATGGCGCGGAAGCTGGGGGTTGAGGAAAGCTCCTATCCACTGGAAGACCATGGGAACTGTATCCTCTGTGCATTGTGTGTCCGTGCCTGCCAGGAAGTCGTCGGGGTCAGTGCCATCAGCCTGGTTAACCGCGGTGTCGAGCGTGAGATGGCTATCCCGTTTTTCGATGACTCCACTGCCTGCATTGCCTGTGGTTCCTGTTCCTATATCTGCCCCACAAACGCGATATCAATGGAAGACTCGGATGGTATCCGGACGATACGGATGCCAAATAACGTGACCGAATTCGAAATGGTGCCGTGCAAGGTCTGCGGTAACTACTGGATGCCACAGAAGCAGGTAGAATACATTTCAAAAACAACTGGCATCGAGCCTGAATTTTTCGATACCTGTACCAACTGTCGGGACTAGGCTACTTCAGACAGATCGGTGACAATGATTTCAGTAATCTTCGTCTGATTCTTGCTCTGCCTCTCCTTAGGAATGGTGAAAACCAAGGGGGGTGTCCCCCTTGGAATCCCCCGCCAAGAGGGATTTCACCCCTCTTGAACACCCAAAACGGTGTAGGGTGGTTTCCTGAAGGGGTTGTTATCACCTTAAAGTGTACCGCATTGCCTTCTTAAACGTTCTAAGAACCGTAAAGGGTTAGCCATAGAGGGTGCAGTCACTAATTACACCATGAAGGGGAGTCAAAGAGGGGGCGAAGCCTTTGGGGTAAATAGGTATTCTATACACCATCAAAAGGGAGTTTTAGAGGGCGTAGCCCTCTAAAATCAAAAATTCCCCTTCCCCAGATGGGGAAGGGGACACAGGGGATAGGGCCACCACTACCTAACAGGGTGTGTGAGATGAATAACAGGATATCAGGGTGTCACTAATAATAACGATAAGTACAGGGACTAGGCGGGGAAGCTGACACCTGTTATACTATTGATGCCTGTAACGACGGGGTGTGGCGCAGTTGGTTAGCGCGCAGCGTTTGGGACGCTGAGGCCGGAGGTTCGAGTCCTCTCACCCCGACCAGACAGGTTTATCTCTCTGCCTTTGGATTCAATCAGCAACTGTTCTTTTTTCCAGATTAGTGATGAGTATAGAGGCGTAGGGGAATAGATTTAACTCTTGAGGGAACGCTATATGGAACTCAAAAGAATATCAGACAGGTTGTATTACCTTCCGGCGGAGGAGAGAACGGACAGACCGGTACTCGGCTATATCAAGGGGGACAGATATTCGCTGGCTGTAGATGCCGGGAACTCTTCAGAACACGTGGAAAAATTCTATAGCGGGCTGAGAGAGCTGGATTTAGGGCTGCCTGATTTTACTGTTATCACCCACTGGCACTGGGACCACACCTTTGGGATGCATTCTGTATCAGGTACGACTGTGGCCGGCCATCTGACCAATAGTAAACTTAGTGAAGTACAAAAATGGGAATGGACTGATGAGGCTATGGAAAAGCGGCTTCAATCAGGTGAAGATATTGAGAAATGCGACCGGTGTATCAGGCTGGAATATCCCGACATGAACAAGATAAAGGTCGTTAGGGGCGAGATCGAGTTTACCGGTGTAATCCACATCGACCTGGGAGGAGTTCACTGTGAAATCATGGAATTCAATGCGACACATTCCGATGACTCGGTATTAATCCATGTTCCGGAAGAAAGAGTCGTTTTTATAGGCGACGCGGAAGGCGCAGACTATTATCAAAACAGGGGAGAGTATGATAAAGCAAAATTGAAGGAAATGATAAAAGCGTTTGAAAAGTTAGATGTTAATATCTTTGTGCTGGGACATGATGGACCCCAGACCAAGCTGGAAACCATGAGTTATCTAAAGGCTCAGTTGGGCTGAAACATCATGAATCTTAACGTGACAGATAAAATAGAGATTACCCCGTCAACACCATTTGCCTTCGACCCCACGTTTCATAAGCCGGACCATTTCACGTCGGGCGATAATTTATGGGAACCGGGTATCCGCTGGCAGACCCTTAACTGGCAGGGGATGCCAGTAGGAATCAAGTTCACCAGTGAAGGTACGATTGACGAGCCTAAAATCTCGATGATGGTGTTTTCTGAAGCTCAACTGCCACATGATTTTGTTGACTCACTCATTAGTGAAATCAGGTACCGCTATAATCTCGACCTTGATTTATCCGACTTCTATAAGAGGTCTCAGAAGGACGCAATGCTTGCACCGGTAATCGAAAAGCTGCGCGGTATGCGGCCCGGTCATCCATCTTCTCTGTATGAGTATTTGATAATCGGGGTAGTTTTACAGAATGCCTCAGTGAGACGGTCGATTCAGATGTTTCAGGTTCTGCTGGAAAATTACGGGACACTTCTTGAGTTCGACGGTAAGGAGTTATGGTGTTTCTGGAATCCCGGTGGACTCCAAAACGTCAGTGAGGAAGAGCTACGGGCATTGAAGATTGGCTATCGTGCTAAGTTCATTAAAAAGATAGATGATTATTTTTCCAAGGGCCTTATCGACGAGCAAACTTTGAGAAACCAGGATAGGGAAACACAGATGAGGGAGCTGCTAAAGCTCTACGGGGTCGGGCCGGCGACCGTCTGGTATCTGCTCTTTGATGTCTTTCACCACTGGGACTTCTTCAACCACATTTCACCCTGGGAGCAGAAGATATACTCCAAACTTTTCTTTGATAGAGACCCTGAAAATCCTGTGCCGGTTGAAAAACTGTTGAAACACTTTGAGAGGTACGGGAAGTATAAACAGCTTGCGGTGCATTATATCTGGGAAGATCTTTTCTGGAAGAGGGAGACTGAGCATATTCCCTGGCTGGAAGAGGAGATTCGGATTTGATTCCGTGGAGTATTACAGGGACAGGGCAGGCAATTATAAGAAATGGATAATGAAGCTCATAGCTGGGAGTTAATCTACAGGCTCACTTCCACTTATGACCGTGCTGTACCCCATGAGGATACTGAGGACCTTCACCGTCTGTTTCAGGAGAACGGTGTGAGGCGTATTCTCGACCTGGGGTGTGGTGACGGACGTCACCTGCACTTTTTCAGTGGTCTGGGCTATCAGATATCCGGGCTTGACTATGCACCATCTGCCCTTTACCTTGCGGGTGAATGGCTTACCGGTGAGAATCTATCTGCCGAGCTGGTTTGTGCCGATATGACGGGTATACCCTGGCGCGATGAGCAGTTTGACGCCGTTATCAGTTGCCTGGTGATTAACCATAATCCGGTCGAACGAATCAGGCGGACGATAGAAGAAATCTACCGTGTTTTGAAGTCGGGTGGCTGGCTCTTTGTAGTAGTCAGTACGTGTAAACCTATTGGGCCGATGCGATACCACAGCGGTATTGAAATAGAACCAGATACCATTGTGCTGACGGAAGGTCGTGAAAAAGGGGTGCCCCATCATTTCTTTACCACGCTGGAATTGATAGAAATGTTTTCACGCTTCACCTTTATTGATTTTCACTGGGACAGCCGCAGCCGTGCCTGTCTCCTGAGCAGGAAAAGATGACATAATGTTGTACCGCAAATTGTCACTCTTGTTCGTGCCGTGTTAATATTTATTAATGGTCAGGACTGGTAAGTCATCATTGGCGGGGAAAACGGCGGCCTCCAGGAATATCGTTAGGTTATCTGTCAGCGTCCGTGGGGTAGTGCAGGGGGTCGGTTTCCGGCCTTTTGTTTACCAGCTTGTCACCCGGCATGGTCTGAAAGGGTGGGTCTGTAACACCTCTGAGGATGTAAGGATTGACATTGAGGGGATACAGGCAGCCCTTGACAGGTTTCTGGTTGAACTGGAACAGACTACTCCACCGCTGGCCCGTATCGAAAGTATCTCGACCTCTAAAGAGAGACCGGTCGGCTACGAGCGTTTTGAGATACTGGGCAGCATCTCCGAGGAGGGCAAGTACCAGCTTGTCTCCCCGGATGTGGCAACCTGTCCTGCCTGTCTTGAGGAGTTTCTGTCGCCGGACGACCGACGGTACCGTTATCCCTTTACCAACTGCACCAACTGCGGCCCTCGATTCACCATTATTGAGGATATTCCTTACGACCGCCCAAAGACCACGATGCGCCATTTCCAGATGTGCCCAGAATGCCAGCAGGAGTATAACAACCCTCTGGACCGTCGCTTTCATGCCCAGCCCAATGCCTGTCCGCACTGCGGGCCAAGCCTTGAACTGACCGATAGCAGCGGTAAGATAGTCAGGACGGAGGATGCAATCGCAGAAACAACCCGATTACTCAGAGAGGGCAAAATCGTGGCTATCAAAGGACTGGGTGGGTTCCTCCTGGCATGCGATGCCACGAGCGAAAAGGCGGTGATGCTGCTCCGGCAAAGGAAGAAACGCCCTTCGAAACCATTTGCTATTATGCTGACCTCCCTGGAAGAGGTAGCGGAACATTGTGATGTATCTGAGGTCGAAAGAGAACTCCTGACATCTCACCATTGTCCCATCGTTCTCCTGAAATGGAAATCCGGGTCTACGGTTGCGGCAGCGGTGGCACCTAAATTGAAACACCTCGGGGTGATGCTGCCTTATACACCGTTGCACTACCTGTTGATGAGGGAGACCGGATTACCCCTGGTGATGACCAGCGGTAATCTGAGTGAGGAGCCGATTGCCAGTGATAATGAAGAGGCTCTGAGGAGGCTTGGGGGTATTGCCGACTACTTCCTGGTGCATAATCGGGACATCTATTCGAGGTATGATGATAGCGTGGCTATTGTTGAGAGAGAAGGGCCTCAGCTGGTGCGGCGGGCGCGGGGGTATGCCCCCTATCCGATACACCTTCCTTTCAGGTCGAAGCAGGTACTGGCCTGTGGGGCCGAGTTGAAGAACACCTTCTGCCTGACGCGGGAAGACCATGCCTTTCTGAGCCAGCACATCGGGGACATGGAGAACCTGGAAACCCTGGAGCATTTCGAGGCTACCATTGAGCTTTATAAAAGGCTTTTCCGCGTCCAGCCTGAGATTATAGCCTGTGACATGCACCCCGAGTACCTTTCTACCAAGTATGCCAGAGAGTTGACCGCTGCATCACCCGGACTATCGCTCGTGCCGGTCCAGCATCACCACGCCCACATTGTCAGCTGCATGGTTGATAACGGGATTGACGAACCGGTCATCGGGGTTGCCTTTGATGGTACCGGTTTCGGTACGGACGGCCGTATCTGGGGTGGCGAGTTCCTGCTGGCTGATTATCGTGGATTCCAGAGGCTGGGTCACCTGCAATATGTACCCATGCCCGGGGGCGAGGCTGCTGTGAAAAGGCCATACCGCATGGCTATCGGATATCTGCTCAGTATTCTGGGTAAGGGTGCACTGAAGGACAACCTGCCCCTGATGCAGTACATGGACAGTGGGGAGATTGATATCATTGAGAAGCAGATTGCCAGGGGGCTCAACTCACCATTGACTTCAAGCTGCGGGCGACTGTTTGACGGGGTATCGGCACTGGTAGGAGTACGGGGACAGGTAGACTACGAGGCCCAGGCAGCCATTGAGCTTGAGGCAATCGCCGATGAAGGTGAAGCTGGTTATTATCCGTTCGATATCGCCAGGCAGAATGGTATAGAAATCGTGCAGTTCGGCAGGTTGTTTGAAGCCGTTATCCAGGACCTTGATAAAGGCTGTAGGCCTGAGGTAATATCAGCCAGATTCCATAACACCATGTCTCAGGTGGTGGTTGAGATATGCCAGCGGTCTGCGAAGAGGACTGGCATCAGTAAAATAGCCCTGAGTGGCGGTGTTTTTCAAAATCGACTGCTGCTGAGACTGACCGTAGAGGCACTGAAAAAAGCAGGATTCTCGGTGCTTACTCATAAGCAGGTGCCTACCAATGATGGCGGCGTCTCGCTGGGGCAGGCGGTCATTGCCAATTTCGCTGAAGAAGGAGGGGGTTCCTGATGTGTCTGGCTATTCCGGCTATGGTAAAGTCCGTAGACGGCCTATCGGCTGAAGTAGAGTTTGGCGAGGTAAGTCGTCGTATCAGTATCTGGCTAACGCCGGACGTGAAGCCGGGCGATTACGTATTGCTCCATACCGGTTACGCGATAAACGTCATTGATGAAGCCGAGGCTATAAAGACCCTTAGTCTTCTCGAAGAGGCTGCCGATGGACTGGATAGTTGGAATGGGTAGGACATGAGGTTCGTTGACGAATACCGTAATAGTGAGCTGGGTAAACGCCTGGTCGACAGGATTCATCGGCGGTCGAAAAAACCGATCAGACTGATGGAGTTCTGTGGGGGGCATACCGTTACCATCTTCAAGCACGGTATCCGGCAGCTTCTTCCCTCTACCATCGAGATGCTATCAGGTCCAGGCTGCCCGGTCTGTGTCACCGCCAACGCTGACCTGGACAGGGCAATCGCCCTTGCCCGTTTCCCCGACGTTGTCGTGGCTACCTTTGGTGATATGCTCAAGGTTCCCGGTAGCTATTCCAGCCTGCAGGAGGTCAGGGCTGAAGGCGGGGATGTCCGCATAGTTTACTCCGCCCTTGACGCCCTCGATATGGCGCGGCGTAACCCGGACAAGTCCGTGGTCATGCTCGGTATCGGTTTCGAGACCACCGCGCCTACCATTGCTGCTTCGGTGCTGGAGGCTTCGCGGGAAGATGTCAGCAATTACTATGTCCTGTCGATGCACAAGTTGTGTCCCCCGGTGATAAAGGCGCTCCTTGACTCGGGAGAGGTGCGGCTCGACGGGCTGGTCTGTCCGGGGCATGTCAGTGCCGTTATTGGCTCAAGACCCTATGATTTCTTGGCTCGTGACTATGGCATTGCCTGCGTGGTGTCCGGCTTCGAGCCCTTGGATGTCCTCCAGTGCATCGACATGCTGGTAGCCCAGATTGAAGCGGGTAAACCGTCGGTGGAGATAGCCTACCGGCGTGGCGTCAGACCGGAGGGTAATGTGCGGGCGCTGGAGACAATGGGCATGGTCTTTGAGAACTGTGAGGCGAACTGGAGGGGAATCGGGGTAGTCCCTGAAAGCGGGATGCGCTTGAGGGAAGAGTACCGTCGTTTTGACGCCGAAAGTGTTTTTGAGGTTGAGGTATCACTGCCTCGGGAACCGGAAGGGTGCATTTGCGGTGATATTTTACGTGGTGTGAAGACCCCTCTGGACTGCAAACTCTTCCGTCGGGTATGCAATCCGGAAAACCCGGTGGGGCCATGTATGGTATCATCGGAGGGCAGTTGTTCCGCCTACTATCTGTATGGAGAAGGTCTAGCAGACTAACGAGTGTGACAATGATGGTGAGTCCTGATAGTCTTATTGTACGACCAACGGGGATATTAATCGAGGAGAATAAAATCCTGCTCGTAAAGCAGGACGTGACCGAAAAACGTCACTGGGCTCTTCCTGGGGGTAAATTGGAACCGGGCGAGAGTATTGAGCAGTGTCTCGTACGCGAAATAAAAGAAGAGACGGGACTGGATATATCGGTTAGAGAACTGCTTTATATATGTGACAGGATTAATGAAGATAACCACGTGGTACATATAACGTTTCTGATTAATAGAGTAGGCGAAAAGGCGTTATCACCGAATTGGAAGCACAAAGATTTGCATGCGTCGAGTTCGTCGAAACCAATTCGCGAAATCAGCATGGTTCCAATCGAGGAACTGACTGCCTATGGCTTCTCGCTAAAATTCTATCAACTAGTCAATGCTGATTTTCCAGAGAGAGGTAGCTACAAAGGGGACTTTAACGCTTTTTTTGGAGAATTAGCGCCTGATGGATGAAAAGATTCTACTTGCCCACGGTAGCGGTGGTAAGCTGAGCCACGACCTGGTGGAATCTTTTCTGCCGCTGTTCGATAACAGGTTACTGGACAAGCTGGACGATTCGGCCGTCTTTGAGCTGGGAGGACGGCTGGCCTTTACCACCGACAGCTATGTGGTCAGTCCTATCTTCTTTCCGGGGGGAGACATCGGCAAGCTGGCCGTCTGCGGTACCGTCAATGACTTGGCCATGAGTGGTGCCACTCCGCTCTACCTGAGCCTCTCGCTCATCATTGAGGAAGGCCTGCCGATGGCCGATTTGCAGAAGGTAATGGCCTCCATCAAGAAGTCTGCCGAAGAGGCCGGAGTCAGTGTAGTCACCGGCGATACCAAGGTGATAAACCGTGGCAGCGCCGACAAGCTCTTTATCAATACCAGCGGAATCGGAGTGGTACCGCCGGGAGTGGATATCTCCGGTTCAGGGGCGAAGCCGGGCGACAGTATTATTCTGAGTGGTACCATTGGCGACCACGGTATTGCAGTGATGAGCAAGCGTGAAGGGCTGGAATTCTCGTCACCTGTAGAGAGTGACTGTGCACCTTTGCACGGGCTGGTAGCCGACATGCTGAAAGTAACCGGCCAGATTCACTGTTTACGCGACCCCACCAGGGGCGGTTTGGCCAGCACCCTCAATGAGCTTGCCCGGCAGTCCGGGGTGGGCATGAGAATAGAAGAGGAGAAAATACCTGTCCGCGAAGGAGTACATGCCGCCTGTGAGCTTCTGGGACTCGACCCGCTCTACGTAGCTAATGAAGGTAAATTGGTAGCGGTGGTCCCAAAGGTTGAGGCGGGAAAAGTGGTTGACATAATGCATAAGAGTCCATATGGTCAACAGGCTGCTATCATTGGGGAGGTGGTTACCGAGCATCCCGGTCGGGTGGTCATGAAGACTTCCCTGGGGGCCTCCCGGATAGTCGATATGCTGGTCGGTGAGTTGCTACCTAGGATATGCTAGGGTAGCAGGAAATGCATAAAACAGAGAAAAGAGGCGATGCGTAAGCACCGCCTCTCTATTTCTATTACCATATATTCGCGGAGCATGTCAGAGTTCGGCCGCTTCAATTATCTCGGGGACACGCTGCTCCATGCCGATAGCCATGATATGCACACCCTGGCACATGGACTTCATGTCCTTGATAAGGCGGGCGGCAATCTCGACGCTCTTTTGCATCCTTTTTTCGGCCTGTTCCATCTCCTGGATGAGGCTGTCCGGTACGTGTACACCGGCAACGTTCTTGTTCATAAACCGGGCCATACCGGCGGACCTCAGAAGCACAATGCCCACCAGAATCGGTACATTGAGGTGGGCTATGGACTTCATGAATGCCTCGAACTTCTCTGGCTCATACACTGCCTGGGTCTGGATGAACTGAGCCCCGGCTTTGACCTTCTTCTCCAGCTTAATAAGCTGGGGTTCCAGCGGGTCGGCACCGGGGGTGACGACTGCGCCGAGACAGAAATTAGGTGCTCCTGCCAGCTCGTTACCGGAAAGGTCCTTCCCCTGCTCCAGCTCCCTGGCGGCACGCAGCAGTGAGACAGAATCAAGGTCGAAGACGGCCTTGGCCTGCGGGTGGTCACCCAGGGCGATGAAGTCGCCGGTGAGGCAGAGGACATTCTTGATACCGAGGGTATAGGCGCCCAGCAGGTCCGATTGAAGCGCAATTCGGTTTCGGTCGCGACAGGTGACCTGGAAGACGGGCTCCAGGTCCCTCTCGATAAGCAGACGGCAGACGGGCAGGGAGCCCAGCCTCATTACAGAGCTCTGCTGGTCAGTAACATTGATGGCATCGACCTTACCGCGCATCAGTTCGGCGTTTTCCAGCATCTCCTGGATATCAACGCCTTTCGGTGGGCCAACTTCAGCAGTAATGACAAACTTTCCCTGTTTGGCTAGTTCGGCAATAGTCATTTTGCAGAGGCCTCCTTCTCCCTACGTTCCAGAGCCCACATTATCGTAGACCTCAGGTCCTGGGGCGGTCGCATCTTGCTGTAGTCCTTCGGGTCGAGGGTTATTTTCATCTTGTCCAGGTTTCCCAGCTTCTTCAGTCGTTCGTAAATCAGATGCCAGCCGCACTCACGCGACTCCGGCTCGAATTCACACCTGCCATCCTTCGCACCGCCGCAGGGCCCATTGATGAGGCTCTTGGTGCAGGCTGTCAGGGGGCAGATACCGCCAGTATAGTCCAGCAGGCAGTCGCCACACTCCATACAACGCTCGTCACCACGCCACTCGCCACGAGAACCACCAACATTAACGACATTGCAGCCAGGGTGGGTTACCTTGTCAACCACGGCGGCGGTTGCCTGTACCCCGATGCCGCAGGTCATAACCAGAAGAGAATCGGCGGATATAATGGCATCCTCATGTGGTTTCAGTTTAAACTTGACCAGGGCTTTGTCGCAAAGGAAATCGAGCACGCTGTGGCCGACTACCGTCTTGCCTTCCTGCTTTAGCTGCTGCTCCATCTCCAGGACCTGGGTTTCTCCACCGGTCTGGCAGGCTTCAGCACAGCCCTTACAACCAACTATAAATATGCGCTGGTCACCTTCCAGGGATTTCAGTATTTCTGGAAAAGGCTTTGCCTCAGAAATTATCATCTCACCATTCTCCTTTACCGGATTCTATTCATGAATCAGCATACACGGAACTCACCCAGGTCTCTTCCTTTAGGGGTAATCAGGTGGATAGCACAGGCAAGACAGGGGTCCATTGACCTCACAATCCTTACTATCTCCACCGGGTTCGATTCATCCTTTATCTTCGTGCCGGTTATGGCCTGCTCCACTGGACCGGGCTGTCCTTCACTGTCCCTGGGGCCGAAGTTCCACGTACTGGGCACGACACATTGATAGTTGGCTATCTTCTGGTCTTTTATCTCTATCCAGTGTCCCAGAGCACCCCGGGCAGCGTCCACAAGTCCCATGCCGGTGGACTCGTCGGGGATTTCGTAGTCCTGATACACAGGCTCACCCGGTTTGAGCTGTAGCAGCCATTCGGGCATGGTATCGGCAATCAGCTTGGTGTACAGTGCCCGCGCAGCGTGGCGTCCGAGAACCGAGAATAAAGCCGCCGGTGGTGCTTTGAAATGAGATAGTACAGAATCGACCAGTGCCTTTACAGTGGGATTGCCAGATGCGTAGGTGACAGCCACACGCGCTAGGGGGCCGACCTCGTGTACTTTTCCTCCGTATCGCGGGGACTTTATCCAGGAATAGGCCCCTTCTTTGCCAGGTTGTGGTCTGGTGTCTCCGTGAGAGGGGTGCAGTCCGCCGGTGCTGTCATCGTACCAGGAATGCTTGACTGCCTCCGTTATCTTACCGGTGTCGAGCTCCTCAAGTTTGAGGTCAGTGGAGACCGTTCCCTGTTTGACAAGCCTCTGCCGTTTCGTTAGGTCTGTCTCGGCTGTCTCCAGGTCAAAACTGCCGTAGGACAGGAGGTTCCCGCAGCCCTGTCCTATCTCGAAGTAGTCGCTATATACTCCGGCGACTGCCAGGACATCGGGTATATATACGTTATCGATAAAATCCCTGAGTTCGTTGAGTCGCCAGAGGAAGGAGGCGATTTTATCAACGGTGGGTACTTCGGTGACTCCACCGGGCATGATGGCGCAGTTGTGTGGCATCTTGCCACCGAAGATGGAGAGCATCTCCTGTCCCTTGCGGCGCATTTCGAGGGCTTTTACATAGTGGGCTACCGCCTGCCGGTCAATATCGTCAGGGAGGCGGTAGTCTCCTTCGTACCGGGGCACGAAGGGCCCCAGTTCACCCCTCTGGATGAACGCCTTAACGGAGTTTAGAGTGGGGTCGTTGCCCTCGTAGTTGGCCACTTTGGTGACATCAACGTAGTCGAGGGCGCAAAGGTGGTAGAAGTGCAGGATGTGGTCGGCAATATGGGCAGCACCCAGAATCAGGTTGCGCATTAACCGACCGTTATCGGGTATCTTGTCGGCTATACCAAAGGCGCTGTCCAGGTTGAGGGTGGCTGCCATGGAATGGCTGGTGGGACAGACTCCGCAGATACGCTGAACGTACCGCTGGGCATCCCGTGGGTCTCTGCCCCTTAGAATTATTTCAATACCGCGAAAGAGAGAACCCGTGCTCCGGGTTTCTTTTACGACACCGTTTTCCGTTACGGCTTCTATCTTCAGGTGACCTTCAATACGTGTTATCGGGTCAATTATAATCTTACCCAACGCTCAAAACCTCCTCTACTTGCTGCCGATATTCGGCAAAGCTTCCTCGCTCAGTTTTTGGTAGAACGGCGCCAGCTGGTCCGGGAAACCGGGCTCGACACAGCCGATGCAGGGAGAACCGCTGCCGATGCACCAGTTGGTTCCATGGTTCCAGAGTCGTGTCGGGCAGTCGGCACTGGTTACCGGCCCCTTACAGCCCAGTTCGTTGAGGCATCCGGGTTCGCCGAATGACTTGGCAAACTTACCCTCGTCGAAGTAAGCGCGGCGGGGGCAGTTCTCATGTATCAGGTTGCCGTAGAAAGCCTTGGGGCGGCCGTATTCGTCAACATCTTCTGGACCGGGCAGTCCGGCCAGCAGGACACTGGCTACCGTTCCGACGAACCAGTCAGGGTGAGGCGCACACCCGGGAATGTTAACTAGCGGTGTGGCGATGTTTGACTGCCTGAATAGCTCGCCAACACCGACACAGCCAGAGGGATTGGGTGTGCCGGCGGCAATACCACCGAAGGCAGCACAGGTACCCAGGGCAATAACGGCCAAAGCATCCTTTCCCAGGGATTCTACTCTCTCGACTATAGAGACCGGTTCGCCGTTGCGTTCGCCGATTGAGCCATAGTCTTTAGCATTTCCCTTGGTGGGAATTGCCCCTTCTACTACCAGAATGTATTTCCCTTTCTCCCTCTGAGCGGTTGACTCCATTTCTTCGATAACCGCATCACCGGCTCCAGCCATCACGGTCGCGTGAAACCTGAGGTTGACATGCTTGCCCGGTATTACCTCATCGACCAGTACATTCTTGATGGTGGGGCTGACCGAGTTGAGCACGGAGACGGAGCAACCGGTACAGGTTGCACACTGCAACCAGACCACTGGGATTTCAACTGTTTTCGCAGTTGCCATGGACTCCTCCTCGCTTTTCTATTACTCGTTACCCTTTCTATATTTCCGGTACAAAAATATATATACCAAGGCCAATTCATTAGTGGGGGAATCTAGCGTTCAAACTCACGTTTATACGGCCCTTATTTACAGCGGAACTCCTTTGCTTCAGGATAATATGGAAGCAAAATCCCTACGGGTAGGGTGAAGATGGTACTCCGTTGCAGTAAAAGGACAGGACATGGTTGATGTAGGATACACTGTGGAATACGAAATGTCAAATATGGTGGGTGTCGGTCATATTGCTTTTCTTACGCTGTAATAGTGTTAGCTTTGAAATCGGTACCGAATATTGTAGAATACGTGTGATGATGAACAGTGAGTTCCGTAATCTCCCTAGTGTTGACCATGTCCTTGCCCACGAGCATATCCGGCAACTCGCCGATAAGCACGGATACCCACATTCTCTACTGGTAAGTGTGGCACGAGAGAGCCTGGACGGTGCCCGACGTGCTATTGCCAGCGGAAGCCCGCCACCCTCCCTTGATGAGATTGTGAAGACGATTGGTCACCGCTTGCAGGAGCTCGACACTCCGCTGTTACGTCCGGTTATCAATGCCAGCGGTGTCTTGCTGCACACTAATCTGGGGAGGGCACCGTTAAGTAAGGAGGCGGCCGGGGCGATTAGTGAGGTGGCGGGTAAATATACTAACCTCGAGTTTGACCTGAAGGCGGGTCGGAGGGGTTCCCGCAATGTTCATGTTGAAGGCCTTTTGTGCCAGCTTACGGGAGCGGAGGCAGCCCTGGTGGTGAACAACAATGCCGCCGGGGTACTCCTCGGGCTAACTGCTCTGGCGAAAAGAAAGGAAGTAATTGTCTCCCGCGGACAGGCAGTTGAGATTGGCGGTAGTTTCCGCATACCTGACGTAATGCGTCAGAGCGGGGCACGCCTTGTTGAGGTGGGGACGACCAACTGTACCTATGCGGCGGACTACGAGCAGGCAATAACTGACCGGACGGCTGCCCTGATGCGTGTTCACTCAAGCAATTTCCGGCTTGTAGGTTTTGTCAGTCAGGCAACGCTGGAAGAAATAGTAGAGATAGGCCACCGTCATAACGTCACCGTTTTTGATGACCTGGGGAGTGGCTGTTTCCTTGATACCGCCGAGTTCGGGCTTGATTCTGAGCCGATGGTACAGCAGAGTGTTGACGCCGGTGTCGGGTTGACATTCTTTTCGGGGGACAAGCTGGTGGGCGGTCCTCAGGCAGGCATTATCGTCGGCCAGAAGCAGCTGGTGGACAAGCTGAAGAGACATCCGATGGCCCGGGCGGTACGTATCGATAAGATTAGGCTGGCAGCCCTGATTGCTACCCTCACCCATTATCTGAAAGGCGAGGCCACCACGAAGATACCGGTGTGGCGCATGATTGCGACACCAATGGAGGAAATCGAACGGCGGGCCGGACTTTGGGTTGAGGCTTTGGGCGGCGTGGGTAAGGTGGTGGACGGTGAAACGATGGTGGGTGGTGGCAGCTTACCAGGTGGAACCCTACCCACGAAGCTGGTGGCCGTTGGCGGTCGCTCCCGGAAGAAAAAAGGGACAAATATCGCGCAGGCGGTAAGCACGAAATTGAGGGACATGCCGGTGCCTATAATCGGGCGGATAAGCGACGACCGCCTGCTGCTAGACCCGCGCTCGGTATTGCCGGAGGAAGATAAAACGGTTTTGTTGGCGCTGCGGAAAGTGGCCTCCGACATTGCTAAAGGTCACTAAGGGACGGGGTATCCGGAAGAGATGTTTGTACTGGGCACGGCGGGGCACATTGACCACGGTAAGTCGGTACTGGTGCATGCCCTGACCGGTATCGACCCTGACCGCCTGACCGAGGAAAAAGAACGGGGCATGACAATCGACCTCGGCTTTGCCTGGATGAAACTGCCGAGCGGTCGGGAGGTCGGTATTGTCGATGTGCCCGGACATGAGCGCTTCGTGGGTAACATGCTGGCCGGGGTCGGTGGTATCGACCTGGCATTGCTGGTTATCGCCGCCAACGAGGGCGTGATGCCCCAGACCACAGAGCACCTGGCCATTATCGACCTCCTGGGAATATCGAGGGGGATTGTCGCCGTTACCAAAAAAGACCTGGTCGACGACGAGTTGCTCAGCCTGGTCAGGATGGAGATAGACGAACTGCTGGACCCGACGACTCTGGCCGGGGCACCTGTAGTGGCCGTTTCGGCGGTGACTGGTGAAGGTTTGCCTGAGCTTGTCTCGATAATCGATAGTCTCCTGGAATCAACGACGCCACGTAAAGACATGGAGCGGGCACGACTGCCGATAGACCGGGTCTTCACCATTGCCGGCTCCGGTACCGTCGTTACCGGTACGCTGATAGACGGCTCGCTATCAGTCGGGCAGGATGTCGAGATAGTCCCTGCCGGTGTCAGGTCACGCCTGCGTGGCTTGCAGATGCATAAGTCCCGCATCGAAGTCGCCCAGCCGGGGAGCCGTATCGCTGCCAACCTTGTCGGGGTTGCCACGACTCAGCTTCAAAGGGGTGACGTGGTCGTCCGTCCCGGCTGGCTGAAGTCGACGACGATGCTAAGTGCTCGTTTCCGGTTGCTGGCCTACCAGCCCCGCCCCCTGCGACACAATGCCAGGCTCAGCTTCTACAGCGGAGCGGCCGAGGCGATTGCCAGGGTCAGGCTGCTGGAGGCGGATGAACTCAAACCCGGCGAGTCCGGCTGGGTCCAGTTGCTGCTGGACAGGCCGGTGGCGGTCGTAAACGGCGACCATTTTATTATCCGGTCGTCGACGGATACCCTGGGTGGGGGCAGAATCATAGATAGCCATGCCAGGCGGTTACGCCGGTTCCGCCCCTCGGTGATTCAGGCGCTGGAAATTAAGGAGCAGGGTAGTACTGACGAGGTTTTACTGTCATTACTTGAAAGTAGACAGCCGTTGTCTTTGACTACTTTGGCGTCGGCGAGTGACCTGCCTGCTGGCGAGGTTGAATCGGTTATGGCGAGCCTCGTTGAGCAGGGCAGGGTGGTCATCATCGGGCAGTCTGAACAGCGTCTACTACTCACCGAATCGGGCTGGCAGAGAATGGTTGATAAGGCAGCGGGAATAATCAGGGACTATCATCAGAAGTATCCGGCACGCTCAGGCATTCCCAGGGTGGAGCTGGGCAACAAGCTGGGTACGAAGGCTCAGTCGCCGGCTCTCCTTGCAGGGCTGGTTGAACGGAGAATTGTTGTTGAGGAGGGACAGAGCGTCCGCCTTCCTGAGCATAAGGTACAGCTTACGCCCGCCCAGCAGGCGCAGGTCGAGGTATTTCTGAAGTCATTGAAAGACAATCCCTATACACCACCGGGCGAGCTTATCCCGGAGGCCGATGTCCTCGGTCAGCTGGTAGCGCGGCAGGAGGTGGTGAAGGTCGCCGAGGGCGTGGTCTTTTCCACCGAGGCCTACAACGAGATGGTGGAGAAGGTAACCGGTCATCTCAGAAAGCAGGGGAAGGTGACCCTGGCCGAGGTACGGGACATGCTACAGACGAGCCGCAAGTATGCCCAGGCACTGCTTGAGCACCTCGACGGCAGGAAGATAACACGGCGGGTCGGTGACGAGAGGGTGCTTTACTAAGATGCAGGAGGAAACAGAAATGGCAACCCAGGGCTCCAGAGAAGACATCCTGAAACAGCTTGATGAAAAGGCAAGGGAGTACCTCAGGATTTCAGGTAACTGTGCCCAATCTTCCTTTTCGGCACTGAGCGACCAGTTCGGACTGGGTGACAGTCTATTCCGGAAGGCGCTCTCACCGTTTCCCGGCATTGCTCTCAGGGGCGAGACCTGTGGCGTGGTAACCGGGAGTGTTCTGGCGCTCGGCCTGGTCTACGGACAGGAAAAGCTGGGCCCGCAGGAGTGGGTAAAGTCGCTACGTCCGTGCCGGGCATTCTGCCGCGCCTTTGCCGCGGAGTTCGGGGGCACCGCCTGTGACGATGTTACCAGAGGGCTATGTGGCCGGACTTTTAACCTGGCCGACCCGGCTGAGGCTGCGGAATGGCGCGAGACCGGCGTTTCTGCTAAGTGCTCTGATGTGGTGGCCAGGGGTTGCCGCATCGCTGCCGAGATAATGCTGGATGAGAAGTATAAGCCTGCCTGAAGTCTGCCTAAACTTAACTGCCGTGCAGTCCGCATATGTTTGTAAAGATGGCTTGAAGCTGTATTCGTCGATAGTAGCTTAAGTTCTCTATCCCGTTAGCTTCCTAACAATCCGAAGCGACGCCTTAGCAGGAAGACGGCGACAATCGCCCCAATTACAGCACAGCCACCAATTATCCCGCCGATAAGCCACCAGTTAAGGGCGGCCGGTTCTTCTATAAATTCGGGAAGAATATCGTAAGCTTCTATGATTAAATTGTTCGACTCGTCATATTGGCCTTTATCCCAAGATAATTCAGCCTGATTAAAAAGCAGCTTCGCTTTGTTTAGTCTATCTACATACAGAGTTACATCTAGGCCAAGGTCGCGAGCGTTTTGTAAAATACGCTCTGTTCGCTCTATTCTCTCGTAAAGTCTATCGAGTCTATCGTTTATCTCCTCGTGTAGTGTATGCGGTATTGTTAGTTCTTGGTGATGTGTGATGCTTACGACAAACGTAGCAATGGCGATTGCCAATATAAGTGTAGCAACTAATAACGTACCCCAGCTTCTGAGCCACTCAACGAATCCTGATTTGAGATGTATTTTCATTGTACCTTCAGTTGCATTTACTTTTAGTAGTGGTATAATAACGCGCACGATGAAATGATGCAAGGATAGGTAAGAATCGAAGGCTGGTTCGCTGCAGTATTTTCTGGCGGGGGCGTATGGGAGTCGAACCCACCAAAGACGCTTCTAACGCCCCTCAACGGAGTTGAAGTCCGCGAAGCCCACCGGGACTCGTCCGCCCCCTTTCAATGCAGCTTAGTTAGTATATCGCAGTTAGCCTGCAACACGCAAAGCAGTGTCATGCAGAGTGCGCCATGGTTACTGTGATTCGGGGTCTTCCTCTGCGGTCGGTTCCTGTCGTCTCTTCTGGACCAGCCAGGCCAGCCAGATGCTTATCTCGTAGAGGACTATCATTGTCCCGGCAACGATGCTCTGGTTAACGGCATCGAAGGTCGGCGTGATGATGGCCGCCAGCACGAAGGAGAAGATAATCATTATCCGCCGGCGGCTGGCCAGCCAATGGGAGGTGATTATGCCCATCCTGGCAAGGAAAGTGGTCAACACCGGCAATTCAAAGAGGATGCCTATCGCTATGAGTAGTCGCGTGACGACGTTAATGTAGTCGCTTAACCGTATTTCTGGTATCGCGCCGACCAGTTCACTGAAATCCAGCAGGAACTTGGTGGCCGGTGGTATCAGGTAGAAATAGCCGAAGAGTATGCCGCCGACGAACATCAAAGTGATGACCGGCATAATGATGTAGACGGCTTTTCTCTCCTGACGTGTCAGTGCCGGGATAACGAACATCAGAAACTGGTATATAAGGACTGGCATCGATACTATGATACCGGCCATAATAGCGATGCGCATTGAGCTGGTAAAACCCTCAGTCATCTCAATAACATAGAGGTCTATGTTACCAGCGGGGACCTTAAGGATATCCAGTATGTCCTCGACAAAGAAGAAACAGACGAAGGAGGCGATTACTACGGTAAGGACACTCCAGAGGAGGCGCTTTCGTAGCTCTCTGAGATGGTCGAGGATGCCCGTTTTCTTTTCATCACTCATTGCGATGTGGTGTTCATATCCAGCGGTACTGGCTATGGTTTGGATGCCTTGTCAGCCGGAGGTTTCTCCTTATTTTCCCGGTCTACCGGTGGCTGTTTATCCTTTTCTTCGAGTTCTATCTCTTTGGTGACGGCAGTGGTCAACTCGGCAGTGGTCTTCCTTATGGTACGCATGATATTACCCATGGTGCGTGCTATCCCGACGATACGGTTTGGCCCTACCACGAGAATGGCCACCAGGATAATCATCAGTATTTCCGAGGAACCAATCGACATGAAGTCCATCGTATATATCCACCAGGGTGTGTTATGCTACTTCCAGGGGGGAGTGTTTTGAGTCTACAGGTGGAAGGGAGAACGGTAGTTTAGCTTTTCTTACTGGCTGCCTTCTTTAGCCTGGTTGCCTTCTTGCGAGCCGGTTTGACGACTTCGACTTCTTCCTCTTCCTCATCAGCTTCATCTTCCCCGCTCTGTCCCCTCCTGAAGGCGCGTATTCCTTTTCCCAGCGAGGCACCAACCTGAGGAAGCTTGCCAGCGCCGAAGAGAATCAGGACTATGAATACTATAAGGCCGATTTCCAACGGTCCGGGTCTAAACATCTATTTTGCCTCCTGCTTCACGTGTTGCTTATTTATTATACCTCTATTAAGCTTTCTTGACCAGTCATTAGGTGAACGGTCGTTTGCTTCTGAATTATATGTTAATACTTGTTGGAGGACAATAAGTAGCCGGGATATCTAAGATTATGGGGATATTAATTAGAAACCGTCCACCGCCACGGGCTCATTCGCAAGGAGAATAGCCATAATCACGCGCCTGGGCATCAATCTCCAGGGTAAGCAGGCGCTCCAGAGGAATGAGTGCATTCGCCCCGGGATTTCTCAGGTCAATGGCCTTAAGGTAGTGCTTGCAGTTATCGCATACGTAGAGCCGGTACATCCCTTCATCACTTGTGTAGTAAGATAGCGTCTGCTGGTCGGTGTTATCGCAGTACGGACACTTAAGGCGTTGAAAGAGCCATTCAGTATCGCATCGTGAGCATAACAGCCACCTGGCCCCGTTTTCCTTTTCCAGAAAAGAGAAGTCGGGATTACCTCCGCAGATGGGACAGTGGCCCCGGCGCCAGCGCTCCTGTTCAACAGAGTCAATCAAGACACTGGTATAGCTGACCAGAAAAGGCTTGATAGCTGCGTGAATCAGTTCTTTCAGAAGGGTCTGGTTGACCTCGCCGCTGTAAGGCAGGGGTTCTCCGTTATACCAGGCCTCAATAGAGTCCGGGGTGAGGTCTGTTTCGGCCAGTTTACTGAATTCTTCTGAGGTGCTGTTGAAGAGGTCCGCGTACTCACCGAAAAGGGCAGCAGTTTCTCGAAAGGTGCCCTGTAACAGGCGTAAATCATAGGTAAAATTGCTGGCAGTAATCAGTGCCTTACCCTCGGCTGTCCGCTGGTGAATTGCTTCGGCGGAAAGACCAGGGTTGGGCTTGTTTAGTTCCCGCCCAACCCTGGTTTGAATCTGAATAAGTTTCCGGTAGAACTCCAGCAACCGGGGTAACGAGCCCTCTACTTTTTCCATTGCGTCAAGTCTGTCTAGAATCCTACCGCTCGTCATACCCGTAGCCTCCTACCAATCCCCGTAAGGAATCTTAATCTACTACAGTTGTCCTCCTGACGTTATTACCCAGCGTAGAATGAGACCACCCACTATTACACAGAGTGAGGAGGTTACTATGGTCATCATCACGCCTTTGGCCTCTGCAGCCTTGTTACGGATGGTGAGGTCGAGGCCAAACGGGATGAGCAGGGCAAGGAGGACAACCCCTACCCAGAATGGTGCTGCCATTGAGCCGGTGGTAATGACGCCCAGTGCGTCACTACCAGCAGTGGAAGTGGCCAGCCAGATAACGTAGCCTATCATAACTGCTATCTCTAATACAATGACGGCAGCATCGGCTTCAGCTAGCCGTACAATCATTTCTTTAGGGGTCTTCCATTCAGTTGAGCCAAATATCTGGTTAATGGCAAGTTTTATTTCGGCCATACCGCTATCAGCGATAGCGTTGAGACCCAGCGCAGCCAAGACAAGGGCGGCTACTCCGGTGGAGACCGCCGAGACCACGAAGAGGGCTGGTAGCAGGATTGTACCCGCCCACAAAGACTGGCTGCTGACGGCCAGAAGCACACCGGTGTAGGCAATTAGCGCCGCCGAGAAGAATATATTGATTCTGCTAATGAGTTTTCTCAGACTTGCCAGGCTGGCAGCGGCTTCCTGACTGACCTTGCCCTCGAGCCACCAGGTGGCCAGCATGGTGACACCGAGTATTACCCAGACTATCAGAATCCAGGTGCCCATGGACATCGGTGACGTGAAGTCAAACTGGGTGAACAGGTGCCAGAACCAGAGTGGTGTCCCCAGCTCGAAGATGAGTAGTAGTACTCCGAGAATAGCTAAAGGCAAACCTAGCCAGGTTGCTAACCGCAATAAAGAGTCGTCTTTGCTACCTGAGAAGCGCCCCACCGCCTTCGCGGCAAGGAAGGCGCCACCAGCCATTCCGGCCAGCCAGAGGTAGATCCAAATTAGTGCAGTCCAGGTCACTTTGCACCTCCTTCGTTAGCGTCTCCAACAGCAATCTGGTCCTTCCGCCTAAAGATGAACCAGAAGGGCAAAGCAGTGATTAGTCCGGCGGTTATAAGTCCACTCAGCCACTGACCGATGGAGTTCTTGGTGGCTACCTGTGGTTCGGCGGGTAGTCCGTATACCTCCGGTGAATCCTCCAGGATATAGAGTGCATGAAGACCGCCGAGTTCGTTTTCACCGTAAAGAGTAGCGCTACCCCCGAGTGCGGCGACCCGTTGTTCAGCATCTGAAAGCAGACTACTGCGGTCACCGTATGTCAGGGCGCCGGTCGGGCAGGTTGTGACACAGGCAGGTTTCAAGTCATTGGACGTGCGGTCGGCACACGAGGTGCACTTCCGGGCCGTGCCGGTGTGTTCGTCCTTATGCGGGACCTCGTATGGGCAGGCCTGGACACAGTAGCCGCAGCCAATGCACCACTTCTGGTCAATGAGCACGAATCCCTCATCAGTCTTGGAGATAGCCCCGGTGGGGCAGACATTCTGGCAACTGGCTTCCTCGCAGTGCATGCAGGCGAGGCGTGTGAAAATCCATTTGAACTCCCCATTCAGTTCTAATTCGGTAAACTTTATCTTATTCCAGGTCGATGCTGAGAGTTCGGGTGGATTCTCATAAGTACCACGGTTAGTGGTCTCTTCGGCTTCTAATTCGTTCCACTGTTTGCAGGCTACTTGGCAAGCACGGCAGGCCGTGCATTTAGTCGAGTCGTACAGTATTGCTTCAGCCATTCTATACCCTCCTTACATCGCACAGGAAAGTCTTGTATTCAGGGATGGTCGTGTTGGCATCACCAACGTGGGGGGTAAGGATATTGCCGCTACTGCCGTTGGGACTGATGCCTGTCGAGTAACCTACGTAACCCCAGTGCCATGGTACACCTACCTGGTCAACGTCCTTGTTTCCTATCCTTAGCCTGCGGAAACGTTTCGTGACAACGGCCACTGCCTGGATGGAGCCTCTGGCCGTTGATACCTCAACGATGTCACCGTTCTCGATGCCCCTGTCTCTGGCCAGTTCTTCGCCTATCTCGGCAATTGGCTGTGGTTGTAGCTCAACCAGCCAGGGGAGATTACGGGTCATCTGACCAGCCTGCCAGTGTTCCGTTAGCCGGTAGGTCATACCTACGCAGGGATACTCATCGGATGCCCCCCGCTGGTTCATGCCATCCAGGTCGCCGACATAGCAGCAGGGGTCGTTGAATCCCGGTGTGCCCTTGGCCTCGGTGTCAGTGACACCGGTCATCAGGTTCTCGGACAGCGGGCTTTCCCACGGCTCGTAGGCTTCAGGTAAGGGCCCTTCGGCAACACCAGGACCCCAGAGGTGCCCCACTCCTTCCTTATGCATGATGAAGGGGAGGAATTTCGAGCCTGTATCCGCCTCATTTATGGCCGGCCAGGGTCCGTCCGGGATATCGCCCAGCCAGGCACCAGCTTCTCTCTTAATAACTGGATGCTCGCTATCCCATGGCTGCCCGTTAAAGTCTACTGACGCCCTGTTGTAAATGATACGCCTGTTCACCGGCCAGCACCATGTCCATCCGGAGTAGAGCCCAATCTGGTTCAGGCTTGCGTCTACAGGGTCACGGTCCTTGGCTTTATTATGGCCATCAGCTGCGAACATACCGCAGTAGAGCCAGTTACCCGAAACGGTGGAGCCATCACTCTTGAGTCCCGTGAAGCTGGTAACCACCTCCCCGGTGTCCCACGTGTATCCATTTATCTCTTTGGCCACCGCATTGGGGTCGGCCTCATTGGCATATTCACCCGTGGTGCGGTAGTCCCAGTGGAGCCTGGTTATGGCAGCGGCATGAGGACCACCCTCAGCCTCATAGAGTTCCTTTAGCTTGAGCGTAAGCTCGTCTATGATGGCCAGGTCCGGTTTAGCTGTGCCTATGGGCTCAACAGCCTTATAGCGCCACTGTGCCCAGCGACCGCTGTTGGAGATGCTGCCCTGCTTCTCGTAGGAGCAGGCTGCCGGCAAGAGGAAGACCTCGGTATCAATGTTGGCCGTATCGGCCCCGTCCCGCTTCCAGAAGGCGGCTGTCTCCGTCTCAAACAGGTCGGTTACCACCAGCCAGTCAAGCTTCTCGAGGGCCTTGCGTTCTCCTTCAGCGTCGGGTCCACCCACCGCCGGGTTCTGGCCCCAGACCATCATGCCCTTGATTATTCCCGCGGCTACTGCCTCAAAAATGGCTATGTGGCTGTAGTCATCGGTTGATGTCTTCTTGGGCAGGTAGTTGAAGCCAAAGTCGTTGAATGCCCTGGCATTGTCGCCGTACCAGGCCTTGAGTAAGCTGACGATGTACTTCTTACTATTGGGGTCATCCTCGTTGTACCACCACCAGGCAGCGCTCTTGTCTCCTGCCAGGCCCTGCGGTGTAACGATACCCCGCCCTTTCCTTGCGGTGGCGAGGTAGTCATCGAGTGTCTGTTCGTTGTGGTTAATCATATAGAGGTAGCCGGGGAGCAGGTGGTAGAGCAGCAGCATGTCGGTGGAACCCTGAACGTTGGATGTTCCCCTCAGGGCGTTAATACCACCACCAGCGATTCCGATGTTGCCCAGGAGAAGCTGTAAAACGGCATAGCTCCTGACGTTCTGGGTCCCGTAGGTATGCTGCGTGGTGCCCATGGCGTACATTATGGTACCGGCCTTGCCCGTTGCTCCCGATTCTGCGTATGCTTCAGCAACATTCAGGAAGTCTGCCTCAGGGCATCCGGTGATGGAAGAGACCATTTCCGGGGTGTAGCGTGAGTAGTGCTCCCACAGTAATCTGAGTACACACTTCGGATTAAGGTCGTCCCAGTCGGTCCAGGTGTTGTTGAGCAGGGTCGGGTCTGTGGCCGGGGTGTTAGTATCTGCGTACTGCCAGGTTGACTTGTCATAGCTTCCAAGTCTGCCCGGAGTGCCACTGCTGGAGGCGCTAAATCCGCTGAACAGTCCGTCCCCGTTGTCGCCAGGACCCTTATAATTAGAGTTTACTATCAGAGCGGCATTTGTGTACTGGGTAATATAAGTCAGGTTGTATTTGGTAGCGCGTTGTGCCGGCGATAGCTGCTGTAAATCGTTCAGAATGTACCTTATCATGCCGCCAATGAAGGCGATGTCTGTACCAGACCTCATCGGGGCATAGATATCGGCCTTGGATGATGTCCGTGTGAAGCGTGGGTCGACACTGATGAGTTTCGCTCCGCGCTCTTGCGCTTTGGTGACCCACTTGAAGGAGATGGGATGATTTTCTGCCGCATTGGAGCCGATAATCATGATGCGGTCTGCATTTCTGATATCGATCCAGTGGTTGGTCATTGCACCCCTACCAAACGACTCTACCAGAGCCGCTACAGTAGCGGAATGTCATATGCGGGCGCAATGTTCAATATACACCAGCCCGAGGGCACGGGCCATTTTGACCAGGAGATAGCACTCCTCATTGTCCAGCTCACCACCGCCGAAGTTAGCAATGGCATCGGTGCGGTTCACGGGGTAGTTTGTGCCACCGACATTGATTGTCGATAGCCAGTTATCATCTCTGGTCTTTTTTACCCTCTGTGCTATGGTATCAAGTGCCCAGTCCCATTCTACCTCCTGCCATGTAGTACCGCCGGCCGCACGGTAGAGTGGTTTGGTCAGGCGATTCGGATTATCCTCCCCATCAACCGTGTGGAACTGGGGTAGTGCCTGCCCTTTCGAGCATAGCGTGCCTTCGTTAATGGGATGGTCGGGATCGCCCTCTATTTTGATGGCGCCATCCTCATAGGTTGCTACAACGGCCCCACAGCCGACCGCGCAGTAGCAACAGATGGTGGTTGTTTCTGTGACTTTCCTCTTTAGGGGAGGTATATTGACGGTTCTGGCGAGGGCAATGTCTGGATTCAGGGCGCCCAGTAGAAAAATACCGCCAACTCCTGCCCCTGAGGCTTTCAGGAATTCCCTTCGGTTCAGTTCCATTAGTACCTCAAGTACCCCCTTTCAGCAGTATTGGTTACCCAAAGCGCACCGGTGACCATTCCGCTAAGTCATTCCGAGCGCAAAATGCACGCACAATAACAGCGAGTCTTATTATATGGGAAAAAAGTATCCCCCCCCCTGCTACCAAGACATCCCGCTTGCCCTGAGGCGAGTACTTCATGATGGCGCATTATTCCCGATATACATATTAAAATATGCAATCTCGTTTGTCAACCCTGAGCACTCGTTCAGGAGATGTACTGCTGTATCAGGCTCAAGCAGGACGCGTTTTGACAGAAAGAGGTATTGAGGGCTAGAATTAGAGCACTAGGCTAGCGGGAGTAACTCAGTTGGCAGAGTCCCTGCCTTCCAAGCAGGTTGTCGCGGGTTCGAGTCCCGTCTCCCGCTCCATACCTATATCTATGGCATAACGTAAAAAGTGGCAAGCACTTTACAAGGAATCCGCTTGCTACTTTCGCTTCTGCGGGGAAATTATCCTTGCTCAGGATAAGCCGCTTTCAATACCCGTAAAGCTCTTAAGGTGATCCACTTGCTGGGCTGCCTTTTCTTTTCTTGTATGCCCACGTAGGTATGTTCCAGTAACCAGCGCCCTTGTTGGTCTTGCTTGCTGATGACCAGAGCTAATGCGTTGACTAATCTGGGATTTTGGGCTTGCCCGAGCGCTGTCAGGACCTCCAGGTTCTGAAGTATATCGGCGCTGGTGCCGAGGGGATAGAAGAACGTGAACCACCTAGAGCTGGGCCTGTTCCCGCTGCTAAAGGGGTAATCGGCGACTGCCGGGTCACGGCTCAGGAGAAAGTCCACACCCAGTTTGATAGCCTCATGCATATTTCTGGTCCGCTGCGCCGGTGGTACCTTGCTCAGGGCGAGCATCGCCTTGATTGCTCCCCAGGCGCATGGCAAATTACCATTCCGGGCACAGACGAATAAAGGAGCTAAATTCCTGGACTTATAGTAATGTCTGTTTGTATCGCGGTTCGATGCGTCAGCCACTCCTTCTCCGGTAATAGTCTGCGCCAGCCATTCCATTGCTCTCTGCAAGCGTCGGTCGTTAAGCCAGCCGAAGTCTATCAGAGCCGCTCCCATAATACCCGCATGGCAATGCTTGAAATCCGAAGGTGTGCCGGTAAATGAAAGACCACCATTGCTGTCGATGTATTGGGAGAGCAGGATTTCGCAGCCGGCGCGAATACGCGGGTCAGCTCCGTCGGCACCGAGCTGCGCCATATGAATGATAGTATGTTCCGTCCTGCGGTATTTGGGCCTGAAACTGAATCCTGGCTTGTCCCAGTATCCCTCCAGGATTACCGGCACCGGTCCGCTAGTCATGATAGCCGCCTTAGCAGCTTTGACTTCTTTATCGTTCTCGGCCCGGCCGAGGATATCCCGCAACGTATAATAGCGGATGGCCGGCTGGCTCCTGTCATTCTCCAGCAGCCATGGAACCGGGTCTCCATTTAGTTTGTCTTTCCAGCTCGCCATTTCCTCTTAAACTCAGATATTACTACGGTCTATTTTGAGCATCCTCTCCTTTATTTCAGCATGTTTATCCATGAACAGTCCTCGTAATCTCTCAAGTCTGTCAACCACCTCACATATGGTTTTCCAACTCGCCACAAACTCATCATCAGTTATGTTTATCTCATCCTGAACCTGGACAGCTTCTTCCCATAGTTCAATAACTACTCCTATCGCGTCCTCAAGACGCACTAGTTTACTTTTTAGTTCCTCTTTCGATACCATAACATCCACCTCCCACTATGCTTAATCCATCAGATTGTACCTCTTTGTCCTATCGCATATCAATGGATAAAGCACGAGAAGAAGTCCTATTACCACCAATATAATTAAACACAAAAGACGGCAAGCACCGGAAAAAGAATCCGCTTGCCACTTTCGCTGAACCCGCTACAAATACCCGTCTTCCCTTACTCAGGGAGCATTTGACAGGAATCTTCAAGAGGGGTGATAATGCCAGCAGTATTTCGCGTAGCGGGCATTACCATATACTGAAGGAGGAATGAAATGGATGTGACAGTTGTCGAAACAACCGCGGGAAACATTGCCGGTATCATGGAGCGTGACGTTTATGCTTTCAAAGGCGTCCCGTACGGTGCCCCGACGGGTGGCAAACGTCGGTTTTTACCACCGTTACCGGTCGAGCCATGGGCTGGTATACGATACGCCGGGGGCTTCGGGCCAATCAGCCCGCAGCGAGGTTCACTGGTGGACGAGGCCCGACCTTATGCAATTACTCGTGCCGAGGGTCATACCAGACTTCTGCCCCAGAGTGAAAACTGCCTGGTACTGAACGTGTGGACACCGGGAATAAAGGACGGTGGCAAACGCCCGGTAATGGTGTGGCTGCATGGTCGTGGTTATACCTCCGGTGCCGGTTCGGAGACGATGTACCACGGTGCCAATCTCGCCAAGCGTGGTGATGTTGTCGTGGTTACCATTAACCACCGGCTGAATGTTTTCGGTTACCTTTACCTGGCAAATATATTCGGCAAGGAGTATGCTGCTTCGGGAGTGGCCGGAGCGCTAGATATGGTGCTCGCTCTTGAGTGGGTCCGGGACAATATTGAGACGTTCGGTGGTGACCCTGGCAACGTGACCATATTCGGTGAGTCCGGTGGTGGTGTGAAAGTCTGTACGCTGCTGGCTATGCCGGTGGCAAAAGGGCTGTTCCACCGGGCTGTTATTCAGAGCGGCTCTATGGGAACATGGGCTGTAGAGGCCAAGGCTGCCACCGACCTGGCGGAGCGTCTGATGACGGAGTTGAATATCAAGAAAAATGAGATAGACAAGCTCCAAGCAATACCGGCACAGCAGCTATTAGATGCTGTGGATGCGTTAATGCCGGCACGAGTCCGGACGGGTATGATAGGTGCTCCAGCTGGAGAAGTAATGCAGCTTTCGCCATCAGTCGATGGCCACTATCTCCCCGTTCACCCCTTCGAACCTGTGGCAGCAACAACGGCTGCGGAAATCCCTCTCATGGTCGGTTCAAACCGGGATGAATCGGCGACGTTCCTGGCACCAGACCCCCGTCGCCGTCGGCTGACCGAGGAAGAGCTGCACCAGCGTCTGGAGCCTGTACTCGGTGACAAGCTGGACAAAATACTCAACGTCTATAAAAAGACAAGGCCTGATGCCACACCTTGGGACCTGCTGATAGGTATTATGAGTGAACGCGAACGGCGGACGGTCATCCAACTCGCGGAACGCAAGGCAGCCGGTGGCCCGGCTCCGGTATATGTGTACCTGTTCAACTATGAATCTGATTTTCTTGGCGGCCTTTTCAAGGCGGGTCATGGCATTGAGATTGCTTTCGTGTTTGATAATACAGATGATGTGCCCTGGGTCGGTGACCGTCCTGACAAGCACGAGATGGCCGCTGCCATGAGTGATGCATGGGCCGCCTTCGCACGCAGCGGGAATCCCAATCACCCGGGAATTCCCCAATGGCAACCGTTCACCGCAGACAAACGTGCCACGATGCTCTTCGATGTCCCGTGTAGAGTGGAGTTTGACCCGTACCGCGAAGAGCTTGATGCCTGGGAAGGTATCCCGCTTCGCAGATAGTTGGCTATTGAGATTCGGAATGAGCACTTTGATATAAGCCTAAAACGCTTAGCGTGACTGTATCATAACAGACAGGGGGAAAGATATGAGCACATCTATGGAAACGGTTGTTAAGACGGATGCGGGGAAGGTTGAGGGCTATCAGCAGCGCGGTCTGTGCGTTTTCAAGGGTATCCCTTTTGCTGCCCCGCCGGTAGGGAAGAGACGGTGGCTGCCGCCTGCGTCGGTTGAGCCTTGGGATGGCGTACGCCCGGCACAATCCTCGGCTACGATTGCTCCGCAGAACATAGCCGAGGGCGGTCTCCTGAATTTAGACCAGCGGCCGGAGGCAGAACCTCAGAACGAGGACTGCCTTTATCTCAATGTATGGACCCCGGCTCTGGATGATGCCCGGCGCCCTGTATTATTCTGGATTCACGGAGGTGGATTCACCGGCGGCTCGGGTTCGTCGGTAGCATATAAAGGGAGCCGCCTGTCCGCGCGGGGCGACGTTGTTGTGGTGACAACCAACTACCGGCTGGGCGCACTCGGTTTTTTGAACCTCAACGAGCTTACAGGAGGGAAAATACCGGCCACTGGTAATGAAGGCCTGCTGGACCAGGTTGCTGCCCTGGAGTGGGTGCACCGAAATATTGCATCCTTTGGCGGTGACCCCGATAATGTCACCATATTCGGTGAATCGGCTGGTGGTATGAGCGTTGGCTGCCAGCTGGCCGTGCCGCAGTCAAAAGGGCTATTCCGCCGTGCGATTCTTCAGAGCGGTGCTACCAGTACTGCCCGGCCACTGGATAAAGCGGCACTAGTAGCCGAACAATTCTTAGAAATATTGGATGTAAAGCCTGGTGATGTTGATGCCCTGCGTTCACTTCCTGTGGAGCGTTTGATGGCTGCCCAGTTGGAGTTGACACCTAGGCTGCAAAGGTCAGGTATGACCGGAGGCCTGGCACTACAACCTGTCATAGATGGCAGTACGCTTCGGGCGCTACCGATCGACGCTGTTCGCGGTGGTTCCACCAGAGGAATACCTGTGATTGTGGGTTCCAACCTGGACGAGTGGAAAATGTTCATTATAAGGGACCAGGAGTTGCAGAAAATAGATGAGGCTGAACTCCTGAAACGTGTCCAGGTAATCCTGCCCGGACACAACGCCGAAGCAATGGTTCAGACCTACCGGGAGGCACTGGCAAGGCGCGGAGCACCAACGACGCCTGCTGAGATATTTACAGCAATCCGCACAGACCAGTCTTTCCGGATGCCGGCCGTCCGTCTTGCCGAGGCCCAGTACAGCCAGGGGCAGGTGGCCTACAACTATATATTCACCTGGCCGTCACCGATGCTTGACGGTGCTCTGGGGGCCCACCATGCCCTGGAACTGGGCTTTGTGTTCGGCAACTATGGCGAGGGCTGGGGTGGTTCCGGTCCCGTGGCTGATGCTCTTTCCAGGAATATGCAGGACGCCTGGCTGGCGTTCGCTCGCAACGGCGACCCCAGTTGTGAGAGCATTGGCAGTTGGCCGCCCTATGATGACCGCCGGGCGACCATGATAATCGGGAAGGATTGCTGTGTTGAGGAGGCGCCATACGACGAGGAACGCCGTGCCTGGGAATCCGTTGCCGATGGGACAATGGGTGTATAAAACTGGCTGCAACGGCTGGTATTACCCTTAACAGTGCATAGTACCGGTTACTTCTTGATTGTAACAATTCGGGGCACACGATTGGCCACAGCATAAACGACGGGGATAACCAGCAGCGTCAGCAGGGTAGAGCTTAAAAGCCCTCCGATGACAACGGTAGCCAGTTCGGCGGCCATCATTACACCCTCGCCGAGTCCGAAGGCCAGGGGCAGCATGGCAATCATCGTCGTCAGCGCTGTCATCAATATCGGGCGGAGTCGCGTTCGTGCACCCTCAACCAGGGCCTGATAGGGACTCATACCCTCTTTACGCATCTGCTCGACGACGGCAATGAGGACCACGGCGTTGGTCAGTACGATGCCGACCAGCATCAGGATGCCCATCAATCCAGAGACGCCCAGTGGGCGTCCGGTGACCAGCAGGCCAACAAGCGCCCCGATAGACGCCAGCGGCATACTTACCATGATGATTATCGGGTTTCTGAAGGAACGGAAGGTAAGCACCAGCACCACGTAGGCGAGCCCCATAGCAATCGGGATGGCGATGAACATTGCCTTGAAACTATCGCGCATATCCTCGGTGATGCCTCCCTGACTTATCTCCACACCATCGGGTACCTCCAGAGAATCTATCTCTTCCTGTATGGCCTGGCTGACAGCACCCACGTTCTCCTCTGTTATCTTGCCGGTAATGGTGGCTGATACTTTCCCGTCAAAACGAGAGATGCGAGTAGCCTGCTCTCCGAGTTCCACCGTGGCAATATCTCCCAGAGGGACCGGTATCGGCCAGCCAACCGGAAGTTCGCTAATCATTTCGATGTCTATAGGGTCCTTGACAGCCCCCTCTATGTAAATATCCCGCATAATGCCATCGAGATTGGCCTGGGCAACCGTTTCTCCATATCTTACTAAATAGAACTCCCGTTTCAGGTCTGTAATCTGTTCCTGAGAGTAGCCCATAGCAACCAGCTCGGCGGTATCCAGCTCGATGAGCAGTGTTGGCTCGATACTCGCCAGGTCAAGTGTCAGGTCTTCTATCTTAGAGAGTGCTTTACGCCGTGCCTCGTTCATTCGGTCGGCAAGCGAACCGTTGCCGGAGTCCGATGCTTCATCTTCACGCGCGGCCTCGATTTCGGCAAGGAGTTGGTTAGATGCCAGGGTAACATCGTCATAGTTATCACCGCGGACTGTAATTTCAAGACCGGACGACATTGCCCCGCCCATGGCATCCAGTGCCGATACTCTGATTGTACCCGTGTCCGTTATTTCTGTAAGGTCTGTTTCGAGTTGCTCGACCAGGCTGTTGGTATCAGCATCGGGTATGGTGATAACCTGTATGGTGGCCGTGTTACTCGACCCACCCATGCCGAACAGGGCGTTAATCTCACCGCTCACGCCGGTAGCTGCACCGGCAACCGTGTTATAGCTCATCACCCACGGGTTGTCACCGAGGACGTTTTCTACCTCTACAGTAACCTCATTGAGGGTGGTCAGAGTAGTTCCTTTCGGCATCTCAACATCTACTGTCAGCATATTTGTATTCATCTCTGGCATGAAGGTGGTGCCGATGATGGGCACAAGCAAGAAGCTACCGAGGAAAAGCACAAGGGCGACAGATATGGTGGCCAGGCGGTGATTGAGACACCATCTCAGCGAAGCAGTGTAGCCCCTCTGATACCAGTAGGGTCGGGGTTCCTCCTGTGTTTTTGTGCTCACTAGGTAACCAGATAGTGCAGGTACAACGGTCAGCGCAATCAGAAGCGAACCAATCAGGGCATATGTGATTGTTAGGCCGAATGGCAGGAAGACCTCGCCAACGATTCCCCCGACGAATGTTAACGGAATGAAGATTACTACGGTGGCTATTGTAGCCGATGTTATCGGGGTGACCACCTCCCGGACACCATTAACGGCAGCATCGTAAAAGCGTTCGCCGTGCTGCATGCGGCGGTAGAGCACCTCCAGGATAACGATGCTGTTGTCAATTACGCGTCCCACGGCGATTATCATGGCGCTCAGTGTGAGGATATTGATGGTAATGCCGGTAAACCGCATCACCAGGAAGCTGATGAGGAGGCTCAGGGGAATAGATACGGCGGTTACCAGCGAGGCACGAAAAGCCATCAGGAAAACAAAGACAACCAGGACTGCCAGACCACTGCCGAGTAAGACATTATTCGTCAGGTCAGAAACGCTGGCCTCAATGTATTCAGACTGGTCCATGACGACAGTCAGTTCCAGGCCAGCCGGCAGGCTGGCCGCGATTTCCTCGACTTTCTCGAGTACTGCATTGGCGGTGGTTACGGTATTAGCCGTACTATCTTTGGTAACGCTGATACTGATGCTGGGCTTGCCGTTTGTGCGGCTGATGGCACTTCCGGTAGCTGGCCCCACTGAGACATCGGCTACCTGCTTGAGGAGAATGCCCTGCTGGGAGACAATGGTATTTTCGACGTCAGCCAGGGAGTCGTATGACCCCATCATCAGCGCTCCAGCTAGCTGGGCTGTCGAGATGTTGTATTCAATCATCGCATCCAGACTCGGATTTACCAGTACCTTGTCGCCTGACCCACCCTCAATTGAAACATTAATAACACCGTCAATCTCCGCGAGTTGAGGTACCACTTCTGTGAGTGCAGTCTGCATCAGTTCATCGTCGGGAATGTCCCCGCTGAGACTTAGGGTTACTACCGGAATCAGGTTGATATTTATGGGCTGAAGAATGGGGTTTTCATCTAGCTCGGGAGTGAGCTCAGGCAGGTTTCGGACTTCCGGTGGCAGGTCGAGTTGAGCAATGTTGGCGGCAATAGCGGCGTTGACAGTATCCATATCAGTACCAAACTCAAACTGAAAGAAGACGACAGAACTGCCTTCGGAAGACGTCGACGCAACGTGCTTGAATCCACTGATACCCTTAACGGTTTCCTCGATGGGTATGGTAACTTTCTCCATAATCTCGTCAGGCGGGGCATCGGGATAAAAAGTAATCACCGTAGTCATCGGCAATTCGATATCAGGGATTAACTCCATTTTAAGTGTGAGCATAGCCCAGACAGATGTGCCGGCAACCAGTGCAGACAGCAGAATGGTCACCCACCGTTTTTTCAAGGCTATTCTGGTGATCCAGGTCATTATTTACTCCCCTCTGATTAATTCGTAACAAATATAGACGTATCTACGGTCTATTCTGATTCTTCAGGGGCATCACCCTTGAGAATGTGCTCGACCTGAGTAACTATTTGGGTTACGCCGGTGATGAACTCGGTGACAGATTCTGCCTTTATGAATACCAGAATCTTTCTCTCGGGGCCGCCAAAAGCGAGTAACTTATCACCAGGGGTGATTTCCTGTTCGCGGCGGGCTTCGGCAGGAATCGCGACCTGGCCGCGCTCACCGACGGTTACTGAACCATAGAATACGGGCATACGTTCTGTCAATTCATCCTGCATTTTCTTTCTCCCTGTAACTGACCAGTACACAATTAACATAGTATAACATGCAATACATGTACCGTCAATGCGACCAATTAATGAGATTGTTGTCGGTTAATGGGGGGTAGATTGGGGTATGAGTAGTGGAAATCTATCGGATAGTGTGGCAGAACAAAGGCTGCTGCGGGCTGGGTATCCAACCCGCAGCAGCGGATATCCACTATATGAACTTTATCTCTGTATAGCGACCTGTTTGTCCAGTCTTATCTGCTTCGGTTGGCCACCAGTACACCTGCCAGAATCAGAGCAAGACCCAGTCCTATTGCAATCCAGAAGCCATAAACGGTAGCCCAGAGTAGCAGGGTGCGGGCGTTGCTGGCAGTATCCAGCATCTCGGAAATCGTGGCGTCCGTGAATTGTATGCTGGAAATATATACAGGTATTGACATTTCCGGTGCATAGGTAACGCTAATCGTTGTGATACTCTGCGAAAATACCGTCGTACCACTTAACGGCTCAGCTTTCATATTAATAGTCACGTCCAGGGTCTGGGGGAAGTCGGTTCCCGGATAGTTGCCAAGCTCGATACCCTCTTCTGCTACCTGAAAGGCATAGACTGTGAGGTCACCAGCCTCTTCTTCAGCGACAAATTTGGCCTCAAGGTCGCGTCTGGCAGTCGGGTTCCATAACTGGTAGCTTTTCTGTTCCAAGTCCGAAGGAAATGAGAACTGACCGGAGCGGTCCATGTCACCGTAGCCAGAAACGTATTCCCTGGTAGACCTGTCGACTCCCAGTATTTCCTCCAGTCCGTACTTTGGGAGCGCCGTGCCGTCGTCAGCCTGAGTCGTCGTTACTGTCTGGTGGAGTATCAGGATGCCGTCCTGGATTTCGGTAGCCTCATAGTGTCGCTCCACGTTTACCGGGATTTGCTCCATCTGTTGGGTCTGGGGGTTCATTTCGTAATAGGTGCCTGTAAAATTCGTCGTTTCGTTAAGGTCTGCCGGTAGTTTAGCCATGGCCGGAAAAATAACCAGTGACCAGACAAAAGCGAAAATAATCAGCACCAGACCAATAATGGCTAAGGCCCCAGACCATCCCTTCCATCTCATGCCCATGTTAACTGTACCTCCTTTTGTATACCTAGAAAGCCTAGGTATAACTGGGCATTTTACACCATATTAAGGACTAACGCAACCCGGCATTTCTTATATCCGGTCAGTTATAGTACAACGATAGTCCCTCGTATATCGGGACAGTTTGCAAAGGTACATCGCCGATGATATACTGAGTTCGGTGGTTTAGTTTGGTTATCATGCAACCGGTTAATTCCTCTGGCGACTCAACAGGTCCCGGATGACCGTAACTCTAACCAACTACTTAGAAGAGAGGAGGTTATCCGTGGGCTACGAGGATAAGACAATCACCTGTGTTGAGTGTGGTGCCGAGTTCGTTTTCAGCGCGGAGGAACAGGCACTTTTTGCGTCCAAAGGCTATCAGAACGACCCGAAGCGATGTGTTCCATGCCGGCAGGCAAGGAAAGCCCGACGCGATGACAGCGAGGGATTTGGCTATCGTCCGGTCAGGCAGATGTACCCGGTAGTATGTGCGCAGTGTGGCAAAGAGACCCAGGTACCTTTTGAACCCCGCCAGGGTAGACCAGTGTACTGTAGCGATTGCTACAACGCGATGCGAACAAGTCAATAACACCGCTCAGATAGACATCAGGGTTTTACATATTCGTTATCAGGAGAGCTTTCTTACAACGGCAGCAACTTTTCCCTGAATCTCAACATTCTCCGGTCGTTGGTAGAGAGGTTCCATGAGTTTGTTGGCTGGCCGCAGGCATACCATATTACCTTCCAGATAGAACCTTTTTAAAGTAACCTCTTGTTCATCCTTGAGCCAGACAGCAACCATATCCCCATTTTCGGCGGTGTTAACCGGTTCCATAAGCACCGTATCGCCGTCATCAATCAGGGCGTCTATCATAGATAGCCCTTTCACCTTAAGAGCATAGAGCTGCTTTCCCTGGGTGAGTTCTTCTGGGACTTCCAGCGTTTCCAGCGAACGGCTTGTCCAGGTATCTGACGTGGGTACCGGAATAGGCTCACCGGCGGCAATCGTCCCCAGTAATGGCACGCCTGAGATTCCTGGTTTATCGGTCAGGCGGATACTGCGGAATACTTCAGGGTCACGGTGAATGCGGCCTTCCTTTTCAAGGACATTGAGGTGGTGCTGTACAACGGCAGTCGAACTGAGGCGGCAACCCCTGAGGATATCACGGACCGTGGGAGCA
>DUFD01000049.1 GCA_011171075.1 Dehalococcoidia bacterium | reverse complement strand
TGTTCTGGCGCTGTACTCATTTCAGGGTTGTCTCCTCTATCTTGGACTTGTCCTTAATAGGTGTCTGCATTCTAGCCGTCTGCTGCTCCGGATTCAAGCTTTAGTCAAGAATCTGCTGGGTCTATGCGTGACTGATATTCGTTGATGGAACAACACGGCGAGCAACAGCCCTCTACTGCCAGAGCGTGCATTACTTCTTGACAAAGGTCGAGTATAAGCCACACAATAGCAACGGTATCAAACAGAATCACATGCTAATAGAGAGGAATAAGACATGGGCGAGATAATTGCCGAAACAACCGCAGGGAAAATCCGGGGCACAATGGAGCAAGAAATTATTACCTTCAAGGGTATCCCGTACGGCGGACCGACTGGTGGCAGTCGTCGTTTTCTGGCTCCGTTACCACCGGAGCCGTGGGCGGGTGTACGTGACACCACTGACTACGGGCCAAGCTGTCCGCAGGTAGGACAGATAGCGGACGAAGGTAGGGCAGCTAGGCCTGTCTTCGGGCAGGTCAGAGTATTGCCTCAAAGTGAAGACTGCCTGGTACTGAACATATGGACACCGGCCATGGGGGACGGTGACAAGCGTCCGGTTATGGTTTGGCTTCATGGTGGTGGCTTTGGTACGGGTTCAGGTTCGTCGGCAATGTACAATGGTGCCGCACTCGCCAAACGTGGTGATGTGGTCGTAGTTACAATCAACCACCGGCTGAATGTCTTCGGTTACCTCCATCTGTCCGATGTTGCCGGTGAGAAGTATGCCGCCTCGGGTGTAGCCGGAATGCTGGACATAGTGCTGGCCCTGGAGTGGGTCCGGGACAATATCGGAGTGTTTGGTGGTGATGCGGGCAATGTGATGATTTTCGGTGAGTCCGGTGGCGGTAGCAAGGTCGGTAAAATGCTGGCCATGCCTTCAGCAAAGGGCCTGTTTCACCGTGCTGTTATTCAGAGTGGTCCGGGGCTGCGTGGGGTAGAGCCTCAGGAAGCCACAGAGATGACCGAACAGCTACTGGCCAAAATGAACATCAAGGCAAATGAGATTGAAAAACTTCAGGAAATGCCGGCCGAGGAGCTACTGCGTGCTGTTAACACCCTGTTGCAGGAACAGACCGCCGATGGCATGATAGGTGTACCTGTAGCCGGTGGCGCCCTCATGCGGTTTGCTCCCGTAGTGGACGGTAACTATCTTCCTGCACATCCATTCGACCCCGTGGCTGCACCGGCGGCGGCGGGTGTCCCACTGATGATTGGTTGTAACCGGGATGAGTCGGCGCTCTTCTTGGCGGCTGACCCCCGGCGCCGTCGACTTGAAGAGTCTGAGTTACGCGAGCGGCTGGCGGCCCCGCTCGGAGCCAAGCTAGATAAGATACTCAGCGTTTACAAGAAGACACGGCCTGATGCCACCCCCTGGGACCTCCTAATCGGGATTACGAGTGAAGGATTCAGGTTGGCATCTATCCGACTCGCTGAGCGTCAGGCGGCAGGCAGCAATGCCCCGGTCTATATGTACCTGCTTACCTGGGAATCTGACTTCCTCGGGTACCTCTTCAAAGCGTGTCATGGTCTCGATATCCCGTTCATTTTTAACAATGTAGATGATGCGGCCCTTACCGGTGAACGTCCTGATAGATACGAGCTGGTCACATCGATGAGCGAAGCATGGCTCGCCTTCGCTCGTAGCGGCAACCCAAATCACCCGGATATACCGAAATGGGAACCATATTCTGCCAACAACCGAACCACTATGCTTTTCGATGTTCCATGCCGGGTAGTGGTAGACCCTTACCGCGAAGAGCTTGATGCCTGGGGGGATTTCGAGGTGAATCTCCCTTAGACCAGATATCCGGCCGGGAACCCGGGTGTTGACTCGTTGCTGTTGTGTATTGAAAAGGGGCCAATAACCAGAGTTCAGACTCAGAAGCGGCAAAATAGTGCCTTGTTGTGGCCGCTAATCTCTGATAAGATTAATAGGTCATCAAGAAAAACGGGAGGCGTAATAAGACATGAACCTATCACGACCAAACTCTAATGATGCGACCCGGACGGCGAACCGTTCCCGGAGCGTAGTCCCGATGAGTGGCCTTTGTTCTCGCTGTATCGATACCTGTACCGGTAACTGCGAGGTGTTCAAGGCCTCCTTTCGCGGTCGGGAGCTTATCTATCCGGGGCCTTTCGGTGACATAACAGCGGGCGGTGATAAAGACTACCCGATTGACTACTCGCATCTCAATATCCAGGGATATGCTCTGGGTGCCAAAGGACTTCCTGAAGGCGTGGAGGCAAACCCGGATACGGCCACGTTCCCCTCGGTAAATACCGAGACCGAATACGGCTGGGACAAGAAAGTAAAGATGCGGGTACCGATTTTCACCGGTGCCCTTGGTTCGACCGAGATAGCCCGCAAGAACTGGGAGCACTTCGCGGTTGGGGCGGCCATAAGCGGTGTTACGCTGGTCTGCGGCGAGAATGTCTGCGGAATCGACCCTGCACTTGAGCGTGGCCCCGATGGTAAGGTTACCAGTGCGCCGGACATGGACCGCCGGATAGAGATATATCGTCGTTACCACCAGGGATACGGTGAGATACTCGTGCAGATGAACGTCGAGGACACGAGGCTCGGTGTGGCAGAGTATGTTAACCGGAAACACGGGTTGGATACCATCGAGTTAAAGTGGGGACAGGGTGCCAAGTGCATCGGTGGCGAGATTAAAGTAGGCAGCTTGGAACGCGCCCTGGAACTTCAGAGGCGTGGTTACATCGTCACCCCCGACCCCTCAGACCCGATAAATCAGGTGGCTTTTCAGGACGGGGCAATCAAGGAGTTTGAGCGTCACAGTCGATTGGGCTTCATCGACGAAGAGGGCTTCTATGCGGAAGTACAGCGCTTGAGAGGTATTGGTTACCAGCGTATCACGCTGAAGACCGGAGCCTATGGCCTGCGTGAGCTGGCAATGGCCATCAAGTGGAGCTCCAAGGCTAAGATTGACCTGCTCACTATCGATGGTGCTCCTGGCGGGACGGGTATGAGCCCCTGGCGCATGATGCAGGAATGGGGTATGCCCAGCCTTTACCTGCATGCGGCTGCGTACGAGTTCTGTAAGAAGCTGGCAGATAATGGTGAGCGACCCCCGGATATCGCCTTTGCGGGCGGTTTCAGCAGCGAGGACGGGGTATTTAAGGCACTGGCCATGGGTGCTCCTTTCACCAGGGCGGTCTGCATGGGCAGGGCACTGATGATACCCGGGTTTGTCGGCAGGAACATCAGCAACTGGCTGGAAGACGGCAAGCTGCCGAACACCGTGGGTCAGTTCGGATCGACTGTAGAGGAGATATTCGTCAACTACGAAGACGTGAAGAATCTGGTAGGTTCAGACGAGATAAAGAACATTCCTCTGGGGGCCATCGGCATCTACAGCTACTCTGAGAAAATCAGGGTCGGACTCCAGCAGCTTATGGCCGGTTCCAGAAACTTCAGTGTACCGGCCATCTCCAGGAAGGACCTCATGTCGCTGACCGAGGAGTGTGCCAAGGTTACCGGCATACCGTACCTGATGAATGCCTACCGTGAAGAGGCAATGGCCATACTGGGGTAAGACGGTTAAGCGAAACTGCAGTTGCCTGAATTTACTGCTGGGGATAAAATAGGCTTATGGTTGAAATAGACGCGGGGTTGCTCAGGGATATCCTGTCTCGCTATCAGGGTAAAGATAGTGAGCTAATTCCCGTTCTGCTTGAGGTGCAGGAAAACTACAGTTACCTGCCTGAGGAAGCGATAAAATCAATCGCCGGGTTGCTCAATATCCCGGAGGGCAAAATCTATTCGGTATCGTCCTTTTACTCCCAGTTTCGATTGACACCCGTCGGGCGACAGCATATAACCGTATGCCGCGGCACCGCCTGTCACGTTCGTGGCGCTTCTCAGATTTTAAGTGAGCTCGAGCAGGAAATCGGTATTGCCGAGGGCGAGACCAGTGATGACCTGGAGTACACGCTGGAGAGCGTTGCCTGTATCGGCTGTTGTGCCCTCGCCCCCTGCCTGAAGGTCAATGGTAACGTCCATGGTGAGATGACGGTGCAGAAAGTGGAAGAGCTATTCATCGCGGAAGAAGCTAGCTAGTAAGGTTCGACCGAGCGTTTAAGCGAGTGAGGCGGGTTTGTATCTGCCTCACTCACTTTTTATATGCAGCTATGCTGGTTAGTTCATCATTTCTTTGCTTGGTGAGCAAAGACAGCCGCACCGAGAATACCGGCATCGTCACCGAGTCGTGAGAGAACGATGCGGGCAGCCTGGGCCGGTAGTCGGAAAGCCCGTTCCTGCACCACCTCTCTGGCTGGTTCCAGCAGGAGGTTGCCCAGCTTTGACAGACCGCCACCAACGATAATTATCTCGGGGTTGAGGAGATTGACCAGGTTTGCCAGGCCTACCCCGAGATAGAAAGCTGCTCTTGAGATTACTGCCAGGGCAAGGGGGTCTCCTTCTCTGGCTGCCTGCCCGACGTCCTTAGCGGTGATGTTTTCTATACTATCCCTGTTCTCAGCGAGAGAGGACTTCTCGCCGTTTCTGATACGGGTGATGGCTTCTCTGGCTACGGCTGTACCCGACGCCAGTGTTTCCAGACAACCGTTACTACCGCATTTGCATGCCGGTCCGTTAACGTCGATGGTCATATGCCCTATCTCTCCGGCTCCGCCGCTTGTTCCGGAATAAAGCTTGTTGTCGATAATAACACCGCCGCCGATACCGGTGCTCACCGTGATGTAAAAAAGATTGGCTGAGCCCTTCCCGGCACCGAAGCGGTGTTCGCCCAGAGCGGCCGCATTGGCATCATTAAGCAAAAAGGTGCTGGTTTTGTACGCAGTTTCGACGGTGTCTCTCAGCGGGATGTCAATCCAGCCGGGCAGGTTCGGAGATGAGGTGATAATTCCGTTATCGGTATCTATAACTCCGGCAGTGGCAATGCTTATACTGTGAAGCTGGGAAAGGTCTAATTTATGCGACTGAAGGAGTCCCTTCATGGCGGAGAACATTCGGTTTATCACTGGTGCAGGACCTTCTCCGGCCATGGTGGGTAGGCGTTTTCTGGCCAGTATCTTCCCCTCCATAGAAACAAGGGCGAGACGTATTACCGTGCCGCCAATATCCAGGGCCAGCACCGGATTTTGTTGTTCTATTTTTAGCGCCATCGGTAACCACTCTACCTTAATCTAGATGGGTTTGTCTAATGCCGCAGGATTAACGGATATCGGCTCCCGTCATATTGGGAAAGAGATATGGTCAGGCCGTCTTCCTTGAAAGCCACCAGGAGCTGATGAGCAAGAGGCCGGCGACGAGGTACGGAAGCCCCATTACTATCCAGGCCAATACGTGATTGTGTCCGGCGAGGATGCCAATGTGAATGGCCAGACCGACGGCTACTAGGACCAGCAGTGCACCGGCAAGACGCTCCCACCACCATGATATGATGCAGCCAGCTAGGGCGGCTATCGCAATTATGCCCAGGGTAACGCCGGCTACATCGAAAGGTGCCGTTTCACCATTAATGATTTCACCGGCAGCGGAGCCGATGACTATGATAGCAAAGAAGATGGCCGCAACCAGTCCGATAATCCGTGCTGTCCAGGTCATTCGCCTTGCCAGGCGCTGGTTCCGCTCTAGCATCCTGTTTCCCCGTAATTGCAAATAATGGCTGGGTTGGGCAGGTCGTCATTCAACGATCTGTTCTCTTATCAGCTCCTTAATTTCCTCGTCGGACATGCCGAGAAGCTCCTTCAAAACACTCTCGTTGTGCTCGCCCATGAGAGGAGCACGCTCCACTTCTGCCTGGCACTTGGAGAATTCATAGGAAGGCGCCACGCCGTGGTACACGCCAATCTCGGGATGGGCGAGTTCGTGGTAAGCGTGACGGTGTTTAAGCTGCAGGTCATGCTCTATCAGGTCTTCGCCGGTCGCGACGATTCCAGCCGGTATACCGGCCGTCTGCATCAGGTTCATCACCTCTTCCGGGGTACGGTTGACCGTCCAGGTAGCTATCAGCCTGTCCAGTTCTTCCTCGTTTTCTTTCCTTCCCTCAAAGGTATTGAACCGGCTATCAGTGGTCCATTGTGGATTACCGATGACTTTACAGAAGCTATGCCATTCCTCATCCGTGTACACGGCAATAACGCACCACCGGTCTTCCCACTGGCATCGGTAGACGTTGTGGGGTACGGTGTAGGGAGAGCGGTGTTTGACATCCCATTCGTACTCCTGTAACTCCCGTCCGGTATACAGTCTCTTCACGGGTACGGGATCGTCAGCTAGCTGCAGTCTTCTTACCACGTCATCCGGGTGCAGGTTAATTGTCCATTCCTCGATACGACGGTCGAGTTCTTCTTCGTTTTCTCTCCTCGCCCGAAGTGTGTTAAAACGGTCGTCTTTGGTCCAGGGTGGGTCGCCAAGAATCTTGCAGAAGCTCCGCCATTCTTCCTCTGTATAGACGCCGATAGCACACCATCTATCTGTATGGCGGTCGCGGCAGGGATAGGCATTATGGGGAGCGGCGTATTCCGACTGATTGCCCACGCGGGAGGCTACCCGCTTATTGACCACGTTGTCAAGGATAAGAGGTGATAACAGGGGGACTCCGGCTTCGTACTGGGAGAGGTCTATGTATTGGCCTTTGCCGGTACGCCGTCGATAATCAACGGCTGCCAGGATTGCCATAACACTGAAGCGGGGTGCTATGATGTCCGTATAAGCCCCGACACTTGCAGGCTCGCGGTCAGGCCAGCCGGTGATGGTGCTTAGACCTACCAGATTGACCAGCTGTGTGCCGAACCCGGGGTGTTTAGAGTGTGGGCCGGTCTGTCCCTGCATGCACGAGCTGAGCATAATAATGTCAGGTTTAATCTTGACAAGTTCTTCATAGCCCAGCCCCATCCTTTTCAGCACCCCTCCGGCAAAGTTCTCGACGACAATGTCTGCCCAGGAGACGAGTCGCTTGGCAATCTCTATTCCTCTGGGGTCGGCCAGGTTGAGGGCAATACTCCTCTTCCCCACGTTCCATATGCCGAAACTTCCGCCCCGATTATTCCATGGATTGAACGGCTCGGGATAGTCATCCTTAAAGGGGCCAAATTGGCGGAAGATTTCGGGGTGGCTCCGGCTCTCAATCTTCAACACATCGGCGCCGTGATTGGCCAGCATGCGGGTTATGAATGTCCCTGCGATAACTATCGTGAAGTCCAGGACTTTTATTCCCTCCAGTGATTTCTGCGGCATGTTTCTATCCTCTTTCTGGCTGGCCCGTACTAGATGATGCCTGCCTGTTTCAGTTTCGAGATTTCTTCGCCGGGAATGCCCAGTTCATCTTCGTAGATTTCGTGGTTATGTTCCCCGATGAGAGGAGCGCGGCGTGTTATTTTGATGGGTGTTTCTGAGAGCTTGGCGAAAGGACCGGGGTAAGTAATTGTGGTGCCTAGCTCGGGGTGTGCCAGGTTTACCCAGTACTCCCTGGCGTCGAGTTGCACACTCTCTAACAGGTCCGTCGTATCGAACTGGGGATAAAACAGGATGCGATGCTGGACGGCCCCCTCCAGTAGTTCCAGCTTGGTGTGCGACATGAAGAACTTGGCGGTGGGTTCCTCGAGGCGGTCCATTATTTCCTGGGTGACTTCGGCATAATCAAACTCTTCCCAGTCAAACTCCTTGAGGAAATCGGTGGCCATCCCCTCGCTGTCCAGCCAGTTAACGAAGGCTATGTTGGTGGCTGCCCTGAACTGGCCGGGCATATACACCCAGGTGACCAGTCCGTCCTTGCAGGACCAGGTGCGTGTAATCTGGACGCCGGGATTGCGCATTCCCCCTCGCGGCTGAAAACGCTTCCGTAAGTCCCAGCCGGTTTCACCTGACTGTACCAGCGCAGTCTGTATTGATATATCTATAAACTGGCCTTCTCCAGTCATCTGCCGATAATTAAGGGCCATCATTGCCGATAGTCCAGCATCGAGAGCCGCCTGGATGTATGCCTGGGAGTGATGGCTCATCCGTAATGGAGGGCGGTCGGCATCGCCGATGGCGAACATCCTCCCACCCATTGCCCAGAGTACTATGTCGGGTGCTTTGAAATCGCGATACGGTCCTGTCTGCCCGAAAGGTGTGATGGCAATCACAATAATACCGGGGTCGACCTTTTCCAGTTCAGAGTATCCCAGTCCGAGGCTGTCCATGTAACCCGGCGGAAACGACTCAATGATAAAATCGGCGCTCTTGACCAGTCTCCTGAAAATCTCCTGTCCCTCGGGCTTCTCGATATCAAGGGTTACGCCCCTTTTACTTGTATTGAAGGCAAACCAGTTAAGGCTTTTTTCGGGGTCGACCTCGTCGTGATAGAAGGGTCCCAGGTTTCTGGAGGGGTCACCTCCGGGTTTTTCTATTTTTATGACATCGGCACCCAGGTCGCCGAGTAGCTTGCCAGCAAGCTGGCCTTTTTCGTCGGTCAGGTCGAGGACCCGGTAAGGGCTGAGCATAGCATCTGTCTTTTCTTCATCTGCCATATCAGTCTTATGCTCCAATCTAGAGACTTGACATAACCACGAGTCGGTGGGGTCACCTCATGCCTCTGTGTTTCTGAGGGTAATTATCTCTTTTTGCACTTTGTTTGTCAAAGAAATCGATATGGTAAAGTGATACCGCTGATTCTGTCATTATTCAGCAAGACGGAATTTCTGGTACGTAGTTATTCGTGTGAAGCCAGCGCATGACAAGTCGCTCTCACTCTGGTAAACTACGTGGCGGTATTTTATCGGAGTTGGTTACTCCGACATAAAGGGTTGAAGATTGCAGATGTCACCTCGAAAAAAGGTCATTCTCTTTGTGGCCATTGTCTTTCCGCTGACCTGGCTCATTGACTTGGTCAACTGGTTGCTTGGTGGCACCGATAACCTGATTATGTTCACGGTGCTGATGGTGTTGGCCATGTTTGTTCCGGCTATCGGGGCGGCCGTTATCATGCAGTTCGTGACCAAGGAAAAACTGCGTGATGCTGGTATCAGGTGGGGGAAGAAAAGCTATATCTTCAAGGCATACCTGCTGATGCTGGCGATTGCCTTGGTGACATACGGGCTGACGCTGGCCGTAGGTTGGGGTAGGGTTGACAGTGATGCTGCCACAGTCAAAGAGTTCCTCGATACCCTGGGGGTAGCGGCTGACATATCGGCGCCAGTTCTTCTGGGAGTGGTTGGCTTTACGGCACTCTTTACGGGGGTCATTGTGAATATGACCTACGCCTTCGGTGAGGAGTTTGGCTGGCGGGGTTTCCTCTTACCGAATCTCCTCCACCTGGGCAAACTAAAGGCCTGCCTGATATCCGGGGTCATCTGGGGAGTGTGGCATACACCTCTGATTTTAATGGGACATCTTTATGAAGACCATTCAGTGCTGGGAATTCTCATGATAACCGTGATGTGTGTATTTCTCGGTATTATTTTTGGCTGGCTCACAATTGCGTCGGGTAGCCTCCTGCCCGCCATTGTGGCCCACGCCGCTCTTAATGCCCAGATGCTTGCTTATTTCCCATCGTTCCTCGTGACCGATGTCAATCCTGTGCTGGGGGGTGGCAGTGGCATCATCGGGCTGGGTGTTATGGGCATCGTAGCGCTCTGGCTCGTTCTCACACGTAGAATCAGATAGACGATATCTGATACCAATGCCATGGCTGTTATCCCATGGCTTTCCTGACTCTCCTCAGACTATTTTTCTCTATTCCACACTATGTATTAGGGACTATGACTAAAGTACGTATTTTTAACATACCAAAGCGCTATTGTGTGCTGTCGGTATGGAAATTATAGTTGAGTTAGGATGAAAAGACAGGTAACATCATCATCAGTAGTGGAAGTAGATTTCGGTGTTGTGACCGAGGTCCCCCAAGAAAAAACAGTCGTCGAAGAGCAGACCGAGCTCAGTCCGGCGCCGGAACACAGTACCGTGCCAGAGAAACGGAAGCTGAAGCCCCTGACTCTGGTGCTGACGATACTGGCGCTGGCCCTGATGATACTGATACCCTCACTTCTACTCATGCAAAGGTTACAGCCCTAGTCCACCAAAACCTTTGCAGTCCTTTCATTCTCACACACCTGGTAACAGGCATTTCACTATGCTTGACGTGGTTTCTTCTGGTAATTACTACCCGGTTAATACGGACCACAAACCGATATCTAACCTGAAAGCGCTAGGATTGTAAATACTATGGTAAGGTACCTCTGTATCGATAGGGCATCCTATGGAAACCCGGGGTCGGAGTCCAGGCGAACGGCCGTCCGTATCCCCGTAGCCCTGATACGTGCTGGGGTGAAGCTTGATACCCTTATCCCCGATACAGCGATTGGTCTTACCGAAATCCTTACCGACCATGGTATGTACCAAGACCTGCGTGACCTGACAGAACAGGATATCGAGCATCTGGTGGGCGCACCGGATGTCCTGGAAATTGCCATCATGCGTGGTGGCAGGGAAAAGGTGCGTATCTACGTAGAGTAACTGGTTGTCCTCAAGAACATAAAAAAGGCCAACGAGCAGGTTATATGTAGAGTCCAGCCTGATAGCCGGCGTTGATAGCCTCTCTGATTCGCGACGGATTGGCGGCGTCCCCGATGTAGTGTACGTTGCTGAATCTGCTTTCGATTGCCCGGAATAATACATCGTTCGGCCGGTAACCAACTGCCAGCACAATCGAATCAGCCGGAATCCTCTGCCTTTCGCCTTCACCGGTCATAACCAGTACGCCATTCTCCGTTATTTCCTCGCAGTTGGCGCTGGTTATCATGGCTACCTCCTTTGCCCTCAGCCCGTCGAGGAGGCGGCGTCTCACCATCGGCGAGACATCATTCGCCATCCGCTTAAGTATCTCGATAATGGTCACGTTCTTGCCTGTGTTTGCCAGGTAGTGTCCTGTCTCACAGCCGACCATACCACCTCCGATGATGGCCACGTTCTGACCGATATCTCTCCCGGCAAGAACATCCTGGGCAACAATCACGTTCGGGGCGTCAACGCCGGGTATATCGGGTATTATAGGGATTCCGCCGACAGCGATAACTACGGCATCGGGGTTTTCTTCCTCAATTACTTCAGGGGTAGCCTCGGTATTCAACCGGACATCAACACCGGCACTGTTTAGCTGTTCGGCCATGTATTTTGTCAGGAGCGCGAGTTCCTCCTTGTAAGGTGGCAGGGTTGCCACGAGCAGCAGCCCGCCGAGTGCGGGTTTTTTCTCAAATAGTATTACCCGGTGCCCCCTCAGGGCGGCTACCCTGGCGGCTTCCATGCCGGCTGGCCCTCCACCAACGACCACGACCTTCATGGCCCTGGCCGTCGGTTGAATCTGGCACTCTCTCTCATGTCCCGTGACAGCGTTTACGGCGCAGGCGGTGCCCCGACCTTCGGTGACGGGGCGCTCAATGCACTCCATGCAGTTGATGCAGGGGATGATTTCGTCCAGTCTGCCACTGGCGACTTTATTGGGAAGCTCGGGGTCAGCTATGAGACGACGGCCAATCGCGACGAAATCAGCTTTGCCCTCTTTCAGTATCTGCTCCCCTAGCTCGGCATCGAGCCTGCCGACAGCGATAACCGGGACGCTGGTGACCTTCTTGACCTCTTCGGCGAGGGGTATTTGAAATCCCGGAATATCGCAAATCGGGGCACGGATAGCGAAGGAATAGGCGCCATAGGCAGAAACATGGACAGCATCGGCCCCAGCTTCAACAAACATCGGGACAGTCTGTTTCGTCTCCTCGATAGTGAGGGCATCCTCAAAGCCGAATTCCTGTCCGTTAAGACGGGGCCAGACCGGGAAGTCGGGTCCCACTGTCTCCCTGATGGCCCGGATAATCTCGACCATAAATCTTGCCCGGTTCTCCGCACTGCCGCCGTATTCATCGGTACGCTTGTTGGTCGAAGGAGAGAGGAACGAGGCTACCAGGTACTGGTGGGCACCGTGTACCTCCACGCCGTCGAGACCGGTCTCCTTGGCCAGACCCGCTGCTGTCGCAAACCACTGCACTCTCTCTTTAATTTCCTCGCGGCTCAGCTCATGGGGAGGGGTGCCGGAAACACCCATAACGCGGGCAGGCACTATCACCGCTGAAGGGCCTACCTGCACCGGTTCGCCGTTTCTCAACTCCCAGCTGGAGTGATGCAACTGCACGGCAATCTTGGCACCGTGACGGTGGACTACCTCAGCCAGTTCTCTGAAGCCGGGTATGTAGCTTTCGTTGCCGAGGGTCAACTGGAAGTTGCGAACGTTACACTCGACTGCCGGTGCCGTTACCTCGACTATAATGAGGCCTACCCCACCTTTGGCCCTGGCTTCGAGGTAGTCGATAAACCTCTGGCTGACGTAACCTCCTTCATCGTGATAACCGGTACCCATCGGCGGCATCACAATCCGGTTCTTCACCTGCATTTTCCCTATTTGCCCCGGCTCAAAAAGCTTCTTGAATTCGCTGCTCACTGCGGTATCCTCCGTTCTCTTGTTACCAGAGGGATTTACTTGCTTCCCTGGCCACTCACCTTACGGTAAAGGATAACGTTCCTGTAGTCAACCATGACGTCGAAGCATGTCCGCAGGGTATCCAGGTAGTCGCTCCCGGAGGCGTCTTCACCGTTGATTGTCTTGATAGTGATGCGGCGCACCGGCTGGAACTGCCTCGTCAGCAGATTGTGCAGGAAGCCCAGGTACTCCGGCAGATGTGGGTCGTCGGGTGGCACATTGAACGTCAGTGCGCCACCGTTTCGCTGTGATATTACCACTGGTTTGTTGCCCAGGTATACCAGGTGCGTCCCGGAAACGCGTTTCGGTAATGACCCTCTTATTGCCTCGATCTGAAGTCCGCAGACTGACGCGGGGTCGGTGGCGTTTACCCAATAGACGGCGTCCTCTGGCAACCTGCGCTGCAACATACGGAACGCCTGGTGCGAGATGAACTGCGGTCCGGGGATGCCATGAAAGAAATAACCGGCCAGCACCTCTCCCGATAGTTCCATGAGACGCAACGCCCGAAAGATATTCGGCCACTGGAACGCGGGTGACTCACGCTCAAGTAGTTGTTTAAAGAGAATCCCGTAGCGGTCCAGCAGCAGCCTTGCCCGGTCTTTCTTCCTCTCCTCGGTCTCAATGAGGTCGTTAGAGGTTTCGGGAGCTGGGAGCTGGAACCAGTTGCCGGCCGATGGTAGGGAGCCCTTCCATCGCGAGAATCCGGCACGAGTAGCCGTTCGGCGGCCCCGGCTCCTGCGGTTTGTCCTGCTTGTGGTTGTGTTGGTTGTCTTCGGTACCTGGTACCGGTTTTCTATTCCCTTACGCAGTGCCGCGAAGGTATCGTTGCTGACCCTGCCCTGCCATACCTCCCTCCAGAGACGGTCCGATAGCCGGTCCGAGCGGTATTTCGACATATCCATCAGCGTGGCGAAGTCATAACGACCCCGCCCGTGCGGAAAAAGCTCCTCGAAAATCGTTTCCTCTTCTCGCCAGGTATCGCCATCAGAAGATTCGTTATTCTCTCGCAACAGGTCGAGGTCGGGCTCGAAGCAGAAGGCAACACGGCGGTTGGCACTGCCCGTCCAGCGAAGCTCACCTTCCTGCATGATGGTATCGAGCCAGGAGGTGGCGTAGGGGTGTAATCGTGCCGGTAAAATATCCGTCTCCCACATCTCAGCCGGTAACGGTAAGCAGAGCATCTGTTCGATGTTCCGAAACAACCCCTCGACACTGCTCTCCGGCTGTGTCAGGCCCTGGTACCGGGCAAGGAATAGTGGCAGCCATTCTATATCCACCGGCTCGAAGACCGGTACGGCGCTTGCCCGCATCTGCCTGAGCAGTATCTCAAAGTTCTCGCTGTCACAGACCTCGTTTTCGGTGCCTCCGCTCATCAGTTGACCCGTGATGATGTCCTGAGAATCAATCAGGTCCTCGAGTACCAGTGACAGACGCTGCTTGTCAATCCCGAGCGTGTTATTGATGAAATCAACGTTCACCGGACCGTAGAACTGCAGCCACTCGCCCAGTACTGATGCCAGTACCTCGTCACGTTCTTCTTCGGGAGTCTCGATACTGCTGCGTGGTGCGGTTGCGGAGGGGCAAATCGGTTCGGTCGGTATTTCTTCTGTGCCATAGAGACCATAGCGCACTCTGGGCAGCATCTCCAGGGCGACTATCAGTGGTTCGGATGCCCCGGAGGGCAGAATACACACCAGCCTTTCGGACACGGATTCGAGCAGCAAATCAATCTCAACGTCGTGGTCGTTGTGGATTGCCTGCAATAGCTGTTCCCACTCGGAGGCTGGAATGAGAAGGCGTTCCTTGACCCAGTCTACCAGGTCGCGCGGGGCTTCCGGTGAGTATCCCGTTGCCAGCCGCTGTCGTTTCAACTCGAATTGCCTGACCAGCTCCGGCGCAATCTGGGGACGGAGGCCCGGCGTGAAGACAACGTGTTCGAGCAGGTCGCCACGCAGTTTCGAGGTGACTCCTGCGGCCGGTTCATCCCCCATGTACATGTACTCGTTGGTCTGTTTCCACGAGATACTCTGCGCCATCGGGCTGGGGTAGCTGGTATGTGTCTCGGACCAGCTAATTGCCCCGGACTCCAGCTCGGCCAGCACCAATCGCAGGCTCTCAAGGTCAAACTCGTCCCGGAGGCAGGTTCGCCACGTCTCGAGCAGGATGGGGAAGTCATCGTATTGCAGGACGGCGTCCAGTAGCTTCTGTGAACGGAGCCGACTCATCCAGAGTGGCATCCTTTCGCTTATCCGATTGTGCGTAATCAGCAGAGAACGCCCGGCACATTCCCGGAAGCGGGCACCGAAGAACCCGGAGCCCTCAAGGCGCTCTCTCAGTAGCTGCTCGACGGTGGCACTCGTTACCAGCGATAGCACCTCCTCACCGCTTACTTCGTCTGGTAGCTGGATGACGATATGGTCGTTGCTGGTATACACCTCCAGTCGGTGCCCGAACTGTTCTTCCCAGGCGGCATCCAGAGCCATAGCAAAGGGGCGGTTGACCCGACCACCCCACATCGTATGTAGTATTAGCTGGTTACCAGGCACACCACCCGGCCCGGAGCTGACGAACTCGGCCAGGATATGATGCCGGTGGGGCAGGTCGCAACCGGTACTTTCCTTCTGGCTCTTCAGGAAATTGACTAGCTGTGCTGCCGCCTTCCTGTCCATGCAATGGTTATCCCGCAGCCAAGTAGAAAAGTCCCTTTCTTCCAGTTTCTCGTTGGAGGTCTCCAGGAACTGCCCGAGTCTTTCCGAGAAGTGGAAGTCGCGGTAGTTCTCCTCACCCCTCCAGAAGGGGGTTGCCATTACTTTTGGGCTCCCTGGCAGGACGAAGACGTCATTGTGGGTGATGCGTTCGATTCGCCAGCTCTGTGTACCCAGTGTGAACGTCTGCCCGATTGATGCCTCCCAGACGAACTCCTCATCTAGTTCGCCGATGAGGGCGTTGCTTTCGCTGTGGCGGAGGCGGAAGTAGCCGCGGTCGGGTATTACCCCGCCGGAGGTATAGACTGCCAGGAGCGCTCCCCTGGTGGCTGCCACCGTATTGTCGAGTCGGTCAATCGAAACGTAAGGTTTTAGCTCTCGCACCCGGCTGTCGGTATAGCGTCCACCCAGCATATTCAGCACCAGGTCGAACTGCTCGCGGCTGAGGTGACGGTAGGGATAGCTCGTCGTCAGGTGCATATAAAGCTCGTCGATATCCCACGTTTCAACTCCGACCATCGATACGATAACCTGTGCCAGTACGTCGAGCGGGCAGAGAATTGGCTCGATGGCTTCCATATCGTGATTGATGATTGCCGGGGCCAGTACGGCCGCTTCGAGCAGGTCCTGTGAATGCGTTGGGAATATGGTGCCCCTGGATATCTCCCCGACCTGGTGGCCGGCACGGCCGACCCGCTGGATTGCCGACGAGACTGAATTGGGCGACTGCACCATTATCACCTCATCGAGGGCGCCGATGTCGATGCCCAGTTCCAGTGAGTTGGTGGCTACCACCGCCTTTAGCTCCCCGTCACGCAAACGGCGCTCGACCTCGGTGCGTATCTCGCGGGAAAGAGAACCGTGATGCACGTAGGCGAGTCCCGATTCCTCTCCGCTGTTTATCTTCTGGGCAAGCTTCTCACATAGCCGCCGGCTGTTGGCAAAAAGCAGGGTGGAGCGGTTGCGGGTAATCGTTTTCCGGAACTCGTCGGTAAGCGGGTCCCATATTGAGTCCTGCACCCGTTGATAGGTCTCTTCGGGGAAGCGTACATGGATATCGTACTGCTTGGTCGCGTCGGAGCGAACGATGGAGACCGGGCGGGCGATGTGGTTCGGGCTGGATGGTGTCCCTTCGAGCCGGAATCCGCCGATGAACTCGGCAACGGTCTCTACCGGACGGATGGTTGCCGAGAGGGCGATACGCTGGAACTCGCCGGATAGTGGCACCAGACGCTCCACGGCTGTCATTAGATATGTGCCGCGCTTTGTACCGACCACGGCATGGACCTCGTCGAGGATGACGGTTGAGATGCCCCTTAGTATTGACCGACCGCCAGCCGAACTGAGCAGCAGGTTCAGACTCTCCGGGGTGGTAATCAGTATCTCCGGCGGGTGGCGTTGCATCTGGAGGCGGTCGGACGGCGGAGTATCACCGCTGCGGGTGCGTACTCCGATGTCGGGGAAATCTGTTCCGGCTTCATGGAAAATCCCCCTGAGCTCACCGAGAGGGCCGAGTAAATTCCGCTGGATGTCGTTGTTGAGTGCCTTGAGAGGGGAGACATAGAGAACGCTGGTATGTCCCGTGGGGAACTGCCCGGTGACCAGCTGGTTGATTGCCCAGAGGAAGGCGGCCAGCGTCTTACCGCTCCCTGTCGGTGCCGTGATGAGAAGATGTTCCCCGCTGGTTATCTTCTGCCAGCTCTGCTTCTGGACTTCTGTCGGTTGGCCGAGCCGCTCCACGAACCAGCGGGCGATGAGCGGGTGGAATTGAGAAAGGGCACTCACCTGTTACTCCATGTTGGTGTTTGCCCCTATTTTACTCTGACTAAACGGAAATGGGAAACCTTATTACAAACGTTCTCGGAGAAAAGCCCCATATCTCATTACCTCTATTTCAATTACCATGGAACATGGAGAAAGGTGTGGTTTCAGAGCCTTGGTGTCTACTGGACAGATGGCTTTCGGCACACAATCATGAAGGTGGTAGCCAGGAACTCGGGGACATCTATATTCAACTCCGGGGAAAACGGCAGGTTTTTATCCAAAGCCTGTGACAACACACCGAGGGATACGGTCACTAACGGAACATGCAGACCAAATTTCTGGCCGGAAACAATTTCGAAGCCAGCCTCTTTGAGCAGGGCAACAATTGATTCAAAACTGAAAAGGCGTATATGCCCCACGAAGTATTTTCCCCACGGTCCCTTTCCGTTGGGAACGGTAATCAGCGCCGCTCCTCCCGGTTTGAGCACACGGTAGCACTCCCTCACGGCTTCATCACCTTCAATGTGCTCCAGGACATCGCTGCAGATAAGGTAATCAAATGTGTCCGATTCAAACGGTATTTTCCGGGCGTTAGCGAGGTGAAAATTGCCCTCCTCAATCCGGTCCCTGGCTACCCTGACGGCTCCGTTTGTCACGTCCATGCCGTATAGACTTCTACGCTGAGAGCGGAGTCGGGATAGCAGGAAACCATGACCGCAGCCGACATCCAGTACCTTCCCATCGCCCACCTTCTTGATTATCCTCCGGTAGAAATGCTCATGGGCCGGATTTAGTCGAGGCGGTATCAAGCTGTGGGCTTTTATATAGGCATCATCGGTCGATGGCATCTGCCACCAGCACTTTTCGCAGATGCCGGTACGAATATACATCTGATCAAATATCCACCGATGACACCTTTCGCACCTGAGAGAGAAGGGTATGCCCCTGAGGGCATAATAGATGGCAAACGGTGGGATGAACAGAAAACCCTCAAATTTTCTTAGCCAATGCCACATCAGGCTTATTCCTTTTTATTCAGCTTTGACTATACCTCCAAAGCCACCCTTGTAGGTAAAGCTTTTTCCCTCCGCCTCTTGACAGAACTCTGAGAAGGCTTCATTTTGCTCGATATCATGGGACAGGAGTACGCCCCCACGCCTTAAATGTGGCCATATAGTTCTGAATTCCCATTTCATGTTTTCATAGGAATGGTCACTGTCGTGCAAAAAAACATCTACGGATTCCAATTCTTTTAAAAGGTCTGGCATTGTATCGGATGACTTCCCCAGCGTTAATTTCCACCTGTGCCTCAGGTTCTGAGGAATCAGCCACCCCGATTTCTCGCCTTTTGGTAACAGCGTTGCCCATTGACTGGATTCGCTGCCTTCTTCAAACGGCAGGTCTATGGAATAGAGCTTTCCCTTATTATTATTTTCCATGGCCAGCAAAATATAGGCTGACGATATGCCACTGGCCACACCCGTTTCAAGAACCACCTCGGGCTTTGAAAATCTTGTTATAGCATACACTATGGTGCCCTGTATCTCGTCGATTGTCCCCGGATATAATCCATGTTCTTTAAGGTGTTTAGTGAAGCGCTCTAATCTGTCTAAGACATGGGATTTGAAGTCCTTGTTTAACCTGACCTCTTTTACGTAAGCATCAAATTCTGCAGAACCCATGCCAACTGCGCGGCATAGCCGGGGGATATCCGTAGTGGTAGCTTTCAACACTTGGAGAGCAGTTTGTGGGTGTCTCAAACCAAATATCAGCTTACCTGGCTTGGTAAATAGTCTTAGGAAGCTATAACTAAGCATTGGTATTTTTCTTTACTAAAGCATTCTCTCTATATACGACGCAATTTTCCATAAAAACCTATGCCTTGTGGATCCTCTTATCATCGTTTCCGATGTTACATCTGCAATTTCAAAGTCGGCATCTCTTAGAATCTTCAGAAGGGTAATAGTTTCCTCTGGCTCAAGAATGTTGAAGTGGAGCTCAATGAATAATGTCAGGGGAGTATTTTCACCTAGAGTCTTCTCCATACCATTTATTATTCGGCATTCGTAGCCTTCGACATCCATCCTTATCATCTGTGGATGTGGTCTGTCTTTCAGGAAATCATCCAGTGTTAAGACGTCGACGTTTACGTCTTGACTTAAGATTCCGCTTTCGGCATGACTACTTATCTGCCTCATTGAAGAAATATTGCGTTGCCTAGCAATATGTATTGGGGCGCTCTCTTTTTTATCACCTATGGCTATCTGATAAACCTCGATATTGGAATAACCATTCAACTCAATATTTTTTCGCAGTAGGTCAGCACTCTCTGGTACAGGCTCAATAGCGTAGACCCTTCCCCTTGCACCAACGATTTTAGCTTCCAAAAGAGCATAGTATCCAATATTGGCCCCTATATCAATGACGAAGTCTCCTTCACTCAATTCTTTCTTTATTGTTTCCAGTATATAGGCTTCCCTTAACCCATCTATCATAAGGTCGCAAGATAATCCGATGTCTGTCATGTCTAGATACATCTGGCTACCATTAATCTCTCTGACTACATATCTCTCAGTAGTCCGAATGCTTTTCGAGTTAAGGAAATCAATATATTTGCAAATCACACGTAGGACAATGTTCCGTATCAGGGATGCTAAGCCCTCGTTTTTATATAATCTAATGGCACGTTCAAGGATATGAGGTTTTTTCGTAGTCCTTTGTTTGGTAAAAGACATATTTCTAACTGCCTAAATTCTCTTACTACGTATATAATATCCTAAACCGCAGAGGTTATCGCCTTAATCCAGCCGGCCACAATCCAGAGCGTGATGCCTCCGTTGCTGGCAAGCCAGGCGATGCCTGCCCCGTTAATGCCCATCCGGGGCAGGAGCACGTAGCTGAGCACCAGCGTCACGACTGCGGCAAAGATACTCAAGCATATAAGAGTCTTCAGCTTTTTCTCCACCCTGATTATGCCCAGATAAATGAGGTTGACGGCCAGAGGAAGCGTGGAAGCAGTCAGGATACGCAGCAAAGTGGTGGCATTCTCGGAGTAGTCACTGCCGAACAGGAGGAGGAGTCTATCGGCCAGAACCAGTACGAGGATAACGGCCGGTACAAGGATGACAAAGACCATCTTCAGACTTCGCCAGATATTGGGCCTTAGGTTTTCTTCCTCATGCGAACCCTCGGTGAAAAGGGAGGTCGAGGCAGCCGTGGGCACCATGGCCAGCACGCTGCTAACTGACCATGCAATGTAGAAATAGGCATTCAGTTCGGCGCCTAATAAGTTCACCACCAGGATAGGCAGCACCATGACCGGGGCACTCCAGAGCAGGCCTGCTACATAGTTGGCGGCGGAGAAATTCAGCATGTCACTCAATACTTTTCTGTTAAGGGCAAAGGAGAGTCGATAGCCGGGTTGGGCTCGGGGCAGGAACAAAAGGATGCTGAGCAAGAACGCCACTACCAGCGAGATGCCCCAGGAGGAAAAGATACCGAAAAAGTCAAAAAACACCACCAGTATCACGGGCAGAATCAGTCTCAATATACCGAAGACCAGGCTTCTGGCCAGTACATAGTTGGCCCGGCGACCGGCTATCAGCGTATTATCCACCAGCTGTGACAGGGTGAAGATAATAGAAAAGATGAAAAATACGATTAAGTATAGAGGGTCCTGCCTGAGGAAAACAAGGGACGGCGACCAGAAGCCGAGACCGGCAACAAAGATGGAAATAGCCAGGAGTGAAGCCAATAAACCGACCGTAAAGGCGGTATTAATCATCGAGTTAGCGTCTTTGCCGGAGCCGGGCAGAAACCTGATAAGTCCTGCACCCAGACCCAGATAGCTAAAGAGCGCCAGCAGTCCTGTTGCGGCGATGGCCGCTGAGGCCAGCCCCACATCTTCGGCAGGATAAAACCTGGCTACTATAATCCAGAAAACAAAACCGAGGACGGCATTGGTGCCGGTGGCTATCATCATGTAAAGGGCAGTGGAGTAGATAGGGATGCGGAAAAGCTGCTTTAGCCTCTCTATCGAGGTTACTATGCTGATGATGTCAGTAACTAATCCTGTCAGGTATGAAACGACTAGCTTTACTTGTTTGATATTACACCCCCAGGCCAGGCAGAAATCAGGTAGGCGGGACTTAACTACTTACATCTATCTCCAGGTAGAGCGGCCCCGCACGTGGTTCAGCTTCTTCGTTTTTGAACAGTAGAAATTCCACTCTCTGATTATCACCGGGCGTATCAAGGATAAAGCTCATCGTGCCCTGCCATGTCTCGCCGGGCTCTACCGTCAGCCCATCGAGCTCGTTATTCTTTATTCCATTTATACTGATTTCGACACGGTAACTTGTCGTTTCGCCTTCCTGGTTAATTATGCCCACGGTAACCTCTACCTCCTGCCCGGCTTTTACACTCTGGGGAAAGTCTACTGCTTCACCATAGGCGCCTAATATGTAGAACTCGGTGAACTTCTCTCTGTCCCCCGGTGTGACGATGGTGTAGGCTACGGCTGCCATCGCTCCCAGCACCGATACTACGAGCATAACTGTAAGGACTTTATCCCAGATGCCCCCTTCCCAACCAGGCATACGCAGGTGAAACGCTATGCCAAACCGGTCTTCCTCGGGGAGTTGTTTTCTCCTCACCCAGGTAACAACCGACATGACCAGGATGAAAGCGGTAATCGAACCAAGCACTGATTCTAGGGCTATTCCCCAGGGGGTATAGTTGAGAATCAGCCCGATTAACGGCACAATAACAATGCTCAGACCAAGGCTTAATACCAAACGCAGCACGTTGTTGATGGATTCTTTTCTTGGAAATAGGGCGGTTACCAGAATATAGCCAGGGAAGAAGAGCACGAACGGAATCCCGAGGATAATACGTACAACGTTTGTGGGAAATGACAGGATAATAATCACCAGGAGGAGGACCAGCAGGTTAAGGACTATTAAGTCGGTCCATGTTCTAAGTCTCAATGATTGTACTCTCACCACATGACGAAGAGAGTGTCCCGTTAAGCGTGTTACGCTCCCCAGTCCACCCTCGCTGTTTGCTGTGTCATCTTCCGGGCTGTTTCGGCATCGTCGAGAAACTGCTTTACCGTCTCACGACTGTACTTGTGGTCGGCCATCTTGTAGAGAAACTGCGGCGGTATGGTCACAATATGGGCGCCGGCCGTGACCGCACTCAGGATATCCCCCACCGACCTCATGCTGCCCGCCACCACCCGACTCTTGTGTCTCCACCTCTCCAGCCACTCCACCGACAGCCTGATGACCTCCGCGGCATTGCCACCTTCATCGGCCACCCTGCCCGCAAACAGGCTGATGTAGGTCGCCCTCGCCTTGGCGGCCAGTATTACCTGCCCCAGCGACATGGCGGCCGTGGCGTTTGTCCTGATGCCACTCCTCTCCAGGTCGCTGATTGTCCCGTAAAGAGGGACCCCCTCATACGTTACGTGGGGTATCTTGACCACGATATTGGGTGCCCACGAGGCGAAAAGCCGTGCCTGGGCTACCATATCATCCGGACTGTTGGTGGTGACCTCGATGGATAGAGGCAGGGGGTCTATTAAGGCGGCTATCTCCCTGGTTGCGGTCTCAATGTCATAGACGCCGTCCTTAAGCATTATGCTGGGGTTGGTCGTTACGCCGTCAATCACGCCCATCCTGGACCATTTCGCAATCTCGTTGATGTCCGCCGAATCAATGAATATCTGCATGCCGGTCCCTCCATGTAGTCAAAACACCGTGCAGCCTTCCTCTACATCCGCCACGATACCCCAGGCTATCAGCTTCACCGGGGAGGTATCGTTGCCAAATTATAAACTCAGGCAGAGCTTGAGTCAACGACTCCGGCATGGCTGGTAGTTTAAACTTTAGCGCGTGGAGAGAGGGACATCACCATTTAAAAAGATAGTGCTATGAAGCAGGAAATCTACCAGGTGCCGTGGTTCAGGAGGGCCAGAGGTCTCTGGCCGCATCCTCCAGGCCCAGTTCCATCAGCTTTTCTCTGGTCGGTTTGCCCGTAGCCCAGTCCCACCTCCTGTAGTCATAGTATTCTCTGAGTAGAATATCCATATCTGGAGACTGGTCTACGGTGCTACCCTCTTTTAGCTCGGTAGTGCAGACACTGGGCAACTTGTCGTCTTCCCTGGTTATGCCGAGTCTATTGCTGATTGCCCTTTTAATGTTAACCGACCTCTCGCCGGCTGTATGAACGTCAAGCGGCGAATAGTCCCAGCCGGTTATATTGCTCAGTATCTCGCTAATCTGGGTCAGGGAGATTGGGGAGAATTTACAAAGCAGCAGAGAATCATAGATGTCCTTAAGGTTCTGGTACTTGGCAGCCAGTTCCGCCTTGCCTTCGGACTGGAACCTGTCTCCGGTCGCAATACCCAGTTCGGGTACCGAACCGGCCAAATCAATATTATAGTAATCGCCCTTCAGGTGACAGGCTCCTCTCGGGCCGGTAGCGTAAGATATCGCCATACCGGTGAAGGCCCTGACATCATGCATCGGCATCTCCAGTCCTTTGACATGGGCGGCCTCACCGGGGTCGGTGCCCAGTTCTTCGGCCATTCGCCGTGTTCCTTCGCCCAGCAGCTTGCCGATACCCTCGCGGTTGATTATCATCTCCACCAGCTTGACGATGGTCTTGCTGTTGCCCCACTCAAGCTTCATCCCTGCCTTCTTCTCGTCCAGGATACCCTTTTCGTAGAGCTGAATTGCGTAGGCGATAGATACTCCTGTCGATATGGTGTCCATCCCCTGAGCGTTACATAGGTGGTTTGCGTATACTATTGAATCCAGGTCATAGTTGAGACAAAGTGGACCGAAAGCCACAGCCGTCTCAAACTCCGGTCCATCAACCTCCTTGATGTCCTTACGGAAATTCTTCACGAGTCGGCCGCAGGCGATGGGGCAGCCGTAGCAGGCGTGGCCGGTTACCGTATAGGCCTCCCTGAGCGCCTGTCCGGTAACGTTCTTTGCGGCGAACACGTTTCTGCTGAAGTATCTGGCAGGAACATCTCCTAAGAGCATACCCATATCCATATAGAGCAGTGTGCCGTATTCCCGATAGACCATGGACATCAGGCCGGACGAAATTGCTTCTCTAGCCTGTGTTGTCAGCTCATCGATTTTCTGCTTATTGGCTACGTTTGACTTAACGTCTCCGGTGACAGCAACTGCTTTAAGGTTCTTGGAGCCCATAAGTGTGCCTAACCCGCAGCGCCCGGCAACTCTGCCCCGGTCGTTTACCACACAGGCATACTTCACCAGGTTCTCGCCGGCCTGTCCTATGCAGGAAATACTCAGACCTCTATCCTTTAGTTCATCTTTCAGGGTATTCTGGACCTGATAGGTATCTTTGCCCCATAGATGCGAGGCATCCCTAATCTCGGCGCTGCCGTTGCCAAGATACAGGTATACCGGTCGCTCCGCCTTGCCGGTGATGAAAATACCATCGAAGCCGGCGGCTTTAAGCCTGAATGGGAAAACACCTCCGGTGGTAGCCTCACCCCATATACCCGTCAGAGGGGATATACCGCACACGGCTGAGCGACTTACCATCGGGATAGTCGTTCCGGTGAAGGGGCCGACGGCAAATACCAGGGGATTGTCCGGCGCGAGGGGGTACATGTCTGGCTTAACATAATCATAGATTAGCCGGGCAGCAAGGCTGGCACCGCCAATATAGTTCTTCAGGAGGTCTTCATCGAGTTCAAGGGTCTTGCATTCCCCGGTATTCAGGTTGACATCGAGGAATCTACCATGATATCCAAACATTAACTTTCCTCCTAGAAGTCTACATCCTTGCCTTCGTAAGCGTAGCGGAACAACTTTTCACACTGCTCTATCGTGGCCGACCTCGGGCTCTGGAATGCCGAAGGGTCTTCAACGCTGTAAAGGCTCAGTTTTCCCAGGTTTTCTTCGAAGTCTTTTTCGGATATCCCGAGGTCTTTCAAAGCGAGGGGAATATCCAGCTCTTTGAACAGCGTTCGGACTTTCTCAATCAGACCAGCGAACCTTTCTTCGCTAGTGTTACCCCTGATATTCAGGGCGTCACAGATATCCAGATACTTGTCTGTTACAGTAGAGTAATATTGATAGGCGTAGGGAATAAGGATGCCTACGGCAATGCCATGATGAACAGCAAAGAGCTTGCCCAGGGAATGTCCCATGCTGTGGGTCAGAGCAACCCCGCCGTTGCCGAAGGCTATTCCGGCCATGCTGGCTGCCATATGCATTCTCAGCCTGGCTTCATGGTCGGCTCCATCGTGGTAGGCTCGGGGCAGGTACTTGAAAATCATCTGGATAGCCCTCAGTGCCATCGCATCGGTAAAATCGTTGGTCATGGGAGATGTGACACAGTCCATAGAATGGGCCAGCGCATCCAGACCGGTGCCCGCAGTCAGGTGGGGTGGCATACCACTGACAAGGTCGGGAACAAGTATCGAGAAGTCGGGTAGCAGGTCACCCCCGACAATGGGTATCTTCCTTTTCGCCTTAGTATCGGTGACTACTGCCACCGCTGTACAGTCCGAGCCTGTCCCGCTCGTTGTCGGTATTGCCACAAAGACTGCCTTATTTCTCAAGCCAAGAGGTCTCATTGGAGAAAGAGTAGCCAGATCAGTAATGTCCGGGCGCTCGTACAGTATCCAAGCGGCTTTGGCACTATCTATCACTGAACCCCCACCAAGCGCCACTATTGCATCCGGTTCAAATTGGTTCATTGATTCGGCGCACTCTTTGACACTCTCCAGTGGTGCCTCCGGTTCAGCCCCATCCCAGACCTCCGTGGTAAACCGTCTCCTCTGCATAGCAGCGCACACTCTGTTGGCATATCTTCCGGCATATTTGTCAGTAACCACGAAGGCACGCCTCTGGGCGCACTTCGACCCCACTGCCTCAAAAACGTTGGCTCCCCCGCCTCTAATCTCAGAGAGTGCATTGGGTCCCATGAAAAGCCTGGGTATGCTGAACGATAATGACATTCCCCGGATGGCACTGGCACCGGATAGAGGTAAGCGGTCCTTGACCGCAGCATCAGTAAACCAGTACGACATGGTTGCCACCTCCAATTTATATATCATTGGGGAGAATCACAGCGGGTGTTAAGAAGATGCACCACCTCAATATGATTCGCAGGTAACTGGTATACGGTGAAATATTATTCATTATGGCGCCGTTGAAATTATTGCGTTTTATGTGGATTGTTGTCAATATTCCATGGGAATATGATGGATTTGTGGTGCAGATAAACGAAGGGTAAGGTGGTTTCGCGTTGCGGATTTGATAAAAGACTACATAATTTATTGACGGATAATATATGTGGGAAGCAAAAAAGCTACTGACAAGGGAAATCTCGTTTTCCTAGGGAAGTAACGGTCTGCTGGCGTTATGATACAGGGTGTGTCTTATTGTGAGAGGTTCCTATTATTGCTATAATGTCTTTGCCACGGGGCTGTAGCTCAGTTGGGAGAGCGCCTCCTTTGCACGGAGGAGGTCAGGGGTTCGAATCCCCTCAGCTCCACCAGGGGATGATAACAGGCAGAACTGGTATCTTCTATTTTCTCTTAACGTGTCCGTCTGCGTCTGGCAGCATCAACTGTCGTCCAAAATTGGGGGACTACGACTCGCTTTAGTAAACTGATACCTCGAGGGTATGGTTACTGGTTGAAGAGAAGGTGTCAGTATACTCTCCGGTTGCGGGAAAGGAGGTAACACTGCCTCCAGACTATTTTTCAGGCTGACCCAGAGTAAGACAGGCTTACCGAAAAGTAGCTCGAGAGAACCAACCTTTGGAACGCGGCGTACTTCGGAAATTTTACGCAGCAGTAATATTACGACAAACCCCCGGAGGACGCCGGATATCAGGAACAGGCAGAGTAGGCTGTTACCGAGGAGCTGAGGGAGACGCGGTGCCAGAAACCCACCCATCAGGGCGCCCAGACATATAGCCATGCCATTGACGGCATTGAAGATGGCTATACTCTGTGTCCTGTTCCCCTGCGGAGAGGCATCATACAGAAAGTTGCTGCTGGTAAGGGTAAAGCCGGACCAGGCAAATCCCGCCAGTATCTGGACGGGAATGAGATAGTAGATCTCTTTGCTCACCAGCCACAGCAAAGGGAGCATCGGTATCACACATGAGGTAATTCTCATAACCTTCAGGTTGCCGGCTCGGTCTGCTCGTTTACCCCACCGTGTCAGGAAGGTAACAGAAGCAATGGTGGCAGTTGCTGTGATAGCGACGTAGGTGAGGTAGTCGAACTTTAAATCGCGGAGCATATAGACGGCAAAGAAGGGACCGGCCAAACTGGTAGCAAAGTTTATTAATGACACGTAGGTTATAAACCTGCCCAGATTTGAAGACCGCAGCTTCCTGATTGTACTCAGCAGACTGTCATGATTATTCGTTGGCTCCTTTAATGACGGCTCGTGCATTCTCGAGAGGAAGTACCAAGAGGTCAGGCGGGATAGTACGGCACCGGCAAATATGATGGAAAAGCCAAGAAACGGGCTGCCGGTAGTCCACTGCAAGATACCACCGGCCACGAAAGATACGACCAACATCGTTAAGTCGCAGATTCTACTTCTTCGGCTGAAGTACCGACCTCTGGTATCTTCAGGGACTAGGTCGGCCATCATGCTACCCCAGGCCGGCAGTGCCAGTGAGCCGAAGACAGCACTGAGTGTCATAAGCCCAATCAACCACCACACCTTGTCTCCTGGAAACAGGTAGGGGACAAGCAGGACGGGTATCCACATTAGGGCATGCATCAGAACCACCGGCAATATGAGACGCTTTCGGCTGCCGGCTCTTTTAATTAAGCGCGGAACTGCCAGCTGAGAGAGAGCCATAGTCAGGCTGGGTATGCTCGATAGCAACCCTACTTGAGCGGTGGTAGCTTTGAGTGCCAGGGCAAAAGGCACCACGTAGCTCTGGGTCAATCCGAGCATGGCAGAATGGCAGGCACCATCGAATACGCTGTTCTTTAATGTTTTTCTTATTAGTATTTTCTGTCGTGGGCTTTCGGTGGTCATAGAATTTCCTTAAGTCTCACCCAAAAAATTACGGAAGAGTCATGCCAGGCTCTCGGCTAACTCTCCCGTTCCTGGTACAGGGGTCGCGCAGGATTGTCGTTACTCCCCCCGTGTCAAATCTGGGCCTCTGTCCTCGGTGGCGGGTGTTTCTTGCTATTTAATTCGAAGAGACTTGCGTCGGTCGGCTACATACGCCTTTCCTTCTTTATCAATATATCCTTCATAAAGCAGCATGACGGGGTTTTTATCAAGGTCAGACAGGCTGCCTATGGTTATCTTTTGCTGCTGGGCTTTTGTTGGACTGTAGATTCGGTAACGTATGACTTTCTTGTCATTGACCATACCTTCAAATCCGAAGCACCGCAGGGTATCCAGATATTCCGGCAGAACTCCAAATCTCTGCCTCATGTAGTCGTGTATTGGCCTGGGTAATTTTTTAGAATGACCATTTCGTCCATTGTGAAAGTGAATCATAGACCCTCCTGCGCTGATACCAGATTGCATGTATCAGTCACCTGATGAGTATTAGTTAACAACATGTGCCTCTGACCCCAATCAAGTGTACTGAGTAAAGCCACCATCTGCCGGATATTCTCATTTGTGGTTAACGAATAGGTAATCAACCCGCTATCCGAACGCATATCTATGAGGTTATCATTGGCCATACTTTTCAGTGCTTTTTCCACGTCGAGCCTTGAACACTCCATTGCAGACAGGACAGCAAGCCTGCTAAACCGGGCATCGGGATGCAGTCCCCAGAATAACAGGAGTTCCTGTTTGGCACGGGTGTCACCATACCTGTTGAGGAATCCGTTCAGTCCTATCTCAACCGCTGAATCAAGTGTAACCATTCCGCCCTCCTCAACAAGCAATTACCCGCGATAATAAAATTCTCAATAACTTATTAAGATACTACTGTAGATTTGCCTGCCGGGTGTTTCCAGGACATGTGTTTCTCCAGCGTCCTGTAGTCATCACAGGTAAAGTTACACCCTTCCACTTCGCAGTGCATTATAAATCCAGGGTGCTTTTTATACGTGTGTTTCTGCAACGTAAGATAGTCATCGCAAACAAAATCACATCCGGCTGCTTTACATTTCCAGGTGGGAGAGGCGGTTTTCTCCTTTTTGCTCCAGAACATTTACTGTACCTCCCGGCGTATTAATGCGAGGTATTTGTGTGGTTCTTTCACCCCAGTTATTACTAAATCGCTGTCCTGCCGTGCCTATTTATGGGCTATCAGGCACAACAGCTTGCAATTCACGGCCAATATATGGTATAAGAAACATAGAATTAATACACGAAATGGTAGTCATGTCCAATACTTCCTGATAGTATATACATGAATAACATATCATGGTATATTGTTCCTGTCAAGAGGAATTCTAGTACGTTTGGTAGTATTTTAAGAGTACTTTTAGGGGGAGGTATTCGATTGTGTCGGAATGGACGTTCATGACGAATCATGCCCTTGTTCTCAGCTATCTGGCAAAGCATCCGAGCATAACGGCACGAGAAATCTCTATGGATATCGGTATTACCGAGAGGGCAATACGTAAGATAATCGCCGACCTTTATGAAGCCGAATACATCCATAAACGGAAGGTAGGTCGAGGCACGAGGTACAGGATAAATCCAGACCTGACAATGCGTAGCGATGCCCATGACGATATTGCCATCGGTGACTTCCTGGAAGCTCTGGGATGGAGGCGGAGGCGGCGGAAATCACGGCCTGACGTGGGTGATGCCAGTACTGCAACAAGTACTACTGGTTAGGATTACCAAAACCAGCTGTTCTGAGCTTGCTAATGCAGGCCCAGTTCAGTTACCAGTGGCCTCGGCCTTGTCTGTTGATTTCAGAGTAGTAAAAGGCTAGCCTTTTATTTCACCAGTAATCTAGATGATTTCTGGTTATCAAACTAGATATTATGATTATCTATAGTTAGCTTGTATCTTTCTGCAGCAAAGTCTTCAACTCATCCCCAGGCGTCGAGTTCTTCACGACCCGGGTCAATCGCTAATTTACACGGAGTATCGAAGAGCATGGTGGCACGGTTGTCAGCAGTAAAGGGTTCCCATTTCGGGATGCCGGGGTGGTTCGGGTCTCCGCTGCGGGCAAAGGCAGCCCAGGCATCACGTACCTGTGCGGCCAACTCGTATTTATCAGCACGGTCGCCGGTCATGCCCACATCGTCGGTAATGTCAAACACAAACGGAATCTCGAGGCCATGTCCCGCTTTGAAGAGACCTCCCAGGAAATCGGACTGCCAGTTAAAGAGGTACATATAGACTGGTGCCGTGCCGCCGGCTGCCTTCCGCTCCGCAAGTTGAATTGCCCGCTGCCGCATGGGCTCGCTGGCTATCCCGATTAGCAGGTCCCACGGCGTGTCATTTGGTCGAGCCTTTTTATATGTATTGAGCACCTTATCCAGCTTGTCACCAAGCAGAGGTGTCAGACGCTGGTGTAGCTCTTCCTCAGTAAGCCTGCGGCGCCTGGGGTCAGCTGCCAGGAAGGTGGCGTTTTCGTCGCGGTTGGTGCCGACGATGACCGGCACGTCCGCTGCCGTTGGCGCAGCCACGGGGTCGAACGGATGGGCGGGATAGTAGTTGCCTTCTACTACCGGTGAAAACCGCATGATAGCCCCTCTGGGTGTACCCATGACACCGGTGTCAGGCCGTTCTGGTAATTGGTTCAAAGCATCCAGTAGCTGTTGTGCCGGTACTTCCTGGAGCTTTTCGATTTCATTTACCTTGATATTCAGTGCTGCCAGCAGACGTTCGGCCAGGTCCGAGGCATCATTGGCGTCCACCCCCCGTATTCCGGGTCCGCTCTGAATGGCAGCACGGTTGAAAAGGCCCTTGGCTGCAGGCAGTGCCAGCATCGTGCTGACCTTAGCGCCGCCACCGGACTCACCAAATATCATCACCCGGCCGGGGTCCCCACCGAACGTTTCAATATTTGCCCGGACCCACTCAAGCGCCAGCACCATGTCCAGTGCTCCGGCTACGCCTGAGCCGGCGAATTTTTCACCGGCTATATCTGCCAGGTGCAGGTAGCCGAATACATTAAGCCGGTGGTTGATGGTGACCACGACCACGTCGCCACGTTTGGCAAGGTTGGCGCCGTTATACTGGGTTTCCGAACCAGCCCCCTGTGCGAAACCCCGGCCATGCAGCCACACCATCACGGGACGCTTGCCGCCATCATTAACAGCCGGCGTCCATACGTTCAGTACCAGGCAGTTTTCACTTTGGGGGAGTAATATGGTATGCCCTTCCGTGCGGGTGATAGAGTAAAGCCGGGATTCGTCTACCAGCGACCCTGTCTGCGGACAGATTGGCCCATAGGCGCCGGCGTAACGTACTCCTGCCCATGGCTCAACCGGCAGCGGTGGCAGGAATCGACGTTTGCCACTGGTCGGGGCACCGTAGGGGACGCCTTTGAAGGCATAAGCGTCTCGCTCCATGATGCCAGCAATGTTTCCCGCGGTTGTCTCTACAATTGTCACGTCCATCTCTCATTCCTTTCTATGGTGATATGACAGCGTTAGATATCACGCCCATTGTCTGCCTTTCGCTCCGTCTTTGTCAAGACGATTTCTGAAGACAGGAAGCACTCATGATACCGGGTAAGCGAAGTGCCAGGATTATTATGAATCCAGGCTTCACGTACCCTGGATGGTTTGGGCCTAGGGAATCACCTCCATACCTTTCCAGGCATCGAGTTCCTCACGGGCCGGGTCTATTTCCAGCCGACAAGGGACATCCAGGAGCATGGTGGCACGGTTGTCGATAGTATAGGGCTCCCACTTCGGTATCCCCGGATGGCTGGGGTCTCCGTTACGCGCGAAGGCTGCCCATGCTCCGCTCACGGCTGCAGCCAGCTCCTGTTTATCAGGGCGGTCACCGGTCATACCCACGTCATCGGCAATGTCGAACGCAAGCGGAATCTCAAGGCCGTGTCCCGCTTTGAAGAGACCGCCAAGGAAATCAGATTGCCAGGTAAGCAGGTACATGTAGACCGGCGCAGGGCCACCTGCCAGCTTGCGCTCCACCATATTGATACAACCTATCCGTCTGTCTTCGCTCGTAATACCTATTAGCAGATCCCAGGGTGTGTCATTGGGTCGTGTTTTCCTGTAGACGCTGAGTATACTCTCCGCTTTATCACCGAGTAGATTATTCAGGCGTTCATTCAACTCTTCCTCGGTAAGCCGGCGGCGACGGGGGTCGCGAGCCAGAAAGGTGGCAGACTCATCCCGGTTGGTCCCAATCATAAGAGCTACATCCGCTGCAGTCGGTGCCGCCACGGGGTCGAATGGGTTGGCGGGGAGGTAATGGCCGTCCACTACCGGGGATAGACTCATAATAGACCTGCTAACCATCACACTGGTAGGTGCATCCGACGCAATCGTGCCCATGGCATTCAGTAACTGCTGCGCCGGTAACTCCTGGAGCTTTTCCATCTCGTCTTTCTTGACGTTCAGCTTTGCCAGGAAACGTTCGGCCAGGTCCGTGGAAGCTTTGGGATTTCCGCCACGTAACCCCGGGCTACTCTGGACAATACCTTTCTGGAAGAGGCCCTTTGCCGAAGGCATGGCCATCATCACGCTGACCTTGCGACCACCGCCGGATTCACCGAAAATGGTCACGTTGGAGGGGTCACCACCAAATGTTTCAATATTTACCCGCACCCACTCAAGGGCCAGTACTGCGTCCAGCATTCCGTTGATGCCCGAAGAAGCATATTCCTCTCCGGCGATTTCTTTTAGATACAGGTAACCAAATAGATTCAGGCGGTGGTTAATCGTAACGACGACCACATCGCCATGTTTGGCGAGGTTGGCGCCGTTATATTGTGTTTCCGAACCGGCTCCCTGTGCAAAACCCCGGCCATGCAGCCACACCATCACCGGTCGCTTGCCGCCATCATTTACAGCCGGTGTCCATACGTTCAGTACCAGGCAGTTTTCACTTTGGGGGAGTAATATGGTATGTCCTTCCGTGCGGGTGATAGAATAGGGCCGGGATTCATCAACCAGCGACCCCGTCTGCGGGCAGATTGGCCCGTAGGCGCCGGCGTAACGTACACCTGCCCATGGCTCAACCGGCAGCGGTGGCAGGAATCGACGCTTGCCGCCGGTGGGTGCACCGTAAGGGACGCCTTTGAAGGCATAAACGTCTCGCTCTGTGATGCCGGCAATGCTTCCCGCGGTTGTCTCTACAATTGTCACTTCCATTAATTGCCCAACCTTTCTGTGCATATGACAATGCTTGATTTGTTTAACGGCGTCTTATTATCAGTCCGCTATTCAAACTTTGTCAAGGAATTCCATGGTAGTGAGGAGAGCTGGTGATGTTGGAAATAGAAACAACGGGGGCTGGCAATATATGCTTCAGTACTTGCGATAGGCTCTTTTCCAGGGCTCTCGTTTCATGGTCAGGTAGTCTCTTAAGGCCGCTTTGAGGGTATTGGCTGCCAGAAGGGCACAGTGCTCACTGTCTTGAGGAAGTCCGTCCAGGGCATCCAGAACATCCTGCTGGCTAATCCTCTGGGCTTCATCAACGTTTCTACTTTTAGCTATCTCGGTGACCATGCTGCCGGAGGCTAGGCTGGTACCACAGCCATCGGTCATGAAGGTAGCATCGACAATAGTATCATTGCTGACCTTAAGCCATATCTCCATTGTGTCGCCGCAGGGCCCGGTGATTCTCGCATATCCGTCGGCATCCTGCATAATGCCGGCATTTCTCGGGTTCATGGCATGGTCGATAACCGTCTCAGAATAGACATCACGGGCATCTGCCGAAGCCAGTTCTTGAAGCTCCTCAAATTCAGTGGACATTCTTTCGTCTCCTGCTCAATTGTCCTCCGCCGACATCGCCTTGATAAGAGAGTCACCCAGCTTGGCCACGATTTCACCGTCGTAGCTTTCAATTCCACCCTCGTCGCAGAGTTTGGCTAGCTCAGGGTCTATAGGCAACTGGCCAAGAAGCGGGGCATCAGTGGCACGGGCCATTTCCTCACCACGGCTCCGGCCAAAGATTTCAATCTTCTTATCTATCTCGGGTACATAAAGGTAGCTCATATTCTCGACCACACCCAGAACGCGTTTATCCATCTTCCGGGCCATGTTCACCGCCTTGCGGACAATCATTTCAACCAGGTCCTGGGGAGTGAAAACAACCACTACACCGGAAACGGGAAAGGACTGCATTAGTGTGAGCGGTGCGTCGGCGGTGCCCGGAGGCAGGTCCACAATCAGATAGTCGAGCTTGCCCCAGAGTACCTCCTCGCCAAACTGCTTAATCGTGTTCCCAATCAGTGGGCCTCGCCAGATGACGGCATCGTCCTCGTTAGGAAGGAGAAGGTTGATGGACATGATTTCAACCCCTGAACTCGACAGCACCGGCAATATCCCGGTCTCGCTGCCACTTGGCCGGTCGATGAGGCCGAACATCTTGGGTATGCTCGGACCGGTGATGTCGGCGTCCAGAATACCCACCTCGTAGCCTTTGCGCCGCAGGGCAACAGCAAGCAGGCTGGATACCAGCGACTTGCCCACTCCGCCCTTACCGCTCATCACAGCAATGATGTGGTCGATTTCGTTCAGGTCCATCGCCTTGACATCGCTATACTCTACCTTAACATCATTGACTTCAGGCAGCTTCTTGATGGCTTCTTTCGCCTTGGTACTTATCCAGTCCTGTGCGCCTGGAATCAGTCCGGTTGACGCCAGTGTAACACTCACCTCTTTGTCGGTAGTTGTGACCCCGCGAACGAGGTTCATCCCGACGATGCTGCGATTCACAGCTGGCACCAGTACTGTTTCCAGGCTCTCTATGACCTGCTCCTCGGTTATCATAGGTTGTTCTCCAATCTCATTGCTTAATGGTCACAAATATTGTCGCCCGTAGCCAGTTGGCCGTTGAGGTGACTCAGAACGGCCTTCTCCGGGTCGTTTTCCATGGTGCCGATGACGACACCAATGCGGTTTTGCTGAAAAAGGTTCTGTGCTCTCGACCCCATTCCACCGGCAATCACAAAGGCGACGCCTTGCTCTGCCAGCCACTCCGGGAGGAGACCCGGCTGGTGGCCTGGTGAGGGGACGAGCTCTTTCTTCACTATTTCCTTTCTGTCTTCGTCAACATCTATAAGAGCAAAATGTTCACAATGACCGAAGTGCGGCGATACTATCCCGCCGCTGACCGGTATCGCATACCTCATAACAACCTCCGTCTGCTGATTTATTTCGGTTTACCGTTTCAGGAGATACCCTGAAAATTGCCTGTTTCCTCTGTACTGCACCGCGTTCAATTCATCATGACGCACACACTGTGTACGGCCTTTAAATTGTTTTTTTCACAGAAGGCAAGAGCATCTTCGCTTTCCGAACCCGGCTGAAGCCATATTCGGTCAAGCCCGAGCTGCTTGCACTCCTTAAGGACCTCCATGGTTACTGGCGGCGGTACCACGAAGTCGACGACGTCAACCTTGACCGGTATGTCGCTGAGACTGGGGTAGCACTTCGTTCCCTCGAGTTCCTTCAGCCTGGGATTCACTGGATAGACCTCATAGCCGCGGCTCGTCAGGTTTCGAAATATCTCGTTCCCGTATTTCTTTGTGTCAGCGGTGGCACCCACGATAGCGAACCTCTTCTGTGCCATGAACTCTTCGATAAGGTCCTGCATGGGTTTCCCTCCTTATGATTCAAAGTTTCCGACAACCTTCGTCGGTCGAGCAGGGTGGCGCCTCACAGCGTTCCTCACGCCCGCAGCAGGTAGTGCCCGGTGACTTGGCCTCGACTCTCAACAGGTTCGGGGCCGATATCAGTCTTTCCATGTCGTGACTCCCGCAACTGGAACAGACCAGCGACTGGCTGGCCGAGTAACTGGACACCCGAAACTCGGACATTCCCCCGCACTCCTTGCATCTGAATTCGTAAACTGGCATCTTCCCTCCTCAATGGTTCAGTGATTGTAGGACCGTTCCCCAGAGAGCGTCTATCTGCTGAGATACGCCGTTCCGGCTATACTCCACCACCGGCACGCCGTGTACGATGGCTTCGGTAACCACGTTGTCAAAAGGAATCTTCCCGGCTATCTTTACCCCCTGGCTGAGGCAGTTACTCTCTATCTGCCACGTGTTTTCCTCGTTCAGGTCGTATTTATTGATGCAGACCATGGCGGGTACCCCGAAGTGCTGGCAGACACCGAAAACCCGCTCTAAATCGTGCATTCCGGAGAGAGTGGGTTCCGTGACCAGCAGGGCAAGACTGGCCCCTGACAGCGAGGAAATGACAGGGCATCCGATTCCCGGCGGACCGTCGCTGATGACGTAGTCCAGATTCCTCTCGCCAGCAATTTGCCTGGCCTGCTGCCGGACTGCCGCCACCAGTTTCCCCGAATTCTCCTGAGCGATTCCCAGGCGGGCATGGACCAGAGGCCCGTATTTGGTATCGGAGATAAACCAGTAACCGGACATGTTTTCTTGCATTGTTATAGCCTCGACCGGGCATACGTGGGAACAAAAACCGCAGCCCTCGCAGGATACTGGGTCGACCTTGAAGTCTTTAATCGCATTAAAACGGCAAATCTCCTGGCATAGTCCGCACTCATTACACAGGTCTTTATCTATGTGAGCTATTTGCCCGCTCCAGAACTCGCTCTGCTTTCTCTCCGAAGGGCTGAGCAGCAGATGAAGGTCGGCGGCATCCACGTCGCAGTCGGCCAGCACCTTCCTTTTTGCTAGGGCGGCAAAGGAACCGACGATAGTGGTCTTGCCGGTACCCCCCTTACCGCTCAGTATTACGATTTCTTTCATCAATCGATGCCTTTATTTTATCAAAAAGTTCCAGGAAGCCATCTCTCCACTGCGGGAGCCCCTCGACCAGAGGGATGCCCCGTGAATAGAGGCGGGCAATATCGGTATCCAGCGGAATGGTCAGCAGTATCGGTAGGCTCTCCTTTTTACAGTACCCCTCGACCTTGTTGTCGCCGACACCAGCGCGATTGAGAACAACACCGCAGGGGATACCGAGTTCTCTCACTGTCTCCACCGCCAGGGTGAGGTCGTTAAGTCCGAAGGGAGTTGGCTCGGTTACCAGCAGGCAGAAGTCACTGCCTTTAACGGCTTCCACTACCGGGCAGGAGGTGCCTGGCGGTACATCGATGATGACTGTGCTATCGTCGTTATCGGCGTATTCCTTCACCTTTCTGATAACGGGTCCTGGCATCGCCTCGCCGACAGTTAGCTTGCCCTGAATGAAGCTTAAACCGTCTATATGTCCCGATTCAACAATACCCGTCTCACGGCTCTCTTCAGAGATGGCCTTCTCCGGGCAGAGGTAGCTGCAGGCACCGCAGCCGTGACAGAGCTGGGCGAAGGTCAGCACATGGTTACCCAGCACGGCAATGGCGTTATAGGCACACACCTGAGCACACTTGCCACAGTAGGTGCATTTATCTTCGTCTACTTTAGGGATCAGCAAGGATACGGCTCTGCTGCTGGTGATTTCGGGTTTTAGGAACACATGGTCATTCGGCTCCTCTACATCACAGTCGAGGAGTTGCACTTTCTCAATATCTTTCAGAGAAAGGGCAAGGCTGGTGGCTATCAGTGTCTTGCCTGTCCCTCCCTTGCCGCTGGCAACTGATATAATCATCCTAGTTTCTTGGGCGGTGTCTCTTCTTGTTTTTCTTATTTCTTTTCCAGTTCGTCAATCCGGCGTTGAATCTCGGCCAGCTGTTGTGCCATCGCCTGGGATTGGGCTTTGAGTGTATCAAGTTCCTGCTCTGGAGACTGTGGCCGGGATGCTGGCCCTGGGGGAGCGGTCATGCCACCGCCCATACCCATGCCTCTCCCCATACCTCTACCCATACCGCGGCCCATTCCTCTTCCCATGCCCCTACCCATGCCGGAACCA
>DUFD01000048.1 GCA_011171075.1 Dehalococcoidia bacterium | reverse complement strand
GGTACACACAGTGTAGAGGTTACGGCACCGTCCGGGTATATAGGGACTACGCCCAATCCTGTTGATGATGTATACGTGGTGGCTGGAGGCACGGCCACTGTCAATTTTGGTTTTCAGAGGCGAGCGGACCTCTCGATAACCAAGACGGGTGATAAACAGTTAGTAATAGCTGGAGCAGAATTAACATATACAATTACCATTAGAAATAATGGTCCCAGTGATGCCACCGGGGTAGTCGTCACGGACGAGCTGCCGGATGGAGTCACTCTGGTATCGGCGGATGGTGGCATCCTCAGCAATGGAACGATTACCTGGAATATAGGAGACCTGGCCAGCGATGGTGAGATAACACTAACGGTGGTAGTCACCATTAACCAGGAAATCACACAGGTAAGTGTTGAAAATATTGCTGCGATAGGTGGCAGTGAATACGACCCTGACCCGGAGAGTAACACGGCTACAGAAGAGACCCCTGTCGTAGACTATATAAAAATCTCATCGTATCTTGATATTGACAACATCACTGCCGGTGAATCCCTGGCCTATACTGCTGAGGCCTATGACGCGTACAACACTAGTCTGGGTGATGTTACCTCAGACACCTTTTTCTCCATAAATACTGCGGCTGGTGGCAACTGGTCACCTCATAATACCTATAACTCTGAGAATGCAGGTAGATGGACGGTAACCGGTGATTACTACGGGGAAGAAGCTGATGCTACCTTGTTTGTCAAGAGTGGACCGCTTGACCACTTCATCTTTGCCACCATACCCAACCCGCAGGCAGCCGGGGTGCCTTTCAGCATCACAATCACCGCTGTCGATGCATGTAACAACACCGTCACTGACTACACGGACACAGCAGACCTCAGTGACGACACCGGTACCGTAAAGGCGGTTTCTACAGACGGGCCGGTCACGGGTAATTTCATATCAGGTGTCTGGACAGGAAATGTCATTATAACCGCCACCTCAACTGATGATACTATTACGGCCACCGATGATAGCATCACCGGAGAAAGTAATGAGTTTGACGTTGAGCCTGGCCCCCATGACCATTTTATCTTTGCTACCATACCCAGTCCGCAGGTAGCCGGGGTGCCTTTCAGCATCACCATCACGGCTGTCGATGCATGTAACAACACCGTCACCGACTACACGGGCAGGGCAGACCTCGGCGATGACACTGGAACCATAATGCCGGTGGAGACGGGCGACTTTACTGCCGGTGTCTGGACGGGAGATGTCACCATAACCACTGCCGGCACTGACAATACTATTGAGGCTACTGACGGTGCTATTAACGGAGAAAGCAACGAGTTTGACGTTGAGCCTGGCCCGCTTCACCATTTCATCTTTGCTACCATACCCAGTCCGCAGGTAGCCGGGATACCTTTTAGCATCACAATCACGGCTGTCGATGTGTACGGCAACACCATCACCGACTACACTGGCAGGGCAGACCTCAGTGACGACACTGGAACAATTACGCCCGTGGAGACGGGCGACTTTACTGCCGGTGTCTGGACGGGAGATGTCACTATAACCACTGCTGGCACTGACAATACTATTGAGGCTATTGATGGTATCATCACCGGAGAAAGCAACGAGTTTAACGTTAGCAGCGGTGAGACCGTAAGACTTGAACTGAGGCATGTCGGGAGCGATAGCAACACGGTTGGTACCGAGCACACCCTCATCGTTACAGCCTATGACGATGAGGATAATCCGGTATTGAATGAAGTAATAACCTGGGCAATTGTAAGTGGTCCTGGCGACTTCGTCTCAAGGCAAATGATTACCAATGAAAGTGGTGAAGCAGACGCAGTCATTACCTCCACCTTGGTAGGTGACACTGTCGTCAAGGCAAGTGTTTCGGAGACTGTCTATGCTACTGCTACCAAGACTTGGACTGCGGACGAGCTAGACCATTTCAACTTTAGTGCTATATTCAGTCCGCAGGTAGCTGGAGTACCTTTCACAATCACCATCACGGCTGTTGATGAGTACAACAATACCGTCACCGACTACACAGGCAGGGCAGACCTCAGCGACGGCACAGGGACTATAGCGCCGGTGGAGACGGGCGACTTCACTTTAGGTGTCTGGACAGGTGAAGTCACTATACATACGACCGGCACTGATAATACTATTACGGCTACTGGTGATACCATCACCGGAGAAAGCAACGAGTTCGACATCGAGCCGGGCCCCACGGTGAGCGGTTTTGTTTTCAATGACACCGACCGCAATGGGGTGTATGACGCTGGCGAGATTGGTATTGGTGGCGTTACTATAGAACTATTCAGGGGTGAGACCGTCCTACGCACGACCCTCACAGCTGGTGATGGCAGCTATAGTTTCTTGAATGTCACGCCCGGTAACTATCGGGTCGTTGAGACAAACCTGCCAGGTTATAATAGCACCACCCCGGACGAGGTGCCCATCACCGTTGTACTCGGCGAAGACGAAGAAGTCGACTTCGGTGATGTATTGAGTGGCCCTGAAGACCCGGCCGTAATCTACGGCACCGTTTTTAACGACGCGAACGGCAATGGAGTACAGGATGACGGAGAACTCGGTATTCCTGATGTGAACGTCACCCTTGATGATATAACACCCACGACCACCGATGAGTTCGGGCGGTACACGTTCAGTGTCGATAGTGCCGGTGTCCACACCGTAGTTGAGACCGACCCGGATGGCTATTTCTCCACCACGCCGAACGGGGTACATGTCGACATAACCCTGGGTGATAGCTACCAGGTTGACTTCGGAGATGCGATAATCAAATCTGTATTTGCCGTAATCTACGGCACTGTTTTCGACGACGCAAACGGCAATAGAGAACAGGATGACGGAGAACTCGGTATTCCTGATGTGACCGTCACTCTTGATGATACAACATCCACGACCACCGATGAGTTCGGGCGGTACATGTTCAGGGTTGATATTGCCGGCGTCCACACGGTGGTTGAGACCGACCCCGATGGCCACTTCTCCACCACCCCGAACGAGGTACATGTCGACGTAACCCTGGGTGAGGACTACCAGGTTGACTTCGGAGATGCGGCAAGAGAATCTGAATTTGCTTCAATCTACGGCACTGTTTTCAATGATACCAATGGCAATACAGATTGGGACGATGATGAACTCGGTATTCCCGGTGTGACTGTCACCCTCAGAGTTGAAAGTACCGCCATAAATGCCACGACTACCGATGGTTTCGGTCGGTACATGTTTAAGGTTGAGGTCCCTGGTGTCTACACCGTAGAAGAGACAGATCTAGCTGGTTATACGTCCACCACGTCGAATGAGGCGGACTTTGAAGTGGCCCTTGGTAATGATTATGTGGCCAACTTTGGTGACCGTATCCCTCCTCCCATTCGTCGGTTGGGTTATATAGTAATCTCACCGGAAACCATCAGTATCTATGCCGGTGAGTCCCAGACCTATACTGCAAGGGCTTATGATACAACTGGTGCCAGCATGGGTGATGTCACTTCATTCACAGCCTTCTCCATACAGGTCGGTGCCGGTGGTAACTGGTCGGGTAATACCTATACCTCAGAGAATATCGGTCAGTGGAGAGTGACCGGCACCTATCTTGACAAATCAGATACGGCTATTCTTAACGTTGCTGCTGAACCTGTTAACGGCGGGGATGATGAAGAACCTGATGAGGAAGAACCTGACTACTTCACGGTCAATTTCCTTGGTGAGATTACCAGGGTGCCGATGGCGGATACCGGAGAGCTGCTGGCTACCATGGAAGCACCGAGTCCGGACGGCAGACACCTGCTCGAGATACAACAGGGCACCATAGTGGCGGACAGTGAAGGAAGAGTGGTAACTTTAATCGAGATAACGGAGGCTGAGAATCCCGGGCTTCCGGACAATACCACTCTGCTGGGTAAAGCCTATGACTTCAGGCCGTCGGGTACCGAATTCAGTATACGGGCAAGTGTCACCCTGGGTTATGAATTGGACGAGTTACCTGAGAATGTGGTCTCTGTTGCGCTGGCCTGCTACACTGATGAGTTCGGCTGGACTGAGTTCGCCTCTCGCGGTGGCGTTGTTGCTGAGCTTGGCAAGGAGACTGCCGATGTAGAGCACTTCACGATATTCGCGGTCCTGGCTCGAGTAAGTACCCACACTCCGCCAGGAAGTGACCAAGAGTTTGCTGACTTCCTGCTGGATAACCTTATCATCACACCTTTACGGTCGGAGATATGGGAATTCCTGACATTTGTGGTGACCACGGGAGAAGACGCTACCATTACAGTCGAGGTGACGAACATTGGCGGTGAGGGTGGCACCTATACCGCTTTCCTCAAGCTGGACGGCATAATAATAGCAACACAGAAGGTCAGCCTTGAACCCGGGCAGACTGAGACGATAACCTTTGACGTTGGCCCGAACGACCCGGGCACCTACCAGGTCGAGATAGGCGGCCTAAGCGGGGAATTCGAGAGCTCGGTCTGGATTAACTGGGGACTGGTGCTTGGGCTACCAGCTGGCCTGATACTGCTTGCCTTGCTGCTCTGGTACCTGAGAAAAAGGCGACAGGCACAGGCCGTGTAAAAAAGGGACTCAGACTGCGCTGATAGTTTAGACCCCTGCCTTAAGGGACAAACTTCCGGGTGATGTGTTAGGGGCTCAGCGAGTTAACAGATTACGCTTGCTGAGCCCTTTTCTATTGGCTACCTTGTTACTACGTCCCACGACTAAGGCTATTTGTACTGGCACTAAGGTACCATACCGCGTCGGGACGATTTAGTCATACCTGCCATTCTGTTGCCATGTTAACGTAGACTTAATGAAGCTATTCAACATGGCAACCCCGGTTGTGATGCTGGTGGGCTTGCTGTTTGCCTCGGTGGGAATCACTGAGGGCGTTCTGACCGCCGATGGTCTTCAGCTCCCCGGCCAGCTGTCCTGGGCGCAGCCTGGTCTCCCGAGTGCCCTTTCGGCTGCTGCTGACCAACAGGTGTTGGCAGAAGCAGGCCTGGAGGCAGTTACTGAGGTTAGCGGCTCTACGTCTACCGCTCAGCCCGATACCGTGGCGCTGAATGACCCTTATATCGATATGCAGTGGGCGTTGGGGCAAGTTCGGGTGACACGACCGTCTAATCCCGTGACTGGGGGGGCAGAGGTCCTGGTGGCGGTGCTGGATACCGGTGTTGCAGGCGACCATGAAGATCTGGAGGGCAGAGTCGTTCTGGCTGTCAACCTTACTGATAGCCCCGTTTCCGATGATATCTACGGTCATGGCACTCATATTGCCGGTATTATTGCCGCCAGCAGTAACAATGGCAAGGGTATTGCCGGGATGGCGCCGTCGTGCCGGGTAATGAGCATCAAGGTGGCTGACGACAGGGGTATGACCAGCGCTGAGACAATGGCCGAAGGCATCATCCGGGCGGTGCACGAGGGTGCCAGCGTTATTAATATCAGCGCCGAGTTTTTCGAGCCTTCGGCAGAACTGGAAGCAGCTATCGACTATGCCTGGGAGCAGGGGGTAGTGGTGGTGGCCGCCGCCGGGAACCAGGGCAGTCAGACGCCTGTGTATCCGGCCTACTATGAGAACTGCATTGCCGTGGCAGCCTCAACCCAGGACGGGACCCTGGCTCCGCTGTCAGGCTATGGCGACTGGGTGGATGTAATTGCCCCCGGCTTTGATATCTACTCAACACTCCCTGACAATAGCTACGGATACAAGAGCGGTACCTCGTTCGCTGCTGCCCATGTCAGCGGGCTGGCGGCGTTACTCTTTGAGGTGACCTCCGATACCAACGGCAACGGTCGGATCAACGACGAGGTCCGAGTGGCGATTGAAAGCAGTTTCTAACCGTCCTACTCTACGGCCTTTCTCCTCTTGATTCGGCGCCTTACCAGGTATATCACCACCCCGACCACGATTATGACGGGGCTGAAGATGCCCACCCAGATAATAATGTCTGCCAGCACCTGCCCGAAGGTACGCAGGCCCTTCCAGGCGCTCTTGGCGATGTTGCCGGCACTCCAGCCGGACTCGGCGTGGATATAATCGGTCCTTATCTCGGTGTCCGTGTTGCCCCGGTCATCGGTCACCGTCAGCGATATAGTGTAGTCGCCGGCAGAGTTATAGGTGTGGGCAGGTATCGCCTCGGTGCTGGTGTTCCCGTCACCGAAGTCCCATTCGTAGGTATACGGCGCAAAACCACCGACAATCTCGGCCACGAAGATAACTTCATCACCGCCGGTAATATATCTGCCGCCATAGGCCCTGAATTCAACGTCGAGCTTGGACTGTGTTAGTTGCACTGAGATAAAAGATGTCTCGGTAGTCTGCTCGAGGTACTGCATGCGGCCTATGGTGCGTTCAATCTCATCTCTGGTATTGGTCAACTCCCGCTGGACCTCCAGGATGTCCTCCACCTCTACCGCCATCTGCATTATCACCAGTAGCTGCTCTTCGGTGGCCTCGAGGTTCCTCAATTTAGCTTCAAGGTCGATATACTCCTCAGTTACGTCCTGACTTGAGGTTTCCTCCGCTACTACCTCGACCGCCAGCTCACGCAGGGCTCTCATCGTGCTGTCGAACAGCTCCGTCGGCACACGGATACTGATAACCCCGACAAATCTTTCGTCTTCTTTCCATATATTTGAAGAGACTACGTACCCCCCGGAGTCCTCGGCCATATCGGTGATTTCTTCCAGGGTGATAGCGATGTCGTCGACCACCATGCGGATATCGCCGGTGCGGACAATCATCCGCTGGGTATCGATATCAAAAGCCTGAGACTCGCCTTCTCCACTTGTCGCGTCTTTTATGGATTCGGGAAAAAGCATGTCTGATGACGCTGGTGGCTCTTGTTCAATTACTATTATGTCTGTAGAAGAACCAGAACCACCGGCGGATTCAGAAGCCCATACTCTAAAGGCTTCTTCTTCTGAATAGTAGTCTGAATCAGCTATTCTGAACTCGTACTTTGGAGAACTACTGCAAGATGTTATTACCAACAGACAGGCCACGCCCAGTAGCCCTGTGGTTATGATTAGTTTCTTCATCTGACTATCTCCTTCGGGTAACTGGTATCAATTTTTACCGGTGTCATGGGTTTCACTATTTGTATATATACGTTCAGTGCCAGATAGTATCACGCATCCATGGTGAAGTCAATACTATCAACGGTAATTAAAATCAGAAAATCCTGAAGGTCCACGGGAGTAGTTGCTAACCTGCTAGTCTTGTGATAGGCTTAAATCCGCAATAATGAGGGTGAATTTCTTGCTGGAGAGGCAGAACGATGAGCAATAATATACAGAAAATAAAGAAAAAGAAGCAGGAATGGGAAGAGAAGGTCTTGAAGCCAGCCCTGGAGAGTTTCGGGCTGAAGGAATCTCCGACCAAATTCTACACCCCCATCGATGCCCAGGGCTTTGACTTTCTCAGCAAGGTCGGTTTTCCTGGAGAATACCCATTTACTGCCGGTATCTACGCCGCGCAACCCGGTATGCCGGTTCCCAGGGTAGGTAGAGCCACAACTCAGAGGAGAAGTAGGCCAGAAGCTGCCCGGCTGGTGAGGGCGGCCGGTTATTCAGGTTACGGGACGGCCGAAGACACCAGAGACTACTACAAGGAACTGCAAGAACGGGGAGACAGGGGTGGACCCAATCTTGCCTTCGACTTGCCCACCCAGTGCGGGTATGACTCGGACAACCCTTTGATTCGTGGTGATGTGGGTAAGGTTGGCGTAACCGTTGATACCTTGAGGGACTTCGAGATAATCTACGAACCGTTTCAGGGAGAGACAGAGCTTGACAGGATTGCCTCAAACTTTACCATTAACGCTCCGGCAAATATCATCATCGCAATGTATTTCGCTCTTGCGGAAAAAAGAGGAATACCCCTGGAAAAACTCAGGGCAACCCCCCAGAATGATATTTTGAAAGAGTTCGTAGCACGGGGCACCTATATATTCCCACCCGGACCCTCGATGAGAATGTTCCGTGATAGCCTGGTGTTCCTGAACGAGTATTGCCCGCGGATAAATATCACCAGCGCCGGAGGTTACCACATCAGGGGGGCCGGAGCTACCCGCGAGCAGGATTTGGCTTTCAGCATGGCGATACTGATTGCCTACTTACAGGAAGGCGTTAATGCTGGCCTGGATGTTGACTCCTTTGCCCCCAGGTTTACCATCAACCAGTTTGGCGGAAGCATGGAGATGTTCAAGGAGATTGCCTTTCACCGGGCATCCCGAAGGATGTATGCCAGGATAGTAAAAGAGAAGTTCGGTGCCAAGAACGAGCGGAGTATGCTTCTCCGTGGAGGTCGTATGGGTGCTCATATAGGCTGCGAGAATACCACTATCCAGCGTCCTCTTAACAACCTGACCCGTTCGGTAATAGGTGCGGTTGCCTCGGCTCTGAGCGGTGGGGAGGGGACTGCCTATCCTCCTTATGACGAGCCATTGGTCATGGGCCGTGGTCTGGAGTCATCCCAGCTGGCCAGAGATGCTACCAGAATTGTGCACTACGAAGCCAAGCTGGGCACGGTGCGTGACCCGCTGGCGGGGTCTTACTATGTCGAATCTCTAACTGATGAAATCGAAGAGGCTGCCTGGAAAGAGCTGGACAAAATAGAAGCGATGGGTGGCGCTGTGGCCGCTATCGAAAATGGCTATATGCAAAGAGAGGTAGCAAAAAGTGCCCATGCCCGTCAGAGAAGGATAGAAAGTGGTGAGGATTTGATGGTAGGGGTTAACTGCTTCGTGGGTGAACATGAACTGGAACTGGAGATTAACCACCTGGTACCACCTGTCTATGACCCGGTTAGAAGAGAACAGGCGGAGGAAAAGCAGATTCGGAACCTCACTGAACTTAAGAAGAATCGCGACAACCGTGCCGTGGCGAAGTTGTTGAAGGAGCTAAAGGACAAGGCAAATAAGGAGGATGAGAATCTCATCCCGCACTTCATAGAGTGTGCTAAGGCCTATGTCAGCGAGCAAGAGATGTGTGATGTTCTCAGAGAGGTCTTCGGGGAATATGAGCCAGTGTCTCTCTAGTGAAATAGCAGGAGTGAAAAAATGAAAGGGCCCTTATCTGGGTACAGGGTTATCGATTTCTCCCGGGCCATCGCCGGTCCCTTTGGAGCGATGCTACTGGCTGATTTGGGAGCTGAGGTCATTAAAATTGAGTCGCCTATCGGCGACCCGAGCCGGAAAGTGGCTGGCCCCGACCATCAGGGTGAGTTGTTCTATTACATGGCCTTCAATCGTAACAAGAAGGGAGTCACACTTGACCTTGGCACCGAATCAGGTAGAGAGGCGATTTATGACCTGGTTAAAATCTCCGACGTGGTATGGGATAACTTCCGTCCCGGTGTCATGAAACGCCTCGGTTTTGACTATGAAACGCTGAAAAGTATCAACCCCCGTATTATTTCCTGCTCGGTAAGCGGTTATGGCGCTACCGGACCTTATGCCGAACGGCCTTCTTATGATATTACCGCCCTGGCTTTGAGTGGCGTAATGAGTATCACCGGTGAGCCTGGTGGGCGCCCCGTCAGGCCTGGCCCTCCTATAATCGACCTGGCAGGAGGTATGTTTGGCGCCCTGGGAGTAGTTTCAGCCCTCACCCAGCGGGAACGCACTGGGGAAGGACAAAAGATAGACGTCAGCCTGCTGGACAGCAGTATCTCACTGCTTGCCTATGAGCTCTCCTATTATTTTTGCTCAGGCATTGTCCCCCAGCCTCTGGGTTCAGGCCACCTGGCGATATTACCTTACGGTGTCTACAAGTGTAAAGATGATAGCTACATTGCTCTTGGTCCTGTCTGGCCGAGATTGGCCAGGGTAATTGGGGCTGACTGGATGGTAGATGACCCGAGGTTCAAGAACGGCAGGGATAGGGTAAAGCACCGCGAGGAATTCAACCGCACCATCGAAGAGTACCTGGCAAAGGCCCCCGCTTCGGACTGGCTGGAACTGTTTAATGCCGAAGACATGGCCTGCGCCCCAATCAATAATCTGGCCGAGGCAGCTATCGACCCTCAGGTGTTACATCGTAATATGATTCTGAATCTGCCCCACTCTCTGGGTGGAGAGATAAAGCTGGCCGGTAATCCGATAAAAATGCCTGCTATCGACGAGAGTGGGCATACTGCGCCTCCTACTATGGGGCAGCACAATATAGAAGTCCTGAGCGGCATCCTGGGTTATTCCGAGGAGAAGATAAAGAAGTTGCAGGAGGAAGAAGAGGAGCACCGGGAAGAGATGGAACGCCGGGTACGGAAAACTGCGATTGACCCGGCGGCTCGCCGCCTGCAAGAACAGGCTGCAAGGGAAGAGGAAGGAAATCAAGATGAATGAAGAAAAGAAAATCAGGGTCCTGATAGCCAAGCCAGGGCTGGACGGGCATGATCGGGGGGCCAAGGTAATCGCCCTGGGACTAAGGGATGAGGGAATGGAGACCATCTATACCGGCCTAAGGCAGACTCCAGAAACGATAGTCCAGTCAGCAATACAGGAAGATGTGGACGTCATAGGTCTGAGTTGTCTGTCAGGGGCTCATAAGTACCTCTTTCCTCGTGTGGTAGAGCTTCTGAAAGAGCAGGAGATAGCAGACATTCTGGTTATCGGCGGAGGGATTATCCCCAAAGAGGATATCCCCTTCTTAAAAGAGAAAGGGATTAGTGAGATATTTGTTCAGGGGACAATGGTCGGTGAAATAGCCGACTACATACGTGAGCATGTAAGAACTGTAGGCCACCAGAGCGCAGCTAATAGTTAGTCCCGGTATATACTAACTCAGAAGGTTTACGACCTTCCCGATGTCATCGATTTCTTCCAGTCCTCTGATAGCCTTGATAGCATCCCGAGCCACTTCTAAAGGGAAAATACCCCGTATTAAATTAACGGTCTTCGCCTCCAGTATGGATTCCCATCCGGTCACGGATACGGCACGTTCGCTTATCAGGTCAGTCTTTTCCCTAATCTCCGAGCCGTCTTTCAGTTCGATACAAATCTCTGACTGCAGTGCTGTAAACGAGTCGTCGGTGACCGTAACTACTCTGGCCATCAAGCTCCTGGTTTCCGGGTCGTTCACCAGCTCCTCTGTGAAGTCGGACTCCAGCGCCTGGCCCTTATCGAGGGCTAATACGGCACAGTAACTGAGGCTGAATTTCCCCTCCAATCCGGTCTGAGGAACAGGATTGCCCGCAACATCGATGGCCAGCGGACTCACCTTTACCGTTATTTTGTCTATTTCTGACAATGCTGGTCTGTGCTTTTCCCGGATTCCCAGCATGCACCGGACAGTGGCATGAGTGAAGTAACACGAGGCGTAGCGCTTGTAGATGACCTGCTCTATTTTGAAAGGTTGCCCTAATTTATCAATCTTTGTTTCGTCAAATTTTGTCGAATAAATCTTACCAAATCCATCGATGCCTTCGAGGATTTCCTGCGGGGCTGTGAAGCCACCTTCAGCCAGAATGGCTGCCAGAATCCCGTTGCTGGCGGCTTTTCCGGCATGGAACGGTTTGCACATGGTGCCAAACGATTGCCGTACACCGAATGCCTGGGTACCGGCAATGCCCAGAGTCGAGATTACCTTTTCGGTGCTGAGCCCAGTCATATTGGCAACCGCTGCTCCAGCCCCGAAACAACCCAGGGTAGCCGTGGCGTGCCAGCCTCTCCCGTAATGCTCGGGATTGACGGCCTCCCCGATTCTACATTCGGCCTCAAATCCGGCCACCAGTGACGTGATAAATCTTTTGCCGTCGACCTTGCGGTACTCCCCCATTGCCAGGGCAGCCGGCATCACCGGTACGGAGGGATGCCCGGACATTCCCGATTGGATATCGTCATAGTCCAGGTAATGAGAAGCGGTACCATTAATTAGCGCCGCATTGAGAACGTCTACTTTCCTTTTTTTCGTGATGAGGGTGGCCTGTGGTTGACCAAACAACGGCTGAAGGGCACCAATCATAGGGTCTATATCACCTAGTCCGCCGGCATATCCCCCCACCGTAACCCCCAGCCAGTCCATCAGGCACAGCTTTGCCTTTGCTATCGCGTCGTCTGACAGGTCCTCATAACTCAAGTCGTGTATGAACTTGGCGAGCTTGCTGGTCGCTTTCATTCGACTGTTCCTCCTCCGTAACAGGTGCAGTATTCCCTAGCCACCAGGCCGCTTTCTCTGTGATAGCTGTTGTGCCAGAGTAGTCAGGAAGGTCTTCGAATTCAAAATCTCATCGGCGGCTGAATAGGGGTCAATTTCCCCCTTCTCTACCTCACCAACGTACTGATTTAATTGACCATCCTGCCTGATAATCTCAAGCAATTCGGTGCTGATTTTCTTCTCCAGTGTGTTTATGAATTGTTCCCGACGTTGCTGTTTACGCCGCTGGTCAAGCATGCCCATCCCATTGAGGGCCTCACGATGTAGCTGAATTTGCCGGTAGAGTTCCTCAATACCTTTGTTGTTAATCGCCTCAGTCGCCACTATGGGTATTTCCCACCGCGTTCGCCCGCTATGAAGTTGAAGCATGGCCTGCATCTCACTGATAAGGTCATCGGCACCCGGCCGGTCAGCCTTGTTTATTACGAATATATCCGCTATCTCAAGCAGGCCCGCTTTCATGGTCTGGATATTGTCTCCAGATTCGGGGGCCAGGACGACTATTGCCGTATCTACATTTTTGATGATGTCCAGCTCGCTCTGCCCCACTCCTACCGTCTCTACATAGATAATGTCCTTACCGGAAGCATCGATTAGGTTGATTACCTCGTTGGCGGTTCTGGGCAAACCCCCGAGGCTGCCACGGGTTGCCATGCTGCGAATAAAGACGCCTTCATCAAGATAGTGCTGCTGCATCCTGATTCTATCGCCTAATAGAGCGCCTCCCGAAAACGGACTGGTGGGGTCCACCGCAATGATTCCTACCTCCAGGCCCTGACCTCTGGCCACCGCTGTCAGCTTGTCGACTATGGTGCTCTTGCCCAGTCCGGGAGGTCCGGTCAGGCCAATGCGGTAGGCTTTCCCTGTGCGGGGATAAATCAGCTTCATAATTTGGGACACTTCGCTGCTCCCGTCCTCTACCAGGCTAATCAACCGTGCCAGGGCAGCAGTATTCCCGCTGAGCATTTGCTCAACCAATTTCATGTCGGCAGGCCTCCTGTGTGCCAGAGCTTGTCCTCCTGTCTGGCTCTCCTGACATTATAGCAATATCAGGAATCTGTTTTTTATTCATACATGGTGGCGCAGTGTAAAAGCTCAACCGGTATTCCCGTCTCCCTTTCAATATCAAGGTATACCCTGCCGGTAAGGTCCCTGCCCCATCCGCTGAGATTAAACGGTGATGAGGGAATTATCACCAGGTCTGGTCTGTACCCTTTCTGCGAGACGTAGTCCCTGATGCAATCGATGAAGTCCTGAACCACCAGCAGGTCTCCCATGAGTATATTACCGCCAAAAAACTGGTTCTTGGGGGCGGCGATGTCGAATTCGTACTTGCTCTTATCTGGCAGATGTGATTCGGTCAGGCACTGCTCGAACGTGGGCTTCATCAACTCTGAAGAAAGAAACAGTACCCGCTTCACCCGGCGGGCCTCTATAATCTCCCTCAGGCTTTCAATATCACTTGTCCTGAGCCCGGTACCGGCAAAAACGATACCCAGGTAATTGTCCATGTCTCTGGAGTAAGGGTAAGAATTTCTGGTCAAATCCAGGCTCATTTCGAGAGTCTGGTGCCCCCTCTGCACACCGACAGTGGCTGTCCTGGCCTCACTTTGCTGGAGGGTGGCAAGGAGGTCGCGGGCCTGTGGCCTGTCGTGAATTAGAATGCTATTTATCCGTACAATGACGTCTCCCATCTGCAGTCCGCCGATGTTGGCGGGGGAGTTCTTTACCAACCCCAGTATTTGCGGCAGGTTTTTACGCGGTTGATAGATATTCTCCTCGTATAGAGTTGGCATTACCACAATGGGGCAATCATGTTCCTCTCTGAGCTCTCTGATGCGGGAGACAACCGCCCGCCAGAGCTGGGGGAGGTCAAAAAGCCCGGTGGATGAGAAGTGGCTGGTGTATCCCGGGAGGTTCACCTGAACAAGGTGCGTCTCATGTCCGGCAGCATAGGCGATAGTAGAAGAAAGGTCGTCCAGCATTTCGTTTATCGAATCCACTGGCCAGGGCACGATTACGGTTGCATATGGTATGCCGTGCTGCCGGAGTAGAGGCAGAGACTTAATGGCTGTCCTGGGTTCTACATCTCTCATCAGCCTCTGCCGACGCAGGGCTGAGGAGCTATTCAGCGAGAGATATAAGTAGACGGGTTTAAGCTCGGCAAGCCTGGCGACTGTTTCAGGGGATAGATTGCAGCCGTTGGTGGTTATCCGGAACGGTTGAGAAATCTTCTCTCTCAGTAAGTGAAGCACCTCCATAAAAAAAGGGTGCTCCAGCACCTCGTAGACGCAGCCTAAACCAGGGAACAAGGCCTTGCTGGCTTCCGGTGAGAAATATTTTGTCCTGGTCCTCATCTCCTCAAACTCTTCCTCGGCTGTTCGGTTTGGGGAGTCGTCCACAACAATAGAGGAAGGATTCCCTTTATTGCAGCAGAAGACGCAATCACAGCTGCAATGGCTACCGGCGTACTCAAAAACCTCCCGTGGGTCGCCAGTGCTGGAAACCAGCCAGTCCTGAAGGTCTTTCAGTCTGAAACCATCCACCCTGATTACCTGGCCGTCCTGCTCAAACTCGACCATGGTCATGATAGACTCTATCAGCTTCTTAATCAGGTCTATCCTGGGTTCATAAAAAGCAGTCTTCGAGGAGTGAGAATGGCCATCGGCCTCCGGAAATATCTGAAAAGCACTCTCAGTGTCCATCAGCCATCTGAAACCGTCAATCTTCGTATCCTCGCCCGCTTTCATGGGTGTGACAACGTTGAGCAGGCTCTCCAGGATTGCCCTTACCAGTTCAGCCGGACGATGGTGATAGACTGGTCGGGACTCCGGTTCGCGATTCAGCTTATAGCTGAAAACATAGTCCTGGGATGCGTCATTTCCCCTGGAATTCGGGTTTCCGTTTCTCTGCAAAGGCCTGCACCCCTTCTTTCATGTCCTCGGTCTGCCGGACATTTCTCACGATGGCCCGTGCTGCTGCTTCTTCTTCCGGACTTAATTTACTATCTATGTATTTATTTATGATAGACTTGGTGCCGGCCACGGCCAGGGGGGCATTTTCGACGATTTCCTGGGCCAGGGCGTAGGTAGTAGCCAGCAGTTCATCCTCAGGGACAACATAGTTTACCAGTCCCATTTCCTTTGCCCTCTGCGCCGTGAAGAACCTGCCGGTCAAGAATAGCTCCTTGGCGTAACCGGGACCAATCAGTCTAACAAGTCGCCCTATGGCCTTCGGGGTATACACCAGGCCGAGTTTGACCGGATTTATCCCCATCCGGGCTGAGTCGGCGATAATTCTCAAATCACAGGCAGACGCAAGGTCACACCCTGCCCCCACTGCATACCCGTAAATCATGGCAATAACCGGGCATGGACAGTTAACCACGCTTTCGATAGCGTCCTGTAGAATATCCCGACCGCTTTCTGCCGATAGCACGGCCGGAAGGTCTGCGCCGGCACAAAAAGCCTTTTCTCCAGCACCGCGCAGGACTACTACCCTGACTTCTCCTCCCGCCTTTATGTTGCTAAAGGTATCTTTCATAAGGCGCAGCAGGTCGGGGTTCAGGGCATTCCGCTTATCAGGTCGGTTGAGAGAAATGGTACAGATATGCTCTTTAGTCTCCACCAGCAATAATTCACTCATTTTTCCCCTTTTGACCAGCGCCCGACACAGGCTGGTCCGTTGCGAAATATCCGGGGTAATTACCCTTTACCGATGAGAAGAGGGTTACTCCAGGCGACTCTGCCATTGGCGTCCTCAATCTCCAGGCGTGCGTAAGACCAGTCATCAGGTAATCGGAAGTGCATCTCCATCATCGGCTCTTTATTTTTTGTACCCCTGTACTTATTCAGTCCTCTAGCACCGACCAAACGTGCGTAGATAACGGGAGAAGTCTCAGCCACTATCCGGTTACCCTGCTCAATAGATATCGACTTAAAGAGCGGACCGCTGGAACTGTAAAAGTTTCCCCTGTGAATTGACGCTATTATCGCATCACGGGAGAGCTCCGGTGCATTGACCATAATCCACCCACCTTTTTCCGCTGGGACCTCTGTGATGAAGTGGGCATCGTCGGTGGCAAATCCGAGCATATCGGGCTGATGTATCAGTGAGGCATCCCAGTGAAAAGCTCCCATGCCCTTCCCGAAGGCTATCTGGGCGATAGAGTTGAACACCTCAACACCGTGAAATTTGTGACGAATCCCTTCCGCTACGGTGTTATTGGATGTATGCGGATGAGCCCAGACAAGGATGCCCCCTTGTGCCCGTACTCTTCTGATAACCTCCGTTAGCTTCGTATCGCCGGTGATGCCATCAATACCTTCAATACAAACTACATGGTAATAAGAACCCTGGTCATCCTGTCCCTCCACTTCTATCCCGTCCAATACAAGAAGCGGATACTGGGCATCTGGATCCCCGGTAAAAGGAACCATCTTGTCAGTAATGCAGATGAAGTCGTAGCCTGCCTCGGCGTAGAAAGCAGTCGTCTCGTCCACGGTCAGACCACCACTGGAGTTGGTGGTATGCACATGGACACTACCCTTGAACCATTTGCCTGAGCAGTCATATCGAAAACGCTTTTCCATGGATATATATTCATTCATAACGGTCCTCCAACTATCTTTTATACTGACCCCATGAACACAGTATACCTATTCAGGACATCCATTGAAAGGGTGTTTCGCAATAAGCACAGGTGTCTACTCTGTCCATGTTGTCTCAGCAGGTTATTATACTGCTTTTACCTTGTCAAGGATGAACAGCACTGATATTTCGTGAGCGCGTCATCATATATTGATGACTGAGCTAAACAAGCCCTGAGCACCGGGTTGTCTAGCCAATGACGCCCTTGCTTTTAAATTGCTCGATATCTTTCCAAGTAAATCCGAATTCCAGCAGGACCTCCTCGGTGTGCTGACCGAGTTCCGGGGCCGGTCGGGTGACCTCGGCTGCGGTCTTGCCCATCTGTATCGGATTGGCCACCCCCTCGATGTAGCCGTATGTCGGATGGTTATAACCTACGTAGAAGCCATTGGCTCGTGCTTGCGGGTCGGCGGTAGTCTCGGGTAGATTCTGTACCGGCGCCCAGGGCAGTCCGGCCTCGTTAAGTGGCGCTTTCCACTCCTCAAGCGTCCGGTTCCCGAAGACCTCCTCCAATACGTGGTTCAGGGCAACGTGATTCTCTATCCTCGATTCGAATGTAGCGAACCTGGGGTCATTTTCCAGGTCTTCACGGTCTATTGCCTGACAGAACCGTGACCAGTAAGGGTCTGGCTGCGAGATGCCGAGATAAAGCCACCTATCATCCCTGGTACGGTATGGGGAGACCAGCGCATTGGCCACTTCTGTTGTCTCTACCTGTTGCCGGTCCTGACCGGTAACCAGCGACCCGGCGATGTCAAGAGACAGGGCATAAACCCCTGCCTGGAAGAGCGATACGTCGACCTCCTGTCCGATTCCCGTTCGCTCCCGGATGAAGAGGGCCGTCATGATGCCGCACGCCAGTGTCATTCCGGCAACATTATCACCCAGTCCATAAGGAGGAAATCCCGGCCCCGACCCAGGTGTCTGCAGGACATGCAGCATACCTGTCTTCGGGAAGTAGCTGGTGAACTCGTAGCCGGGCAGGTCCTTGTCCGGGCCTTTTTTCCCGTAGCCGCTGATATTGGCATGAATGATACCCGGATTCAGTCGGCTCAACGTCTCGTATTCCAGCCCGTAAGTCTTGAGCTCGCGCGGTCGGAAGTTGGAAATATAGACATCTGCCTTCTGTAATAACTTATAGATGACCTGTCGCCCGGCTTCAAGAGACAGGTCAAGGGTAACGCTCCGCTTGTTCCTGTTGTAGTTCTCGAGGCGGTAGTTGATGTCCGACTGTATTATCTTACCGCCACGCTTGGAAGACTCACTCCTGGCTATATCGCCCCTGACCGGGTGCTCGATATGGACTACGTCTGCACCCCAGTCTGCTAAGAGCCGACCGGCCATCGGTCCGGCATAGACTGATGCGGTCTCTATAACCTTAATTCCTTCGAGATTATGGGCCATTTCCCTCTTCCTCCGTAGACTCTGCTAATCCGCCACCCTTGTCTTTTCGCACGGCAGAATTTAGATATAAAGGAAATATACCTTGCGGTTACCAATCCGTCAATATATTGTGCTCACCACATGTTGATGCAAGTGATTTCGTAGACTCGCAGTAACCTGTTGGGGGCACGGTATTACTGGACAATACGGAGGAAAGCTGGTTAAAATACACATACTCTACGAATTCGGGCATTGTACTATGGATTCCTTTGAAGAGTACCTTCAACCAACTGCACTGTGTAATTTTGATGAGACGCCTGAGATACAAGCTATTTCCCTTGGTCTGACTGGCGGTCTGCTCAATAAGCACCTGAAACTCGATACGCTATACAGGTTTGTCAAAGAACTGGACTATGTATATGACGACTGGTATGTTAAAGCTTCGGATACCCTCCGGGAGAAGGCAGGCATGTGCTCGGGGAAAACCAATCTCCTCATAGCCATGCTGAGGTCTATTGGAATACCGGCAAGATACCGGATTTTTAAGGTCGAAGCGGAATTGATGCTCTTTGAGTGGATAACCAGACAGGACGAACGCATCGGGAGTCAGATGGGTGAGCCGTACCAGGAGCAGGACCACGTCCTTGCAGAGGTGTATATCGATGGCTGGGAGGCCTTTGATACATCGCGCGACACCCTTTACGAGGCGGGGTTGACGAAACTGGGCATTCCTCTGGAGCTCAAACCAGTATCACTACCTGGTACTCCGAGGCCGCTCGTTCTTGCCTCGTTTGATGATTGGGCTAGCGAACGTCAGGAGAGGCGTCGATTGCGTGGTGCCGAGCGCACCGTCTTTTCACTGGCGAACCAACAAATCGAAAAGATAAGGCTCATCGGGCGCAGTTACTAAGAGGGTCGTTTTCATCTCTTCCGCACTCCGGATGTTTCTCCACGTGATTTACAAGCGAGCTTATGATAATCTATTTAACCATGTTAGAGATGATTGCTATCTTCTCTTTCTACCCGAGACCGCTGCCAGTGGTGCTACGGCCAGCCACAACGTAATGGTTATCAACATCGATGTGGCATAGCTGATATCCACCAGTCCAAGTTTGGGGGTAATGGCGTCCCATAGAAGCATAAAGAAGAACGAACTCAGGAAAAATCCCGGTATCGCTGCCATTATTCTGAAATAACCCATCTCAGTAAGCCTCTCTTTCTATTCCTCTATTATTGCCTCGATATTGTCGTAAGCCTGGATAAGGACTTCACGTATCCGCTGTGTTTTTTCGGCATCCAGGCTGCGAAGACCCCGACCTAGCAGGTGTTCCAGTGCGTGGTACTCCTTCATCACCATGGCCATCCTGCCGATTTTGCGGAAACTCCACTTTTTTTTCATCTGGCTCTTTACGCCATCGGTAATATCCTTCTGTTTTGCCAGAAACTGAAGGCCGTCTTCTGTGACTGAGTAAACCTTTTTACCCTCCTGCTCAGTAGAGCTGGCATAACCCATCTCCTCCAGCATCTGTAGGGTAGGGTAGATAACACCCGGGCTTGGTTTATAAAGGCCGTATGATTGCTCCTCCAGCTCGCGGATAATATCATAGCCGTGTCGTGGTTTATCTTTTATCAGGTCCAGGATGATATATTTCAGGTCGCCTTTCTGGAAGGAGCTTCTGCGCCGTGAGCCTCGGAAGAATCGTTCTTCGTTAAATATCCTGTCTCTAAACATGTTTGCCTCCTGAGGGAGAAATTATATCTAGATACTATCTAGATATATCTAGATAGTATTATAGCGATTGTGAACAGTGTTGTCAAGAGGTAAAAATGAAAAAATTTGGAATCAGGTAATATGGCTTGCCAGCTTGTTACAGGTAGCATTGTAATTACAAAGACGAGATATTCAAGATAGCGTCAGGGTCTGGCCCGTCCTTCAATAAATGCCCGTACCTCGTCATCATTTACCGAATGGCCGGTGAAGGTGCTGGCGTCCTGCTGGGCCAGCCACAAAGCAGCCTCAGCTATCTGCTCAGGAGTCTTTCTCCTCTTCAGTTCCTCTTCGCTGAAAGTACGGTTCCTGAAGACCTCGTTGAAGCCATCGGTGGTAACGCCACCGGTCGGGTAGAGGTCGTTGACGGCGATGTTGTACTCCTTAACCTCTTGTGCCAGTCCCCAGCAGAAGAGCTCGATACCCGCTTTGGTGATGCTGTAGCATACCTCGCCCGGAGGTGCCTGCCGCTTAGCGGCGATAGAAGTCATACAGATAATGTTGCCACTCCGCTGGGCCATCATTGCTGGCAGCACCGCCTTGGTACAGATAAAGGTGCCTCGAAGATTGACCCGCATCATCAGGTCCCAGCGTTTGATGGGCAAATCAGCAATAGAGGAGTTAACATTGGCTGCCGCATCATTGACCAGGATATCTACCCGCCCGAATTCCTCGATGGCCATCCGGGCCATTCTCTCCACATCCTCGTCAACTGTTATATCGGTCCTGACGGGGATAGCCCTGCCGCCAGAGGCGCGAATCTCTTCAACGGTCTGATGTATCGTGCCGGGGAGTCTGCTTTGCCCTTCCTTCTCAGTGCGGGCGACCACCACGACAGCGGCACCCTCCCGGGCAAAGGTAAGACAAATCTGCTTGCCGATACCCCGACTTCCCCCGGTAACAATGGCCACTTTTCCGTCCAGTTTCATTTTCGCTTCACCTTACTAAGTTTTATTGGTCACAGACCTGCGCAAATCATGGCTCAGGTTCCAGCTCAATCTGGAGGGTAGTGAGTATCTTGGCCACCATGCCATAATAGCCAATGGCCGTGGTGAGTTCAACGATGGCAGGCTCATTCAGGAAAGTCTGAAGGTCAGCAAACGTCGTATCGCTTACTCCCGTACCTTGCGTAACCTCGTCTGTGTACCGCAACACCACACGCTCTTGGTCATTGAATTCCGCCGAATTAGCCCAATCTGAGATTTCGTCAATCTGCTTCTGGCGCACCCCGACCCGTAATGCAACGGCAGCGTGCTTGACGAACTCGTACTCGGCCTGTGCCAGATTAGCGACACGGAGAATGGCCAGCTCGCGAAATGTGGCGGCGAGCCCCTCCCCCCGAAGAATCGAGTTACCCAGTCGCTGAAAGTTCAGGCCTATGTGTGGACAGTGCGCCATTACCTTGTACAGGTTCAGGACCTGAGACCCCTGGTCTTCCAGTTTCTGGTAAGTTTCCTTTATCAGGGGATGAGCCTGGTCTTTCTCTACCAAGCTAATGCGCTGCATGTCAACCTCCCTTTTTTCAGTTGTCCGCTCTGGTGAGCTACCGCGCTGCCATGCCGCCGTCAACAGGTAAGGTCTGGCCAGTGATGAATGATGACTCCGGTGATGCCAGAAATAAAACAGTGTAGGCTGTTTCTTCCGCTTTACCGTGGCGCTTGAGCGGTACCCTTTCTTCAACGGTGCGTATCCGCGCCTCGTTCATTAAGGGTGCGACCATAGGCGTGTCCATAAGACCGGGAGCCACGCAGTTTACCCTGATATTGTGTCTGGCTAACCCGACAGCGAGGCACCGGGTCAGTGCGATAACACCCGCTTTGGAAGTGGAATAGGCGTACAGATTGTGCGAATGGTAGGCAGCCATGGATGAATTGTTTACTATTGTCCCGCCTCCGTTCTTTATCATCTCGGGAACGGCATGTTTGCACATCAGGAGCACGCTTTTCAGGTTCAGGTTCATGGTGAAGTCCCAGTCCTCAATTGAGACTTCAAGGCCATTATCGCCGCGGGCACCACCGACGTTGTTGAATAGTATGTCTAGCTTGCCGTACTTAGAAATGGCTGCCTCGACGACCCTCTTGGCATCTGTTTCCTCCAGGACATTCGCATGGACCGCGATAGCGTCACCGCCTTCGCTCTTGATTATGGCCACTGTCTCTTCAGCAGCCTCCAGATTGCGGTCGGCGGCAACCACTTTAGCCCCTTCCCTGGCAAACAGGATGGCGGTGGCTTTCCCGTTACCCATCCCCGGCCTGATTGAGCCAGCACCGGCTACTATTGCTACTTTGTTTTTTAGTCTCATTTTTACTTACCTCCGAAAATAATCAGGTGGCCACATAGAGTGCCGTTTATCATTCAAAGGGAAACATTTTTTAGCATTATACATCATACGATAAGCTCAAACGAATCGATAGCAAAAAGAAAAAGCCCTCAGATTTGAGGGCCTATGCTCCCAGAGTCTCCTTGTGCCTCAGCGCCCTCTCCATATATCGCGGGACATTGGTATGTCTCCGTGTTGCTCTACCACAGTTTACCAGAGAACAACGCTTCTAAGTGCGATGCGGTCGTTACCGAAACAAATCAGGCCTTAATCAGACTGTATCCTAAGGGAGAGGAAGAAGGCTTTTACTTTACTCATTAATAGTCTACTATAATACCGGCAATTATTGCGCCTCAGAGATAGGAGGGGGAAGAGAGTATGCCTTCAAGTGTCTATCCCACTGGTACGACTATCTATGACCCGGAGAAATGCTGGAACGGCTATACCGTATTTCAGAGTAGAATGCCTCGATTACCTAAAGGCATGGCTGTCCTGATTGACATGAACGGCAATACGGTGAACCAGTGGAAAGGGTTACACGGTTTTCCCAACAAGATGTTGCCTGGGGGCCATATCATGGGAAGTACCGGTATCAGAAATACCAAATATGGCTTCCAGGATATGGTCGACCTCGTACAGGTGGACTGGGACGGGAATATTGTCTGGAGGTTTAACAGGTACGAGCGCATAAGAGACCCGCGACAGAAGCCGACATGGATGACAAGACAACACCATGACTACCAGAGAGAAGGAAACACCGTGGGATACTATGTACCCGGGATGAATCCCTCAGTTGATAAAGGTAATACGATTATACTTTGCCACAAGAATCTAAAGAACTCCCAGGTAAGTGAGAAGTTACTTCTGGATGATACCGTCGTCGAGGTAACCTGGGACGGCAATATAATCTGGGAATGGGTATGTAGCGAGCATTTTGATGAAGTGGGTTTCAGCGAGACAGCCAGAAACACAATGGCCCGAAACCCGAGTCTAAGGGCTGTTGGTAGAAGGGAAGTAGGAGATTGGATGCACATGAACTCGGTATCAGTCTTGGGCCCTAACAAATGGTATGAGCAGGGCGACGAACGCTTTCATCCGGAAAACCTTATCTGGAGTGGCCGGCAGACAAATATCATCGGGATTATCAACAAAAAGACGGGTAACATAGTCTGGCAGTTAGGACCGGATTATACCGCTACCCCGGCGCTCGTGAAACTGGGCTGGATTATCGGGCCGCATCATGCTCATATGATTCCCCGAGGACTCCCTGGGGAGGGGAATGTCCTGGTTTATGACAACGGAGGGGCAGCCGGATATGGTTCCCCAAATCCTGGCTCTCGCAATGGCGTGAGTAATGCTCTCAGGGACTATTCCCGGGTACTGGAGATTGACCCGACAACCCTTGAAGTTGTATGGAAATGTGGCTCTGGTGGCATGCCCGGTACACCTAGGGGTGGCTCGATGCAGAATGTCAGGATATATAGCAGCTTCATAAGCTCAGCCCAGCGTTTGCCCAACGGGAATACGTTGATAACAGAGGGTAGTAGCGGACGTTTTATCGAGGTAACCCCCGCACTTGAGATTGTCTGGGAGTATATTAGTCCGTATTTTAACAGGATGATGGGAACGCCTGCGGTATATCGTGCTTACAGGTTGCCCTACCAATGGGTCCCGCAAGTGGGAAAACCGGTGGAAAAGGCCATTCCCCGTCTTGATAATAGTAAGTTCAGAGTTCCCGGTTCGCCGAAGAAGAGTACGCTAAGAACATCAACTGTAAAACAGCCGTAAGTGGGCCATTGCCCTGCGGCCTCACAGTATTTAGGACGGGCAAGGCGGCACCAACCAACAGAATCGTTGAAGCCCTTACTCACTATTGGACAAACATCGGGATGTTTGTCCAGCCATGCGTACTCGTGGATGATGCCTTTTGCGTTTAATTTAAAGTGAAACATCAAACTCAACGAATAACGCTATGTCGCAATTGTCATTATGATAAGGGTATTTCTATCACTCATAAGAATATGAGCAATCCTTATGACTGTATAAAAGCATTGTGTGGTGCTTTTGCCCATTTGCAATTTACTTTATAGTTCAAACCTTTTTCTTAGATTGAGGTTTCATACCAAATAGAAAACGAGTGATGTTGGTTCGCCTAACCAAGATGTCATAAGCAAGGACAGTCACAATAAAAGAGGATGCTAGGATGATTGCATACTTGACTCCAACACCAAAACTCCACTGGACCACGAAGAAGGCTATTATGATGATAACAGTATTGTGCAAGATATAGATTGGATAGGCTCCTTCAGCGAAATATCTCAGAAACCTGTTACTAAAATTCAGGAAACGTCTTCCATAAGCTATTAAAGAAAGTATAAAGAACCATGGAACAAATGCATTTCTATACTCACTGGTAATGCTTTCAACCCATACGGGCATATTTGATGGCCAGAAGTCTGCACCGTCCATAGTGATAAACCCTATTAACGGCACAACTCCCAGGAGGAGCAGGACAAGCCTATATCTGTCTATCCTATCTATAAAACGATGATCGGACATTAAAATGAAGCCAATTACGAAGAATGTAATGTAAAACAGTGGATTCCCACCGGCTATCCAAGGAAATTTGCTTATCGGTATTAGCAGAGCTGGAAATAATAGAAACAATACAGGAGGTTGAATTAACAAACTGACTATTCGTTTAATCCATCGACGTCCAGATTCACGTTTGAAATAAAGAAAAATCGGCAATGAAATTAACGAATATATGAAAAGATGCATAATGAACCACAGGTGTCCAACTGTAAACCCACCAAGAAAAAAAGCATCCATATCGGCAGTTTGCAGGTGAAAAAAGTTGGGTAGCCATGAGATGAAAGATTGGGAATAATCAGAGTGGTTAACTAGCCCAAGATAGGATTGCGGTGGGATGAGCACCAGAGTCCCAAAGATTAAGGGGATAAAAAGTCGCTTAAAACGCTCTTTAACATATTCGACACCACTCCGTTTCTGTAGTGCAAAATATGTAGAAGCACCTGCCAGCAGGAAAAACAGGCTCATATGCCAGTGACCCACTGCCCAGATAAATATATAGGTTATTAAGGGACTCAGCTGGTCATTCTTGATATAGAAGTTATCCCAGGGATGAAAGACACAGGCAGTATGATAGAAGAAAAGGAGAAATACTGCTATTAATCGTAACCAGTCTATGTAATATTGTCTATCTGATGTGGCTATCAATCAACTAGTTGCTATAATAAAGATTAGCTGATTTTACTAGAAACCAAACAAGGATGTCGAATTAAAAGCGTAGGTTGATGGTATCCTTTATGTTATAGATATCAGAGTCTATATTCGACATTGAACAAACATCGGGGTGTTTGTCCAGCCATGCGTACTCGTGGGCTGTTCCATTTAGCTATGTTGTTAGTGCATGAAATGAGCGTATGTTAATTCTTTTACTTCTCTCGTAATTTTGATGCCGCGTCGAGCAGCAATATCTCACCTTCTCTGATGGGCAGATTTTGCACCTCTCTAATCAGTTGGAAATGAGATTGTTTCACCCAATCATCTGGTAGTATAGCCTCGGGGGTATATCTATTTGCTTCACCAATATAAATCGGCCAGATGAAATCAGGATATGGGTATTCGTAATTATCCGGTTTTGGTCCTAAATGCTTGAAGTGCATGAAACCTAGTAATACTGTCGTGCGCAAAGACCATCCTGTTTCCTCAAGCACTTCGCGTTTAAGAGTTTCTAGTGGAAGTTCACCCGTTTCTACTCGTCCTCCCGGAAGGATATACAACTGACCTTGACGACTCGTAATAACTAGAACGGAGTTTTCTCGAAAAACAATCGCACGCACAGAGGATACATATTTTAAAGGAGGTTGTTTATTGCTTAGATAATACTTACTCTGGAGAGGTATAGTACCATTACCCCAAGTAACCGATTCGCTACAGAGATACGTTCCCGTAGTGAGGAAATTATACAGTTGCTCTTCCATAGGATTTCATTCAAAATTAATTTATCCTGTTGGTAGTTTATCATATGTCACACGTGCATCGTGAACGTTGGAATTCAAAGAGAGGGAGAATCATTGAACAAACTTCGGGATATCCCCATGAGTGTTCATACGTGAAGACCTTCTCATTTGAAATAGATGTCGCAAAATGCTATTTATTGAGCAATGATATTCTCACCAGCCTCTTTGTCTTGTTGGTCTGGTCTTTCTATATACGCTTTTCCCTGAATCGATAAATCTGGAAACGAGCTTGTGATAATAGCTCCGAGAGTTGGCGTATTACGTCTCTATCTTTCTCCTTCTCTTCTTCAGGCAGTTGTTCCCATGGTACAAGGTCCGGGTGAGTCTTATTCTGGTTATCAGTGGTCTTATATGTGAACCCAGCCCGTTGCCGCTCGTCAATCCAGCGCTCGTGTTCCATACGTGCTAAGAAGTCCACTTCTTCTTCAGAGAATTGAAACGGTTGTACATCCCAAGCATTGGTAACTGCAATATCACATCCAATGGCCTCCAGTTTGACCCGGATATGCTCAACCTGATTTCTATTGGATTCCCTGAGGACTTCTGGTAAATCCTCCCATGGTAGCATAGAGGGATTCGTCTCTGGAGTAGAGCCTTTTTCCCTCTCACTTGCTACGTACTTTTCGTGAGTCGCACGTGCCAGAATTTCATAGGTACACCCGGATATCAACTCAGGGGTACACGTACGCTCGAGAAGTCCGAAAACATGCAGATTAACAAAACTATCATGGTCTATATTTCTTTTCCGGAGCAGGGTGGCTAGGCCTGCTTCATATAGCATCCGTACTACAATAGGAATCCCTAGCGCCTTGAGCTGCTGGTGCAGTATCAAGGCAGTGCTTAATGCGTTAGAATCGTCATCCAGACAAACATAGACCATATTTACATCGGGATATCCTTGGTCGTTAAGAAGAAAATCACCACGTTCAAAATCAGGCTCTTTAACATCCATCTGCTTGGGTACCAGTTCACAGGCCTTCTCCAGTTGTGGATATCGAATGCATAACGATTCAGTTTTGGTGTTTGCCTGCTTGTCAATCACCGTAATGCGGAGCTGGTCCGAATCCGCAGCATGACTCTCCCACTTCGCTCTAGCTGCGTTTATCACAATGCTTTCACCCAGCCGTCCAAGCCCTACTATTACGATATGGGACCTCTGACCTGGAGTATCATTGAAGGGTGGGTGTTCTTGGAGAAGGACTCTGGCCCCGCTTTCAAAAACGTTAAAGAATTCCAGCCTGAAGGCATCTATTTCACCCATCGTCATCTCCCGCTCGCGGAGTAGGTTATAGAGCTGGAGGTCGTACATGTGAACAAGACACGGAAGTGCCTTGCCTTTCCGTCCGCTGACTAGCTTATGCACATTCACCGCGATTTCTGCATTGGTACCATCGCTGCCGCAGATACATATGACGTACTTGGCTCTATCTACCCTCGCCTGGCGAAGTAATGCGGGGTCAGCTGCATCGCCGATTAAGACCGTGATGCTATTTTCCCGGCATTGCTCGAGAAAATCGTTACCTGTATCCTGTTCGATTACTACAACTCTCTCCCCCCGGTTGCGGAGAGCCTGAGACAGGAGATACCCCTTGCGGCCTAACCCGCAGATTACTACGTGGTTTCTGATAAACCGCACACGGAACAGCTGAGTCTGCGCCCAGAAAATACTGGCCACCGCCTGTATGGCAGTATAGACAGCCATTACGGGGGCAAGAAACCTGGCTGCCTGTAATTCCCAGCCAATGGGTCCTGATACTGCCCCGGATTCCAGGGCGAATAGCTGAAGGGTTCGATAGAGGATGTCACCGAAAGAATGTGTGTCACCGATGCTGTTGAAATACTTGGCAAATCCAACGTAACCGAGCGATATTACCAGCACCCACATTAGCCCAATTAATAACCATTTGTATCTGCCAAGCCACCGCCTTATTCTCGTGGTCGGTTTGATGCTATTCAAAGCTTATTCTCCCTAACGATAATAGCATTCTGTCCCCTGAACGTCATGCCCAAGCCAGGGGGCATTCATATCTCGCATTATAGGTACGGTAGTAGGGGCTGTCAATGAATCTGAATAGATGTTAAGCGATGCAATGTAGCTGGTAATTGGAAGCAAGAACTGGTCTGGAGGCGAATTCGGCCTTCAGGTAGCTTCGGCCTGGTTAATCGTCAAAATCCCACCGAACGTGTCACTGGGCTTGCTCTTATCTAGGTACGATACATATCTGCCGGTCGTCTCATGCTTGAAGTTGTATTGTTATTCTTCTGTCTTTCGGTTTATCCTCGAACGGGAGCTTGGTCTGCAATACCGACCGTACACGTACTGTACGTTGGATTATTGACAGCTATTCTGTCGGGCAGTAAAATCAATCCCGAAAGCGTTTGTAGATGGTAATTATTCTAAGAGTGCGTAAAATACGTTGACCACCTCGCAATAGTCAGGTATTTTGTGAAATTTTGAGGATGTATTAGTGGCTAAGATACAGCGAAAAAAGACCGTTATCATTGCTGGAGATGTTACCATAGACTGGAATATTGCCAGGGTACAGCGGACAGCTACTCCATCATACATCTGGAGTATGGACAACTTGGCCCATGCCTTTTGCCAGAGAGGTGGCGCCGCGTTGCTGGCTGACCTTATGGAAGCAATCACGGGTATTCCCAACAAGTCAGAGCGAACCAGTTTCGAAGTACGGAAGCTGTCTGATTTTAACAGTCAGGTTAGACCAGACGACGGAAGATTTAACCATTCCTATGCCATGTGGATGCCATTCAGGATGGGCGGACACGGAACGGTACGCAGCAGAATGGTGTGGCGGGTATCAGAGTTTCTGGGTATACGCAAAGCACGAAAAAATGTCAGTACGCATAACCTGGCTGATGACCTAGATGAGCCAGCCCTTATCATCCTTGATGATGCTAATCTGGGATTTCGCGACCACCCTGAATGCTGGCCTAAGGGACTCTCCAGCCAGACGGCTAGGCCGTGGGTACTGCTTAAGATGTCACAGACCCTGGCGACGGGTAACCTGTGGGAACATCTACAAAAGACCCATCCCGAGCGTGTTGTGGTGCTTGTTACAGCCAACGACCTACGTCATCATGCCGGAGTTCAGATCAGTCGACAGGTCTCGTGGGAGCGGACAGCACAGGACCTGGTATGGGAACTGATGTACAACCCAAAAATAAATGAACTGGCGATGTTTGCACACACCATCGTTTCTTTTGATACATCGGGCGCACTCCTTCTATCGCGAGAAAAGGACGATAAACTGAAGACCACGCTTTTCTTCGAACCCAGTTCAACTGAAGGCGAGTGGGGTAGCAGCTATCCAGGCTATATGGTTGGCAATACATCCTGCCTGGCAACCGGGATTGCACTAGAGCTGGTGGCCAGTGCCTTAAAACCAGACCTCCCCCACGGAATACAGGCCGGTATCAGCGCCATGCGACTCCTCCATACAGAAGGATACGGTGATGCCGGCGCTGACCTGGAACGTCACCCTATAGCCTTTCCAATTGCAGATATTGCCGCCAGAATAGTAGAGGGGGAGAGCTGTCTTGCCACTGTACCTGTTGAGAACCCCGCTGAAGCAATATCGGTCAGGACTGATAACTCCATGCCCGAAGCAGCTACGCGTTTATGGACGATACTGGAAACACAGAAGCTGGGCTCACTGGAAAATACTGCAAGGCGAATTGTGCGCGAGGGTCCGGAGCAGGCGCTTTATGGAGTGCCGATTGGGCGTTACGGGAACCTGATAACTGTAGACCGCAGGGAGATTGAATCTCTTAATTGCATCGGTGGCCTGCTTCGGGAATACTGCCAGCAATCACAGAGTACACCGCTTTCAATCGGCGTTTTTGGCCCACCCGGTGCCGGCAAATCGTTTGCCATTAAGCAGGTGGCATACTCGATAAAGCCTGGTGAAATGGAAACCCTGACATTCAACTTATCGCAACTGGCTGGGCCTGAACAACTTATCGACGCCTTTCACCAGGTGCGTGATAAGGCGCTGGCCGGGAAAATACCTCTCGTTTTCTGGGATGAATTTGATACCACTCTCAACGGACAGCTTATGGGCTGGTTACGCTATTTTCTGGCACCAATGCAGGACGGCGAATTCCGGGAAGGGCAGATACTCCATCCAATCGGAAAGAGTATTTTTGTTTTTGCAGGTGGTACCAGCCGCAGTATGGAGGAATTTACTACGAAACTAAGCGATGAAGAATACCGGAATATAAAATTACCGGATTTTGTTAGCCGACTGAGAGGGTTTCTCAACATCTTTGGCCCTAACTGCCAGGTGAATAATTCAACTGATGACCCGTACTACATCATTCGTCGGGCTATTCTCCTTCGTTCTGTTCTGGAACGTAACGCACCACAAGTGTTGCACGAAGATGGAGAAAAAAGGACTGTAAATATTGACGAGGGGGTACTCCGGGCTTTCTTACTGACCAAGGAGTATAAACACGGAGCGCGTTCGCTCGAGGGAATTGTCCTTGCCAGTCAACTAATAGGTAAGAACAGCTTCGAGCGTTCCAGTTTGCCTACCGAAACCCAGTTGAATCTACACGTGGATGGTCGGGAGTTTTATAGCTTGGTGCACGTTATGGAACCAGATGATGACCTGCTGGAGAAACTTGCCGAGGCAGCTCACGAAGTATTTTGTGGCCACCTGCGGGCAGAAGGTTACAGATATGGCCCGCAAACTCTGGAAAACGATAAGATACACAGTTCGCTAAGACCTTATTCTGAGTTGTCCGAAAACGAGAAGGAACAGAACCGCAACAATGTCCGGGACATTCCCAACAAGTTGTTAAGCATTGGCTATGCCATGATTCCGGCCCGGGGCAAAGAGAAACCTAGCGTACTCGGTGAGAAGGAGGTTGAACGATTAGTCAGAATGGAACACACGAGGTGGATGCAGGAAAAGCTTGATACCAGGTGGAAGTACGCTAAGGAAACCGTTAAGTCTAAGAAACGGCATAAACTACTAGTGCCCTGGGAGGACCTCCCACAGGACGAAAAAGAAAAAGATTACATTCTGGTGAAAGGTATTCCCGAGATTCTGGCGAAAGCTGGATATACAATTGTCAGGTTAGTTTAATAATACAGGCAGGATTGGCCTGGTTTTGTGGTATTATGATTGAAATTTAGAAATGCCTGCCCGAATCTCTGGTGGTCAGTACGTCTGTACTGGCTCTCAGTAAGATACACCGGCTCTTGGCTGGAGTTAACATAGGGGATGAGTCGATAACGGAGGTATCAGTAGCATAGCTCACGATGTCTTTATAAGCTATTCATCACCTGATAAGCAGGTTGCCGAGGCAGTGTGCGTCATGCTTGAATCAAGGGGCATACGCTGCTGGATAGCACCTCGTGATATTCTGCCCGGCGCTGACTGGGTTGAGTCGATAGTCGATGCGCTTGAAGAGAGTCGTATATTCGTCGTGGTGTTGTCGGCCGACTCCAACAACTCACCCCAGGTAATAAGGGAGGTTGGCAGAGCCGCCAGCAGGGACATTCCCATTATCCCACTCCGGATAGATAATGCACCTCCGTCTAAATCCATGGATTTTTACATCAGCAGTCACCAGTGGCTCGATGCTTATACTCCACCCCTGGAAAAGCACCTGCAGCAGCTTGCTGATACGGTGCAAACGCTCCTGACCCAGAGATATGGAATCAGGCCTCAACCGGTCTCGGTAGAAGAAAGTCGGCCTGAAGAACTGGCTGGTAAAATCTCAGAGGCAGTAGTACAGCGAGAGGAGCGTGAAGCCAAGGCGGCAGCGAAGGTGAAGGCTGTCTCCGAGGAGAAACCTCCCCGGACCGGCGGAAGACTGACCAGACTCTTCTGGTTTTGGACCGGGAGGGCTGAGGGCCGGAAATACAGCTGGCTTCCAAAGACTTTGACAGTAGTAGTCGTCCTGGGTGTTCTTGTAGCGGCAGGTGTGATATTCCTCCCCGGATTATGGTCAGATAAAGAATCTACCGATGGAGATGGTGGTGGTTCAGAGACTGCAACCTACCAGCTGGAAGTAATAGTAGACCCACCCGGGGGCGGAAGTGTCAGTCCTGAGAGTGGTTCATACGATGACGGTGATTCATTTACTCTGACAGCCACACCGTCTGAGAACTACAGGTTTGATCAGTGGTCAGGTGATGTTGAGGGGACAGAGCAAGATATTGAAATAACTATAGACTCTGATAAAAATGTCACTGCCCACTTCACAGAGATTATATACTGCCAACTGACGGTAACAGTGGACCCGCCCGGGGGCGGAAGCGTCAGTCACGAGAGTGGTTCATACAATAAAGGTGACTCAATTATTCTGACAGCCACGCCGTCCGAGAATTACGGATTTGAGTATTGGTCCGGGGATGCCGAAGGTACAGGGCGCTCGACTGTAATCAGTATGGATTCTGATAAAACTGTTACTGCACACTTCGCATCGGAGCCGATGTATGGAGGCAAACACGTGGTCGCCAGAACTACGGATATTACCTACTTTGACGAGGTCGTCGGTGGTAATTATGGGGGGCACGTCTATGCTCCCGCCAACACGCTGACTAAAAATGAGTTGTTACAGGGTGACTGGACGAAGGGGCCGGCCGGCACCGGTGAGTCCGACTTCATGAATGGTGGCGATAACCGCATGGACCTGAAGACGGGCTGCCTGGCCGATAGCTGGGAGATACCCGAACTTGGTACAATCATCTTCCACATCCGCCAGGGGGTCAGATGGCAGTACAAGGAGCCGGTGAACGGCCGTTTGCTGACCGCCAGCGATGTCAGGCAGTCCCTGGAGCGGGCGGTGTCCGAGGGCTATTTCGCCTACTTCTATGCCAGTATGTGCGCGACCATCGAGATAACATCCGATAATGCTGCACGCACAGTAACCGTTTCGGTCCCCGTATCAGAGTGGGTCAACATGATAACTCTGATACCGGATTACACCTCAATAGTATGCCCTGAGGTGGTTGAGGAATATGGCGGCGAGACAGAGTGGGAGAACGTGGTCGGCACCGGCCCGTTCATACTGACCGATTTTGTCTCCAACAGCCAGGCTACCTTTACCAGAAATCCGAATTACTGGGAGACTGACCCTATTGGCCCTGGTATGGGAAACCGGCTGCCCTACCTGGACGAATGTCAGTATGTGATTGTACCAGACTCCTCGGTCAGGGAAGCGGCATTTCGTTCGGCGGATATTGATGTACTGGTCTCAATGCCCTACAACGATGCCCAGCCTATTATCACCGACTCCAAGATGAGCGACATAGAATATAAGGAATACCTCCCCGACGGGGTTAACGCCATGTTCTTCAGGACGGATATGCCCGAGTCACCTTTCAGCATCAAAGAGGTTAGGCAGGCAATGATGCTGGCCATAGACCAGCCGCTGATAAGGGGCAGCTACTGGCAGGGCTCGGGCGAGATACTGACCTGGCCGCTGACACCCACCAAGGAATATCAGGCTGCCATGCCCACCCTCGAAGAGTTGCCCGATGATGTCGCGGCGCTCTACGGATGTGACGTGGAGGCAGCCCAGGCGCTGCTGGCCACGACTCCCTACCCCGATGGATTCGACTGCAGTGTCATCTGCTGGCAGACACCCGCCATGATAGATATCCTCTCCATATACCAGGAGATGCTGGCAGACATCGGCATCAACATGTCACTCGATATTGTTGACCAAGCCACATACAACAGCCGTGCCCGTAGCAGAAACTACGATGCCTATGAGATAATGTACGCTACCGACTCGGGTAATGGTACCTACATGAAGATGATAGACTTCAGGGGTACTAGCTCTTACAACGTCAGCCGTATTAACGAGGACTACAGTGTGCCTGAGATTGAAGAGGCCTATGGTGAAATGATAGGGTATGTTGGTCTGGACGAAGCTGCAATGATGGCAGTAAACAAGGAGCTGATGCCGTGGCTCCTCGAGCAGGCCTACTGTATCCCCTCGGTGGTCCCGGAATACTACACTCTGTGGTGGCCGTGGGTAAAGAACTACTACGGCACATATGCCGTCGGCTACTACAACTACTGGGGCAGCGCCAAGTACCGCTGGCTTGACCTTGACCTGAAGGAAGCTATGGGACACTAGGCTGCCGCTAATAGATTTAACGATGTTTTTCTACCAGAATAAAAGGTTATCTTAGAATCCAGTTAATATTGACTCACCCATCAGACTATCCGGTGTGTAGCATTTCACAGGTACTTCAGTAGACGGTCTATTAGGCAGGGTATAGATCCGTAGTAGTGATGTTGGCTACTGGCCTGGTCACGGTTATGGTCATTTTAGTCGACGACACAGGGCCGCGGTGGATTGGCTCGGGCTGAACCATGTATAACAACAAAGGTAAACTATCATGTAATACGAGACCTTCTTCAGCACGTAGTTAGTGCCAAATTAGTGCCATCCCGCAAGAATTGTCTTTACCAAATGATGCGTGTTGGACTTTTTGCTTCGAAATCTGGCGCGCCCAGAGGGATTCGAACCCCCGACCCCCGGTTCCGAAGACCGATGCTCTATCCGCTGAGCTATAGGCGCTAGCTGCATTCTAGTGCTGGTGCTGTCCGGTTGTCAATTGAACATGGGAAAGAGGAATTGCATTATCGGGGTAGCATGGGGTGAGTGGAGGGATTCGAACCCTCGATCTCCAGGGCCACAACCTGGCGCCTTAACCGCTAGGCAACACCCACCATGAGACATCTGATTCCGTGAATGGAACCTAACTATTATATCGAAAATCCAGCCTGTTTTTCAATCAGTCATGTTCAGGCAGCATATTATAGGTAAACCTTATACATTTTTTATTTGCTTCATTCCCTGTTCGGTGGTGGAGGCCCCATCCCCTGAATCCCCTTCCCCAGAGGGGAAGGGGGAAAATAAAGAAGAGGGGCGTAGCCCCTCTTAAACTTCCCTTTAGCATCATCTGGGAATGATATATTTTCACATCCGATTCCCGGCTCTGTTTTAGGTGCGAAGGCACCTGCCAAGAACCAGTCCACTCACCGTTTTGGGGTGTCAAGAGGGGTGTAACCCCTTTGGACGGGGGATACCAAGGGGGTTTCCCCCTTGGATATTTTTCGTGTACGGTTTTCACGGCTGTCGGACAGGCTTGTGCCTTCCTCTATCTGAATCGGCCTTTAGCTCTGGATGTGAAGACAAGGGTTTTCAAATTCGTGCACCGCAGTAAGCAGGTTTACGCATGTAGTTTCGTAGCTGAGAAAACGGCTAGTCAAGATAGGCGGGAAGCTCGGTCAGGTCTCGAATCCGAGCGCAATCGGTAACCTCCGATGATACGTCAAACCGGTCAATAAATACTGGCGTGATACCTACATTTCTGGCTCCGATGACGTCCTGAAGGTACTGGTCGCCCACATGTACTGTCTCAGCAGGGTCTACATTGGCCCGTTCGAGGGCGAACCGGAAGATGGCAGGGTCGGGTTTATCAGCTCCAGCCTCGCCGGAGCTTACGATGAAGTCCATGAAAGGCTCCAGCCCCAGTTCCTTGCAGATGTCGTTGATACCCCGGTGTATGTTTGTCAACAGACCAATTATGAATTGGCGTTCCTTGAGTAATTTAACGGTGGGGATAACATCGTCAAAGAGGGCAAATCGTGGGCTAACATTCAGTTCGCGCGCTCTTCTCATAGTTTTTTCGGCGAGTTCTATACTGCTGTCGATGCCGGCATTGTTCAGAATGGATTGCTGGTGGTGGAGATAGACCTGCATTCGCTCTTCAGGAGTCCGGTTCCGCATGGACACCTCAGCGAGCTCGGCATAAAGTGTCTTGTCCGCCAGTACCAGCGCCCGCTGCATTACCGGTTGTGAAACATTGAAGCCCAGCTCCTTAAGAACCTGGGCTTGCAGTTGTTCTCGCGGCGGGTCATAGTGGGCGAGCGTACTAAACCAATCGAAAAATACCGCCTTTATCACAGTAACCTTTATATTATTCTATAATCAATTATGGGCTAATCGTCCTTAATACCGAGATCGGTGATGTAGTCTACCGCATTCTGGACGGTTACAATCTTTTCGGCATCTTCGTCCGGTATCTCTACCTTAAGATTCGAGGTGCTGAATTCCTCCTCCAGGGACATGACCAGCTCTACCAGGTCCAGAGAATCGGCCCCCAGGTCATCCACAAAGCTGGCCGTGGGAACCACCTCGTTCTCGTCAACGCCCAGTTGCTCTACGACTATCTTCTTCACTCGTTCTAGAACAGTTGCCACTTTCTACCTCCTTGACGGTATTGTTAGTTGTTGACGAGCGTGCTTACTGCACCTAATACCCCATTGATAAATTTTGCCGAATTCTCACTACCAAATATCTTGGCCAGTTCCACTGCCTCATTGATAGCCACCTTAGTCGGCACCCTATTATCCAGTAATAACTCATATATTGCAAGTCTCAGTATGCTTTTGTCAACTACCGGCAGCTGTTCTATTGGCCAGGCAGGGGCAAAACGCTGGATATATTCATCAATTTTCTGCCTGTTATTGATTACTCCGCTGACAAGCTCCCTGGCAAAGCTGGCATTAACCTCGGACAGCTTGCTCTCACCCAGGAGTTGGTCTAGGGTTACCTCCGGGTCGTGTCTGGTGGTGCTGGTTTCACACAGCGTCTGGAAAGCGATTGTTCTGGCTCTTCGCCTTGGCCCTGTCATATCCGTTATTCGCTGTCATAGCTATAGCTTACCCAGCGAAATGCCTCCGTCAACCGTGATAACCTGTCCGGTTATATACCTTGCCTCTTCTGAAGCGAGGAAGGCAACCACCTCGGCGATATCGCGGGGGGTGCCCAGGGAACCGAGGGGAATCTGGTTTATTAACTCCTGTCTTCGTTCCTCTGGTAGCTGTTGCGTCATTGCCGTGTCTATAAATCCCGGCGCAATGGCATTAGCGGTGATTCCCCGCGAGGCAACCTCTTTGGCTATCGTTCGGGTAAGGCCGATAATACCGGCCTTGGCCGAGGCATAATTGGCCTGACCGGCATTACCTATCAGCCCGACAATGCTGGAGATGCTGATAATCCGGCCCCAACGCTGCTTCATCATTGGCCTCAGGACGGCCTTACTGCAGAGGAAGACGCCCTTCAGGTTTATGCCCAGTACCTTGTCCCAGTCATCATCAGACATACGCATTATCAACTGGTCGCGGGTTATGCCGGCGTTGTTTACCAGGATATCAACCTTGCCGTATTTTTCCACCGTATTGTCCACAAGGCTGGTAACCTCCGTTGACTGGCTGACATCGGCGAGGGCGACCATGCTTTGCCGGCCCATCTTACTGATTTCTTCAGCAACTTCATCGGCAGGCTTACTATCACCAACATCGTTGACAACGACGGTTGCGCCGACCTCTGCCAGCTTGATAGCAATAGCCCGTCCTATGCCCCGGCCTCCGCCTGTAACAATTGCCACTCTCTCGGAAAGGTCCATGAATTGCTCCGTTCGCTTTATTCCGCCAGTGCCTTAACAGCCTCGGCATCACCGATATTCACCGTCTCCACATCGCGGTTAATCCGTCTCATCAGGCCGGTTAGAACACGGCCTGGGCCTATCTCGATAACTTTGGTAACACCCTGACCGAGCATGTATTCAACAGAACGCTGCCACTGGACACTGTTACGCAACTGGTCTAGGAGTTCGGTTCTCACGGCTTCACCGGTGGCCAGCGGTTGGGCGGTAACATTGGCAATAATAGGCATAATCGGGTCCCGAAAACTAATCGTCGGTAGAATCGCGGCCATACCGTCTACCGCCGACTGCATCAGGGGACTGTGGAAGGCGCCGCTTACCTCGAGAGGCACGGCACGTGATGCCCCTTTCTCCTTGGCCAGCTCCACCGCCTGTTCTACCCCGGCGGTAGCGCCACTGATAACCAGTTGCCCCGGGCAGTTATAGTTGGCGATGCAGGTGTCGGTCTGCTGGCATACCTCTGCCAGCACTTCCTCGTCCAGTCCGATGATGGCCGCCATGGTGCCGGGTTGCTTGAGTCCGGCTTCATACATCAGGCGTCCCCTCTCCCTAGCCAGACGGACTGTATCGGCGAAGTCGAGCACGCCAGCTGCAGCCAGTGCCGTGTACTCGCCGAGACTGTGACCGGCAACGAAGGCAGGTGTTGGTAGTCCTTCACCTGTCTCCTGGGCTGCCTTCAGACAAGCGAAGCTGACCGTTACCAGTGCCGGCTGGGTGTTTATTGTCTTGCGTAGTTCATCATCTGGCCCCTCAAAGCACATGCTGGAGAGGGCAAAACCGAGGGCATCGTCGGCCTGCTCGAAGACTGCCCTGGCGGCCGGATAGCTGTCATAGAGGTCGCGTCCCATCCCCACTGCCTGGGCTCCCTGTCCGGGGAAGACGTGGGCTACCTTGGTTGGTTCTGCCATAATGTTTATCCTCCTGTTTGCTTGCTCAGGCCAGTGATTACGGCTTCGGCCTCGGCGATTATCCCTTCGATAATTTCCTTGACCGGCTTGATTTCCTTTATCATACCGGCAATCTGGCCGGCCAGCAGTGAACCTTCGTCGACGTCGCCCTCAATGAGACCGAGGTACATTCTGCCCTGTCCGAACATGTCCAGTTCTTCCGGCGTAGCCCCGCCCTCTTCCAGAGCCGTGTACTGCTCGGTGAGGCTGTTTTTCAGGCTGCGTAATGGCAAACCTGTGGTATGGCCGGTGACCACCGTGGCGCAATCGTTGGCTTCCAGGATTTTTTTCTTGTACTCTGGATGAGCGATGCATTCCTGGCTGCATGCAAATACGGTGCCCATCTGGACGCCCTTGGCGCCAAGGGCCAGGGCGGCGGCCAGACCCCGTCCATCGGCGATACCACCAGCCGCTATAACCGGTATCCGGACACTGTCCACGACCTGTGGTACCAGCGCCATTGTGGTTGTTTCGCCGATATGCCCCGCTGATTCCATGCCCTCAGCAACAACAGCATCGGCTCCCACCTCCTGCACGTGTCTGGCGGTGGAGACCGTGGCAATTACCGGAATCACTTTTATCCCTGCCTGCTTGAAATCTGGCATGTACTTCGCCGGGTTGCCGGCACCGGTAGTGACTATTCTGGTTTTCTCTTCGAGAATGATACGTACCACCTGCTCTATGTGGGGAGACCTTAGCTGGATATTAATCCCGAACGGCCTGTCTGTCTGCTCCTGAGTACGGCGTATCTGGTCCCGTACCCAATCTGGCTCGTAATAGCCGGTACCGATGATGCCCAGCCCGCCGGCATTGGAAACAGCCGAAACAAGTTCGGCTGTACCAAGATGGGCCATTCCACCTTGAATGATGGGGTACTCGATGCCAAGAAGGTCGCAGATAACCGTCCTGAGCATAGGCAGCCTTCCTTAGGTCGCCCTTGGTCTGCGGCTCTTTATCTCCATTACCTCCCGACCGGCATAGTTACCACAGGTTGGGCAGACATGGTAGGGTAGTTTCGGGCTGTGGCACTGCGGGCATTCGACCAGAGACGGCGCAGACAATGCGTTATGACTGCGCCTCTTATTCTTGCGTGCCTTGGAGGTCTTTCGCTTAGGTAAAGCTCCCATTATTCAAATTCCTTTATTTAGTAGTTTCATTAGCTATCGTCGCTGCTGACGGTCAACTTCCGTAGCGCCGCCCAGCGAGGGTCTGCGTCCGGTGGCGGGCAGCCGCATTCTCCCTCGTTGAGGTTATGCCCGCAAATGGGACACAGGCCAGCACAATTCTCGTGGCAGAGAGGTTTCATCGGGGTAGCCAGCACCGTGTACTGACGTATCGCCTCGGTCAGGTCGATAATGTGGTGCTCGTCAATAGTAAAACAGCCGGACTCGTCCGGTACTGTCATCGGTGCGCTGGTCATTATATCTATGGTTGGGAAATACTCTTCGGCAACCCTGAGCGTCAGAGGATAGCTGCATAGGCTGAGACACCGACTGCAGGTAAGTTCAATCTCCATCCGTATCACACTATAAACCAGGATACCGCGGTCGGTGCGGGTCAGAGTTACCTTTCCCTCTGCCCGGCCTTCGGTACCGGCAATATCGACAATATCGTTTACGTCGTATTCCCTGACTGCTCCAATTGGGTCTCTGAGTTGCTGGGAGACGTTTATCTGCAGCATACCGCCCTCCTCGTGATGAGGATATGTCCCTTCCCCGCTAGCTGATGTACTGGGTCCATTTCTGCTGGCCTGGCCAGCCAGCCTATTATAGGCTGAGCAGCCTGCTGGCGTCAATATGTGCCGAGACAGCCGTTACTGCGTTGATTGACATAGGAAGGACATGGACACTACAATTCGACATAAGGAATCAGGTGTAGGAAATGGTTGACGAACATAAAAAAATCGTCAGAGAGGGCTACGATACCATCGCTGAGAGCTACCTGGCGGCGCGAAGTGAGAGCTACCCCCGTGATATAGAACTACTCCAGGAGCTAACACAACGCCTGCCTAAGGGTGCCAGAGTACTGGATGCTGGCTGTGGCTCAGGCGTGCCTGTTACCCGTATCCTGAGTCAGTCTTTTAATGTTGTCGGGGTGGATTTCTCCGAGGAGCAAATCAGGTTGGCCCGGGAACTGGTGCCGGAGGCGGAGTTTATCTGTCAGGACATAACAGGGCTTGACTTCGCAGAGGAGTCATTTGACGCAATCTGCTCATATTACGCCATTATTCACATACCTCGTGACGAGCACCTGGGCCTGTTACAGAGCTTTTACCGGATGCTAAAAATATCCGGACTGGCACTGCTTTGCATGGGAGCCGGCGACCTCCCCGAAGATATTGCTGATGACTGGTTGGGGACGAGACTGTACTGGAGCCACTTTGATGCTGAGACCAATCTCAAGATGATAGTTGACTGTGGGTTCCGCATCATATGGTCGAGAAGGATTACTGAGCAGCTTGTTTTCGGCGGGGGTGAACACCTTTTTGTACTGGCGCAGAAAGACTAGCGGTCGGTTGTGTAATTTCCCTGCCTGATTTATCATAGATTCAGGCAGGGTGGATATGTCAGATGCTGTAGGACCAATCAGGCCTCCTTCGGAGGCCCACTCTCTGCTGGTCAGGGTCACCGAGAACTGTCCCTGGAACCGCTGTGAGTTCTGCTCGGTATATAAGGGGCAGAGGTTTCGCGTACGACCAATCGAAGAGGTGAGGGCGGATATTCATGCTGCCCGCTGCCTTGCGGATGAGGTCTGCGAGTGGGCCGAGCGTACCGGATATGGTGTCGGGGACATCGCCCGGCTCAACGGCATCCTCTGGCTGGAAGACGACGGTGTCAGGAGTGCCTTCCTGCAGGACTCGGACTCGCTGGTGGTGAAGACCGAGCAACTTGTCGAGATTGTCGAGTTTATCTGTGAGACCTTTCCCACGCTGGACAGAGTATGCTCCTACGTTCGGGGAAAGACATTGTCCCGTAAGAACCCCGAGGAATTGAAGCGACTTCGGAAAGCCGGACTTTCCCGGTTACACGTTGGTCTTGAGACCGGTGATAATGAACTGCTGGCCTATGTTAACAAAGGAGCAACCGCCGAGGAGATGATAGCGGGTGGTAAAAAGGCGGTCGAGGCTGGTTTCGAGGTATCCGAATACATCATGCCCGGGCTTGGTGGTCGGGAAAGGTGGCAGCAGCACGCGAAGAACTCCGCCCGTGTGCTTAACGAGATAAACCCCCGTTTCATCCGGCTGCGGAGTTTCCGCCCGGCGCCCGGGACACCGATGTACGAGAAGGCCTTACGTGGAGATTACCACGTCCAGTCGGTCGAAGGAATTCTGGAAGAGATACGGGCCTTCGTTGAAGACCTGGACGTGACCTCCGAGCTGATAACCAGCGATTTCGCCATTAACAGCTACATGGGAGAAATAGATGGCAAGTTACCTGAAGATAAGAGGAAATTGCTGGACTCTATCGATGGCATGATAGACTTATGGCATACGACTGGTGAGCCAAAGCGTAGCCCATTCTTCAGAAGACTCAGCCCGGAACCACTCGATTCGGAGTAGCCAAGATGCCCGTAGACATAACCGTTTATTCAGATTACCTCTGTCCCTGGTGCTGTGTTCTGGCGGTTCGACTGCGTCAGGTCAAAAAGGAATACGTGGACAGCGTCAGAATCATGTGGAAAAGCCGGCCTTTGATGGTAGGAGATATTCCGGGCAGGCAGATATCGGCCCATAGCGTGGAATCGCGTGCACGTGCCGCTCTTGAGGAAGTGGGCCTGTTCAATCGCTGGGATGAGAGCCAGCCGTATCCATCGTCAAGTATGCCCGCCCAGATAGCAAGCAAATGTGCTTTGCTTCAGGGCGAGGCAGCCTTCGAGCGCTTCCATGAAGCAGCTTTTAGGGCGTTCTTCCGCGACTGCCGTGATATCAGCGACCGGAAGGTTCTGATGGACCTGGCAATCGAGGCCGGGCTGGACATGGAGAAGTTCCTTGCCGACTTCGAGAGTGATGAGCGGCGGCAGGAAGTGCTGGCTGATGTCGAAGAGGTGCGGAGCCAGTATGAGGGCTGGGGGGTCCCCCTGACGGTGGTCGGTGGTCGGATGCCGATAGAAGGGGCCGCCCCCACAGATGTTTACCGCCGTGCGGTAGCTGTGTGTCTTGCCAGTGAAACTGACTAGGTCTCCGTACTCGGTCTCTTCTTACCCGCATATTTCTTAGTTTTTCCCTTGAATTCTAACACTGAAACGGATATCGGGCGATGTCAGGCTCAAAAATTATCACCAAATAGGCAAGAAAAGGTGCCTGAAGGTATTGACATGCCTGTGTAAATGGTTTAAGATGCAAGCCTAAAGTACCTGCAACAAAGGTAGTCTTATTGTAAAGGGAAGGAGGTTACCTAATGGAAGCATACTGCGTGAAGTGCCGTGCCAAGAGGCAGATGAAAGACCCCAAGGCAATTACCATGAAGAATGGCAAACCGGCAACTCAAGGTGTATGCCCCTCTTGCGGGACCAAGATGTTCCGTATCGGCAAATCCTAGAGAAAAGCTTGGATCATCATAAACGTTGTGAAACGGGTATCCGTGAAGGGTACCCGCTTCCTTTTTGAGAGGTGAGCTAAGCCCTGAGTCTAGCTTCGGCCCTTGCCTTTTCTTTGGGCAGTAGGGCGCCGGTGGGGCAGACTTCAACACACTTGAGACACTGGTCGCATCTGGTCGTGGCCAGCGGTTCATCCTTGAAAGTAGTGACAACCCTCTCGAATCCACGATAGGCAAAACCAAGGGCTCCTGTTTTAAGGTGCTCCTGACATACCCAGACACACCGTCCGCAGAGGACGCACCTGTTCGGGTCGTATCGGATTTGCGGGTGGCTGTTGTCCACGGGCAGGTCTCGTCTCAATTCCCGCAGTCGTTTCGACTTGAGCTTTGTGCCCAGGTGGTGGGCGATTTTTTGCAGTTCACATGAGCCGCTCCTGACGCAGTGGGCACAATCGACCCTGTTAGAGGCCATCAGAAGCTCAAAGCCACGCCTGGCCAGCCTCAGGGCCTCGGTACCCCTGGTATTCACTTCCATGCCCTCAGTAACCGTCTCAGTGCAGGCTGTGACTGGCTGGGTTTGCCCCGACATCTCGACGAAGCATAGGCGGCAAGCGGCCATTGGCTCGGGCTTATCACGAATAGCGCACAGGTTGGGGATGTAGATACCATTGTCCAGTGCTACCCAGAGGAGGTTGTCACCCTCGCGGGCGGTGATTTGCTTGCCATCGATTTTCAGAGATATGGTTTTCATCGGGCTATTTCTCCGCCGCCGGTACTTCACTCGGTGGTGATAGCTTGATAACAGCGTTATACTGCGGGGGACACGCCGTCAGGCAGGTGTTGCACTTGACACACTTCTCCTGGTCGATTACCTTGATTCTCCTCTTGTTGGAGCTAATTGCCTCTACGGTGCATGTGCCGACGCAGGCATCGCAGGAGCGCTCACACTTATCGGGCAGGATATAATAGGCGATGAGTTGCTGACACATCAGGGCAGGACAGCATCCCTCTGTAATGTGGGCGTGGTACTCGTCCTCGAAGTAGCGCAGGGTGGTCAGCACGGGATTGGGGGCAGTCTTGCCCAGACCGCAGAGGGAGCCGGCCTTTATATCTTCGGCCAGCGTCTTCAGGGTATCAAGGTCTGCCTGGGTCCCTTTTCCCTGCGTGATATCGTTAAGGAGGGTGAGCATCTGTTTCGTGCCAAGTCGGCAGAAGGTGCACTTGCCGCACGACTCGCGCTGGGTGAATTCGAGGAAGTAACGGGCAATCTCCACCATGCAGTCGTCCTCGTCGAGTACCACCATTCCTCCCGAGCCCATCATCGCTCCGGCCCCGGTCAGCGAATCGAAGTCAACCGGCAGGTCAAGGGCTGATTCGGGCAGGCAGCCGCCGGAAGGCCCGCCAATCTGTACTGCCTTGAACCGCTTACCGTCAGGGATGCCACTGCCGACGTCGAAGATGACCTGACGCAGTGTTGTCCCCATCGGCACCTCGACCAGTCCGGTATTGACAATCTTACCGGCCAGGGCGAAGACCGCCGTACCCCTGCTCTCTCCGGAGCCGATGTCATTGAACCACCCGGCACCGTTGACCATTATCGGGGGCACTGAAGCCAGGGTCTTAACGTTGTTTACCACGGTCGGTTTGCCGTAAAGCCCGCTACTCGGCGGGTAGGGTGGACGATATCGGGGCATGCCAGCTTGGCCTTCAAGAGAAGCGATAAGGGCTGTTTCCTCACCGCAAACAAAGGCACCGGAGCCCTCGAAGAGCCTGATATCAAAGCTGAAGTCGCTCTCGAGGATATGTCTGCCCAGCAGATTGAGCTTTCTTGCCTGGCGAAGGGCAATGCGGACACGCTCAACGGCGAGGGGGTACTCAGCGCGGACGTAGATATAGCCGTACCTGGCACCGATAGCGTAGGCGGCAATGATGATGCCTTCAATAACCGAATGCGGGTCGCTCTCAAGGATAGCCCGGTCCATAAAAGCGCCGGGGTCACCTTCGTCGGCATTGCATATCACATATTTAGGTCTTCCTCGTGTATCGCGGCACTTCTCCCATTTCTCTCCGGTTGAAAAACCGGCTCCACCCCGGCCTCTCAGGCCGGAGTCCTTAATCTCTGTGATAATCTCCTCAGGGGACGTCTGGAGTGCCGTAGCCAGACCCGAATAGCCGTCGTTGGCGATATAGTGTTCAATATCGGTCGGGTCGATATGGCCGCAGTTCCTCAATACTACCTTTTTCTCATAAACGGCACGCGGAAAGTCGGCAAAACTCGGGATGAGGTCGTTCTCTTCCAGGGCGCCAAGGACGAACTCCAGGCAGGGATTGTCACCAGCAATGAACTCACGTACCAGTCTTTCGGCAATCACCGTGTTGACATAGCCGTAGCATATCGGGGGATAGCCCGGCTTGCTGATGACCACCAGCGGTTCGGCGTAGCAGTGTCCCAGACAGCCCACCTCGAACACTGGACAGTCAACTCCCAGTTTTTCCAGCTCGGTTTGGATTGTTTCGAGCACGTCCAGGGCACCGGCCGCCCGACCGCATGTAGCCGTACCGACCAGAATCACCGGTTGACCACTGTCAAACACCTCTTGCCAGTGTGCAATAGCCCGCGATTTTATATCTTCGAATGCGGAGGCAATGGTTGGTGAATGAGTAGCTTTCACTGTTTTGCTTCCTTTTTCTCGGCTTCGCGTACCAGTTCGAAGGCCAGCAGTATGCCGTCGACCTTGGTGGGCTCGACCTTACCCTCCGGTTGGTTGTCTACAACCGTTACCGGCGCCATCGTGCAGCAGCCGACACAGGCGACCGTGTCAAGGTCGAACTCACGGTCGGCGGTGGTCTCACCGCTGTTGATGTCGAGTCGGCGTTTCCAGGCATCGAGGGTGATATAACCGCCCTTCATGTGGCAGGCCGTACCGAGACATACCCGGATAGAATGCTTGCCCGGCGGATTGAGCCGGAACTGGTTATAGAAGGTAACTACCCCGTAGACGTCTATCTCCGGAATGCCCAGATAGGCGGCGATTTCAACCATGGCCTCCCGTGGGAGATAGCCCAGCCTGGCCTGTACCTTTTGCAGGATGGGGATGAGATTCCACCTTTTCCGACCAAACCTCTTCAGGGCTAGTCGGGTCTCCTGCCGGTTTATGGCTTCTTCGTCTTTGCTGTCCTGTGTTACTGCTTCTGCTTTGGGGGTCATATCTCTCTACGCCTTACGTTCTTACTACCTGGATTGCCTTCAGAGGGCAGGCGCGGGCGCAATCGGCACAGCCCTGACAGATTGCTGGGTCAGTCATCGGTATTTCGCCCGACTTCTCCTGCTTCAGTAACTTTCGGGGACATGCCAGTGCGGCCACACAGATGCCGTCGCCACATTTTTCGTGGTGGCACTTGGGGAAGTCCACCAGGGCCATCTTACCGGGCATTGTCTTTCTCCTCGTTCCTGACCTTCTCCAGGGCTTCCTCCAGTTCTTCCAGACGTTGCCACATAGCGGGCTTCACCGAGTGGGCCGGCCACCTGGCCTTTAGGTCGGCTATCTCACGCTCGAGTTGCTCAATTTGTTCGCGGCTCATCTTCCACTTTCCCCGTTAGCTGTCCGGCACTCCGGGCAGTATCCTTCAAAATAAAGCTCGGTTCTGGTCACGCTAAAGCCCTGCTCATCCTGCACCGTACCTACCAGCTTGTCGATGAGAGGATTCTGGAATTCAATGACCTTCCCGCAGTCGCGGCAAACGAAGTGCTGGTGCTCTGCCGGATGCCTTATCTCGTAATGATGGCTGAGTTGCCCGAGGCGTCTCTCCTCGACAAGTCCCAGTTCTTGAAAAAGACGCAGGTTCCTGTAGACGGTCGCTAGGCTGATGGACTCATCCTTGCTGCTGGCGCGCCGGTATAGTTCCTTGGCGTCGATATGCCCGGCGGCATCGCGAATCAGCTGCAGGAGTAGTCGTCGTTGTGCCGTGAGGGGATAGCCGGCTATTTCGTTGCTGTGATTGCGAATGTTTCTCATTCTCAATGAATATCATAGCAACGGTAGGGGTGCTGTGTCAAGAAGCCGGTCTTTGCTGGCAGAGCTCGGCAACGAGGATGTTCAGGGCAAGCTCCGGCTCGTATTTGCCTGTCTTGATGGCCAGGTCGGTCTCCAGTAGCTGCTGGTATACCTGTCTCAATCGTGGCAGGGAGTAGTGCCTGGCCTGTTCCAGTGTCTTTTTAGCGACGAACTCCGAACTCAGGCCGAGGCGACTCCGGAGTTCGTTGGCCGACATCCGTGCTGTCTGGATGTCCTTGGTGCGCACGATGAGCCGTAGCTGCCGGGCAAGCATTCCCATAAGGAAGGATGTACTGGCTCCCTCGTTCAATAGCTGCTGTAGCAACTGACTGGCTGTTTTGGTTCTGGACTCGATGATGGCATCCACCACAGCGAAGATACTTGTCTGCTGGGTATAACCAACCACCCGTTTGACGTCCTCTTTGCTGATACGCTTACCGTCAGTGAAGAGTAGCAGCTTTGATATTTCGCTTGACATAATCCAGAGATTGCTACCGATGAGCCTGGCTAGCAGGTCTACCGCTTCTGGGCTGATACTGCCACCTTCCGCTTTAATGCGATTCTGTACCCACTGCTTGAGCCCGCTTTCTCGCAGGAGGGGGAAAGACTGTACCTTGGCCTTACTGGAGAGGGCACCAAAGAGGGGATTGGTACTCTTAATTTCGCCTTCCACCAGCACCAGAATCGTGCTGTCCGGGATAGTGCCAATGTAGGTTACCAGTGCCTCGTAACCGTCGGGTTGACTGGTACTCTTCCTTCGCCTGCCCGGGCGTCCCGGTCTGTCCGGTGGTTGAAAGCGTTGCAGCAACCCCTTCACAACGACCAGTCGCTTTTCCGCAACAAAAGGGGCAGCCTCGCAGACGCTCCTCAACTGGTCTACGGTGACCTGAGGTCCTTCGAGGACGGTCAGGTTGGTTGCCAGCGCTTCGGGGTCACCAACCTCGCCTTTTATCTTATCTAGCGACTGGGTGAGCGAGAAATCATCCTGGCCTGACAGTATGTACAGCAACGTTTTGCTTCTCGGTTCATGTGGGAGTAATGCCGTGCTTCCTGGTGGGCCTTTCCTCCGTTTTACCCATGGCCATCTCTAAAGCCGCTATCAGCCTCGGGCGCGTATCTGCCGGGTCGATTACATCGTCGATGTGGAGGCTTTCGGCAGCACGGTACGGGTTGGCGAATTGCTCCCGGTATTCCTTTATCTTGGTCTGGAGTAGCTCTTCCGGGTTCTCGGCGGCCTCCAGCTCCCGGCGAAAAATTATGGGTGCGGCACCTTCTGCCTCCATGACGGCCAAGACGGTGGAAGGCCAGCAGAATACGGCGTCGGCACCCAGGTCCTTGCTGCACATCCCCAGGTAGGAACCGCCGTAGGCCTTCCTGATGGTCAGGGTTAGCTTGGGGACAGTTGCCTCTGAGTAGGCGTAGAGCATCTTGGCACCGTGCCTGATGATACCGCCCCACTCCTGGTCGGTACCGGGCAGGTACCCGGGGACGTCTACCAGATTGACAATCGCGACGTTAAAGGCGTCGCAGAACCTGATGAAACGGGACGCCTTGTCGCAGGCGTCGATATCAAGCGAGCCCGCCTTGGACATCGGCTGGTTAGCGATGATTCCCACCGAATGGCCGTTCAGGCGGGAAAAACAGGTGACGATATTGGTGGCAAACATGGGGAATAGTTCGAAGAAATTATCCTTGCCGTCACGCTGGTCGAAAACACTGCCGATAATCTTTCGGATATCGTAGGGTCGTCTCAGATTATCGGGAACAATGTCGAATAGCTGCGGGTCGGTACGTTCCGGGGTATCTCCCCAGTCGACTCTTGGCGGCGGCTCACGGTTGCTCGATGGCAGGTAGCTGAGCAGTTCTCTGATGTTTTGAAAACACTCCTCTTCGCTGTTCTCGGAGCGGCAGACCACTCCGGCCTTACGCTGGGCGACCATGGCACCACCCAGTTCCTCTTCCCCGATGTCCTGCCCGATGGCTGCCTTGACGACCCTCGGACCGGTAATGAAGGCATAGCTAATACCCTTGACCATGAAGATAAAGTCCATCAGGGCTGGCGAATAGACCCCGCCACCAGCGGTAGGCCCGAGAATAGCGCATATCTGGGGGACTACTCCCGAAGCCAGGGTGTTCCTCCGAAAGAGCTGTCCGTATCCGGAAAGTGAATCGACCCCGTCCTGTATTCTGGCTCCGCCCGAGTCGTTGAGGGCGATTACCGGATAGCCGGCTCTCATGGCACCGTCCATCAGCTCGCAAATCTTTCGTCCCTGCATCTCCGACATGGTGCCGCCCATGCTGGTAAAATCCTGGGCATAGATGCATACCCTGCGACTATCAATTCTCCCCATGCCGGTGATAACAGCATCGGCGGGTACGTCCCC
>DUFD01000047.1 GCA_011171075.1 Dehalococcoidia bacterium | reverse complement strand
GTTAATGGCAAGCCCGGACTCCCGCCGTACCGGTATCCTGAACCAGCCGAAGGTCACACTTGCCTGCTGTACCGTTCTCTTTGTCAGGGGAATGTTCACCAGAGAGCCAAACAGGGTTGAGATGAGGATAATGAGAGCTACTTCGGGTGAGATACCCAGCTTCTCGAAGCTGAAAGTTGTGACATTGAAAAAGATGAATATGAAGAGCAACGGCAGCAGCAGGACAAAAAGAGCGAGTGCCAGACAACCTATCGGGAAAAAGAACACGCTAAACCCACCTCAAGGTTAAGTTCTTATACCATAGGCTGGATGAAACCAATATGCTAATGAATACGGGAGCAGCCTTATGGCTCTAATATCTCCTCAATAATCTCGGCTGCATCCCGAACGTATCCCGGACAAACCGTGGTAAAGAGATTCTGCTGCCTAGCATTCTGCAGACCCTCCGGGGTGCTGATATCACAGCCCAGCAGTTCCCGGCAGAGGATAGAATGATTACGTGATTTAAACCTGCGTATGAACTCATACACCAGGTCATAAGTGGTCTCATGTGCCTGCGTATCTTCAACAGCCGTCCTGCCATGCTTCAGCCCTATCACCATGAGCGCGCCGGTTACTGCACCGCAGGTCGCACCCATACGGGCCATGCCACCCCCGAAGCCATCAGCTATCTTCAAGGCGGTGTCTCGATCCAGCCCAAGCTGCGCGCCATAAGCTACCAACACCGCCTGAGAACATACAAAACCCTCATTGAAGCATGCAACCGCTTCTTCAACTCTGCTCATTTTTATCCTGCAATTCGAAGGCGACGGCGCTCACTGTCTCAGCCTCTTGACTTCCTCGACTATTGCCGGTAGCACCTCGCCGGTCTTACCTTGGATAATAAAGTCGGAAATCCCTTCATGTGTCAGAGGGGTTGGCTCAGCATTGACCTCTACAATAGTCGCTATCCCTCTCTGCCTGGCTACCCTCGGCAGGTTGGCGAACGGGTATACCACCGCCGATGTCCCGCAGATAAGCATCATGTCACATTTCCAGGCCTCTTCCAGACTGCCCTGAGCCACATCACTTGGTATCGGCTCGCCGAATCCCACGCCATCGCTCTTGATTATTCCCCCACAGGAAGGACAGATTGGAGGCAGCTGGCCTTTCTGCAACAGGTCCTGCAGGTCGAACGCATCCCTCCGGAAACGCGCGTTACATTCAATGCACCTCAGCTTGGCGAAACTTCCATGGTACTCCATAAGGTGCTGTTGTCCTGCCTTCTCATGAAGCCCGTCAACGTTCTGGGTAACCAGACACTTGATGATACCCATCTTTTCCAGTTCTGCCAGCGCATAATGACCGGCGTTAGGCTGCCGCTCTACCAGATTCCCCAACGCGCTGGTACTGGCAGCCAGCCTCTCTTCCCACCATCCCTTGGGATCAGCCTGAAACCTCTGCCAGCCCAGATAAGCCCTTCTCTCGGCTTCAGGGTTTTTTGTCCACACCCCTTGTGGCCCGCGAAAATCGGGAATACCCGATTCGGTGGACATCCCCGCCCCGGTAAGGGCAATCGCGTAACTCGACTCTGCCAAATGCCTGGCAGCCTTTGTTATCAAACTCTCCATAGCTATCACCCCCGAATACCTTATCAGGCGTTGGTCTTTATAAACTCCCCGATAGTGTTAAAATAGGTGCTCTGGTCTACCATCATGATATCATTGTGGCCGGCCCCCGGGATAATCAGTATTCTCCTATCTTTCGCACCTGAGTTCCGGTAGAGCTCCTTCCCTTCGGAGACCGGTATAATCTGGTCATACTCGCTGTGAATGATTAACGTCGGTTTCGTAATCTGGCGAATCTTCACCTTGTTCAGGAACGGGTTTTCTTCGCCGGGGGACAAGCTCAGGCTGTCAATGCCCATGTACTCCCAGAGGCGACGGAAATTGTTAGCGGCGCCACTCTCAACAATTAGCCCCCGTATCCTGTCCTGGTAGTTGAGGGCGGTCTCGATGGCGGGCACACTGCCGAGGGAACGGCCCATCACAAAGATGCTATCCCTGAACCCTTCCCGACTGATTATCTCCTGAAAACCCCTGAAGATAGGGTCTGTATCGGCAATCATGTTTGATATGGTCGGTTTACCGTCGCTGGAACCGTACCCTCGGTACTCCGCCACAAATAGGTTTATGCCTTTCTGGATGTAGAACGGGGCAATCCACTCATGGGTGGACACCGTTTCCCCGTTCCCGTGAAAATAGAGGATGGAAGGGCACTTTTTGCCGGCTACCCAGAACCCGCACACGACCCTGACGCCATCCTCGACCTCGATTGCGTAAGTTGGTAAATCACGTGGCGAGCCTCGAAGAAAGTCGGGCAGACCATAGAGAGAGTAGGCAACCGGGAAAAGGGTCTCCAGTATCTCCGGTCGGTCCAGAAACGACAGATCCATGCGATGACGCTTGCCTCCTTTCACGTTAACCAATCGGTATGATACCACGCATTGTAAATGGAAATAAATGGTACCGGAGTATTATTTCCAGGATTATCTTCGCAGAGTCGACAGTACAAAGGCGTGCAGTGTAGAATTGAACATGACGGATGACGAGATATCAGGTAGAATAGCGGATTGTACGTTTAGATAGGAGGTCGCCATGGACCCCAAGGTGAGAGACCGACTGGACAGGTTGGCCAAACTGGTCACCGAATACGAGAACCTCAACACCGAGCTAATGGAACTGCTCCCACCGGAATCAGTCCTCAAGGGAGGCGAGGAATCAGCCTCCTGGACGCCTACCGAGGAGGGCCTGGCGAAGTGGGATTGGATTACGAGCCGACTCCGTGAGATACATGCATGGATGCGCCAGAACATGGAGAAGCTTATGAAAATCGAAAGGGAGAACAGGCCCTGACATTCATGTCCCCCTGCTCGTCCTGCATAACTGGTAGTTGACTAACGGCTCCAGTACGCCAACAGTGTATCCGGAGCAACATCCCAGTTGCTACCCGAACCAGTCGCGTACTTTACTACGGAATACCAGCTAAATTCCGTAATAATCTGTTCGAATTCGGTCTCAATCGTCTGTATATCTACCGTCACTTGAATCCGGCTTCCATTAATAATGGGTGTCAGAGAGGCAAACTCCCCTGCACCCCGTCTCATTAACGAAGCTACCCATTCATCATCAGGTGTCCAGCTTAGTGTAACCATACAATCCCATGGTAGGGATAAATCAAGATCCAAATACCAGTTATATATAATGAGTTCGTTGGGCAAGTCATCATCCGAGGGTTCTGAGGGGACGACTCCAGCCAGGTTCATGCTGAAAACCAGCGTGTCCCTTCCTGTCTGATGAGTTATTTGAGTTTTTTTGATATCGGCATACGCCGGTGCTTCGGGGGTCTGGGGTAGAATATCGCCAATAGGATCGGTTACAACGCTGCTATTCCCATGTTGCATAGATGGAGGCCCCGCAATAGCCAGTCCCGGTATCAACGATAGTACGAGTACGGCAATCGCAACGCTGAGTAATATTCGCTTTTTCACTTCGCTGCACCTTCTTATCTGTACTTCATCCAATCAATGCCTCCGCACAAAACGGAGGCAAATCTAATAGTAAGCTCCTTGCGTAAGCTGTGTCAATCTAATTCCACCTAGCTTTTCCCACAGACATTCCAATTCATACCAAATTAGTCATATTGAATAATACCGCCCTAGTAAAAAACATCATTCTTTAGTATCTTTCGTTAAGGTCTATGTTAAACAAAATATATGATCAGATATCCGACTATGGATAAAAGGGTGATTGGAGGTAATGCCGGGGTCGGCCTTCCTTTGAATAACTTACGCTGCACCCAGTAAGCCGCCGCCAGGCCAAGCAACGAAAATCCGCCCACGACCAGAGAACGAGTAAACCCGTGCGCAAAGAAAACCGATACTATCAGAATGAGAGGAAATCCGATGTCGCCACCCCCCAGTACGGAAAAATCCCTCTCTGACTCCTCATTAAAAATCCTGGTCTGCCTCACATCCATATTCCATCCGGATATCGTTCTGGGAATGATAAATGCCGGTAGAGTATCTGATACAGACAGGTTCTTCAGCATCCACATCATGTAACCGAACCGTACCGCCAGAACATCATATACTGAGAGGACCAGCATAAATACGATGGCCGTCCACGGTGCCAGAAAGACACCGAAAACAGTCCCCACACTGGCCAGGGCTACAAGCAACAGCAGGTTGTGCAACCATATCTTCGGCATGAAAAGCCACATTAGTGCCGCCACTACCGCAACAGCCAGGGCTGCCGGTACAGGCAGTGAGAAACCCAGAGCTACGAAAACTCCCCAGCCAAGAAGGATAAAGAAGACGGCTTTCAGCACCAGTTTCAAAGCCTGCTGGGGTACCACGAAGAGGATGACACCGATAACAGCCACCGCCACAAAGAAATAAATGATAGGAAACCCCACCGATACTTCGGGCGGGGTTATCTCCTGACTCTCAAGGAAGTGCTTCTCCTGAAAGGCCAGTGCAAAGACAAGCACCTGAGAAATAATCAGGATTAGTCCGCTTTCAATATACGGGTGAGCACTGGTCTTCTTTTTCATGGCTACACTTGGGTTCGTTCAGGTGAATTTCAAGGCTTAATTTCGGGAGCGCTACCCATTACAGCTTACCAGACAGTAAGGTCGGCCTCCCTTTATTGTCTGTGACACTTGGCTACGTTACCGTCATCGGGCTGACTTATCAGGTATAACCGGTAAGTCTATATAAGAAGCGTAGCCCGTTTCATGGTAGACCGTTTGTTTCGCTACAATACCGGCAGTATCCTCACCAATCGGATTGCCGGTATTCATGTTGCGGTCATAAAGCGGGAAGTTACTACTCGAGATATCGATGCGGATACGGTGCCCTCTGCGGAATAGCTGGCTGGTGGGCCCCAGCGTGATAACGTATTCATTTACTTCACCGGGGTTAATCAGTTCTGGCTGGAATTCCGATTTCAGGCCACGAGCCCGTTTAATACCATCAACCAGGTTCAATGACCGGCCATCAGGGTATACATCAACCAGCTTGGCGGTAAAGTCGGTGTCACGGGCCGATGTGGCGGCAAAGACATGTGCCTCTATCGGGCCGGTTACTTCCACGTCCTCTTTGAGTTCTGGCGTTGTGAAGCACAGGACATCGTTCCGCCTTTCAATAGCGGACTGCTCCAGTGGACCCGGCGTAAAACCGAGTCCGGCCGGAGCACCTACGAGCCCCCCACCAACAGTTGGTACAGGGTTATGGGGGTCATAGGTAAAGACATCAGGAGGCTCCGAACCCGGCTCGTCACGACTAAGCAGGCCATCACCCGAGGCAGTATTGGCACTTCCCTTACTGTGGAAAAAGAACCTCTGCCACTGGGTCTGGGGGAGTGGCCAGCTGTCAGATTCACGCCACTCGTTCCTGCCCATCAAGAAATACATGACCGGCGGTATCCTGATTTCCTCTCCGCATAGATAGCGGTTAAAAAAGTCGATTAGGTGGCTGCTCGGTGGCCTGCCCAGTCCGGCGCCGTAGTTCATGGCACCCAGGTGATTCCCCAGCTCTCCGAGGTGTGCCCACGGCCCCGATATGATATGCTGGCCCTCGCGGGCAAGCAGTGACCCACCCCGTTCTTGCATATTTATGAAACTCTCAAATGAGGCCGAGGCAACACCATCATACCAGCCGGTGAGGTGAGAGCACGGTACCATTACCCTTTCGTATGTCCTGGTTTCCTTCACTTCAGTCTGGGGGACACCGCGCAGACGGAAGTCCCACAACTGCCCAATACGTTCAAATTTGGCAAAGGGCACATCTTTGAGTGGCAGGAAGTTATAGTACTCCTCCGGGTTGGTGCGTGCCCACTCGAGACTGCGACGCATCTCGGTAACATCCTGCCCCTGTCTCTCCAGTCTGTTCACGACATCGGCTGCCTCGTTTGGTAACCAGAGCAATGCCGTAATAAATGATATCGCACCACCTGTATTCGGTGGCCTGAACCCACCAGGCCCGCCCTGCCGCTGGCCAACACCGGACGACCAGGGAGCTATGGCCTTGAGGTGAGGTGGATTCATCATGGCGGTCTGTGCCGCCATACCGCCGGCATGAGAAAAACCCATCATGCCGACATTACCGTCACACCAGCTTTGCCCGGCTATCCACTCCACAGAGTCAAAGCCGTCCTGCCCCTCAACGGTACTCGCTTCTTCCGGGTGCCACTCGCCCTCCGAACTACCTCTCCCTCTGATGACCTGGGTTACCAGGGCGTATCCGGCACGGGTCGCCATAAAAATATCGAGATGCCCAACGCGACCAAACACCTTGCGATAGGCACGCATCAGTATAGCAGGGTGTTTGTCATTATCGTCCGGACGATATATATCAGCCCGGAGCACCATGCCGTCCCTCATCTCCATGGGTACGTTTCTATCGATGCGAATCGAACTCGACATGTCGGACCTTTACATATCCCGTCAGCTAAATCACGCCTTCGTTTTTGAAGGCGGCCATCTCATCAAGGGAGAAACCAAAGAGGTTGTGGTATATCTCCTCGTTATGCTGACCTGTCGTTGGCCAGAGTGTACGAATCGAGCCGGGCGTGCCTGATAACACAGGATAGGGAGAAATCATCGGCACCATCTTCCCCTGAAATTCGAAGTAATGAAACCGCTCTCTGGCCTTAAGATGCGGGTCTTTCAGCATGTCTTCTATTGTCTGGACCCTACCGAAGGGAATACCTGCCTTGTCCATGATTTCTTCGACCTCATCTATAGTACGAGGGCGAACCCATTCCTCCATCATGTCATTTATTTCCACCCCGTGCTTGGCCCTGTCGGCGCGGGCTACGTAGTCGGGGTCTGTTGCCAGGTCCTCCCGTCCGATAATACGGGCAATCAGCGGCCAGTGCTGGTCAGCCTGGGCCATGATAATAACATAGTGCCCGTCCTTGGTCTGGAAAATGCCACCCCCGGGAGTCCGCGCCCCACCGAACAGACCTCCCTTCTCGATAGGCTGCCCCGAAGCATAGAACGACAGGTTTAGACCCATTAAAAACACGATACTCTCCACCAGGGAAGCATCAACATGTTGTCCCAGTCCAGTAGCCTGCTGATGATAGAGGGCAAGCAACGTTCCGAGTGCCCCGAATACACCCGTACCTATGTCGGCCACGGCCGCCCCTGCGTCCATCGGAGGCATGTCTGCCGGACCGGTGACACTCATAAGCCCACCCATTGCCTGACCCACCGGCTCGAAAGCCGCCCGCTGAGAATAGGGGCCAGTCTGGCCATAACCGGAAATGGAGGTCATAATGATGCGGGGATTGATTTCCCGCACCGCCGGGTAGTCAAACCCTATCCGCTTCATAAAACCGGGCCGGTAATTCTCCACCAGTACATCCCCCCACTGGACAAAGCGACGTAAAATGTCCTTTGCTTTGTCCGCTCGCAGATTAAGGGTCACACTCTTTTTGTTCCGGATAAACGGTTGAGGACCTTCGCCTGTCGATAACCGGTTTATACCCACATCGGTACCTCTAGGCGGCTCCTCAACTTTAATTACTTCGGCACCCATGTCGGCCAGAATCATCGTGCAGATGGGGCCTGCCAGAGCACGGGTCAGGTCCACCACTTTCACCCCATTCAGGGGTCCGGGATTATCTTTAGTATTCGGTTTACTCATCTGAGAACCTCACAAACTATGGATTCCACACTACCTTGATTGCAACCTGTTTATCAGGACAGCAAACGCGTCTCGATGAAGCTAGACAGTATTGCTCTTACCTCTTCGTCATCCTGGTCCCTAGGAATCTGGCATAGCGGCATACCGGCTTCTTCAAACAACTTCTTATTAAACGAGGGTACAGAGGGCGTGGCCGTTTCGACTACACCGTTACACTGGTGTATTTTAGCATCTTTCAGTCGCCAATCGGGAGTTTCTAAGAACAGCACCATGTGACGGCTGGCCAGAGCCCTCATCACGTCACCATTGATAACAGCCCGATAATAAGAGTCTATTGGAATAGAGCTAAACAGGGAAGCGACGCAAACAGCACCGTATTTGTCTTCGGCCCAACGGGCCCAACTGGGTGGAGTACCTGCCATCCATAGCAGCCTGAGCTTTTCATTTGGGCAAGCCGCTACCCCGTTTTCTACTCTCTCTTTCACTTCTTCATAGTATGCTTTAATAAAATCGCGCCCCCTGACCGTCCCCCGGTGCCACTGTGCCTGATACACGGCAAGCTGGTCACGCAAGCTTACGGGGCATGGTATTGTCTCCGCTATCAGGTCACGCGCTTTCCCCCATAACATCTCCTGTTCGTTCAATAACTCCAGGCCCTGTTCCAGTTTGGCCATACTGAGTTTCTTGCCGGTTGTGACCTCTATGAAGTTTATCAGCGCTTTTTCTTCCTCGACCCTCAAATCCAATCTGCGGGTGTCGATTAGTTTGTCCCAGTGGTCCGCCATCATTTCCCACCATCGAGGTGGTGGTGGATACTTTGGCAGCTCGGGGACAGCGTCCAGACCAAAGTCCAGCGGGAAGAAAGGACAATCATACTCACGGGCCCAGATTTCCAGCACCTTCATCTCGGTGTCACTCTTGGTGCCCCCTATTATGAGGGCGGGTTTGGGCAGTCCTCCCCAGGGCGCAGTCTCCGGGTCGTTGTCTATGGTGGAAGCCAGTCCCATCGCGAAGTAGTTCACCGGGTAACCACTCTTTGTAAGTACCTCGCCGTAGTATTCAGTCATCCGCTTGGTCGCAATAATTGAGTTCCAATAGTTAATCACTATGACCGGAATATCCATGATATTGAATACTTCCTCGAACTCATCGCCGTTGCATATTGCGAAAGGCTCACCCCGCTTTACCCTCTGTCTCGTATCCTCGAGCCATTCTCTCTGATAAGCCCTTATCGCATTAGCAGATGCCAGCTGTGCCGCACCTCTTTCATTGGTCATGGCATTACCTCATAGCTTCGATATCCCCGTTAGGTTCACCGGTTGCCCTGGATGGTTTCAATCAATTTCTCGACGCTGGCCTTCAGCGGCTCTGGTTCAGATATCAGATATGGCTGATTCCTGAAACATATGGAAGGTATACCTTTATCTTCCAGCGCTTTTGTCTTGTCAGGTATTTCCCAGACTTCAGCAGCGTCATTCCTAAAGACGTTGAAAATTACCCCCTGTGCTCTTGCTTCTAGAACACTCTGCAGGCAATACTCTACTCTCCGACTCATCGGGTACATCCGGGAGCATGGGGACCTGTTGTGATACCTGTCGGCAATAGCTTCAAATGGGGCGAGGGAGGTATCAATTGGGACATCAGAATACCGGTTGCCCCAGCAGTTATCGTCAGCCACAACCGTTGCCTCGCAGGACTCGATGATTTCAAATAGTTGAAGACTGTCCAGGGGGCTCCCCGAGACAAATAATCTGGTGCCATTCCGGACAGGGAACTTATCAGCACCATCCAGATACTCCCTGAGCAGCCTGTTGTGTTCCTCTTTCAGCATAAACATTGACGAGCCGATTATCTGGAGTGCCTCCACACCAGAGATGCGGGGCGGGTCGGCGGCTCTAAGAGCGGCGACCCTTTTCAGCAGCGCCTTATTTTCGTTGGTGACAGCTATTGCTCGTGACAATGCTTCGCTGGCAATCTCTTTACCAGACCACTCCTCCAGCCGCTCCTTTAGCTCAAGCATACGGTCGCGATTGTAAAGTCCGCCCGAAAAGAAGGTGGTATGAACACTATCAAGAAAGAAAAGTTCTGGGAGCGTCAGGGCGGGGTTGGACTCCTTCAGCATGGCCATAAGCTGGTAGAGACGATGAATGGAGTCCCGGGTGTGTGGAATAACCAGATAGTCAAGGAAATCGTATTGCCCGGTCAGTAACATATTGAGCATGGAATGCACGAAGCCCTCGCGCGCGGTGAATCTTGGTATAACATTTTGCCTGGCCACTTCCGTGTCACCATTCGGGTCGCCACTGAGTCTGATGGGGAAAAACCCGGCCGCCAGTATTATTTCCTCGGGGACAGCATCACAGAAGTAACCAACTACCTTCCCCCCCTTTCCCTTCCATTCCCTGGCAGCCAAGTCACGCTGTTGATAATGTTTCTGCATTTCCTCAAATGCTGTCTCGCTCTTCAATCTTTCACCCCCACGCATACAATAACCTGCCCATGTTCATGCATCTGCATTATTAGGTTGAAACTGCCGCATTCAGGCAAAGGGAGCGGATGTATCCGTAACTAGGTTTTCCATGTAATATGGTGTGATTTTACTCTTTCGCCACTACCAAATCAATACTTGGACTGAATTTACTTAAGCCAAGCCCACGGGAATCAGGGTGCTTCGATAACTACTTCGTCTCCTTCCCACCGGAACCGTGCGTTCAAACCCGCGCCTCGTGTGATTTTATCCACGTAGTTGAATACCTGCTGCCCTCTCTCGTCGTTCTTGACTACCTCCGGTTGCCCCTGCTTATTGACCAAACAGGGTAGATAACCGACACGGGAAATACTGCCATTATCTACAATGCACTTGGCAATAATGGTGTGCTTGGCCTCAGGGTGAAAAGGGTAGGTCGGATATTCGGGATCAGGCTCGAAACCAAATAGTTCTCTCCTCCTCCTCGCCCACGACCCGGGATCCTGGTCAGGCCTGGGAGCCAGGCTCGGCAGCCAGACGACGAAATTGCACAGTCCGTGGAAAATTGCCTTGCCTTTGTATAGCTCAATACCTTTTAATATGTGATGATGATGTCCCAATACAAGGTCAGCCCCGGCGTCGATAGCAGCATAAGATATCTGCTGCTCATAATCTACCAGCTTTATCGGTGTATGAACGATGCCCTTATGGAAAGAAACTACCAGGACATCGCAAAGTGCCCTGAGCATGCTTACATCATCAAGCATAGCTCGCAGGCTTTGGGGCTTGGCGAAAGTGTAGGCCTCCGGCGGGCCTCCGGGGTTAGCGTGCGCCAGTTCATAGTAGGTAGCGACATCTATATAGGCACATCCCGGCTTATCAACAGCCTCTCGTCCAGCAACCCAGGTGGAGCGTGGCCCGACGCAATTGTAAGACAGGAAACCAAATCGCGTACCGTTCTGCTCAATAATGGCAGGACGTTTGGCTTCGGCCCTATCCATGCCAGCCCCTACGTAGGCAATATCATGATTCCGTAGCCAGTTAATGGTATCCTCTACCCCGACATCACCCGCGTCATAGACATGATTGCCAGCGAGTGTAACCAGGTTAAAGCCAGCAGATACCAATGCTCTCAGATTGCTCGGGTCGCGACCCAGGGCCATAGCATTAGCGTCCCTCGTGGTATAGGGGACCTCCAGCTGTCCAACTACCATATCGCCTTCCCTGAGCACCGGTTTTGTCAGAGTAAAGAACGATTCAGCGTCTGGGCCCAGAATTATATCGCCTACCGCCAGCATGGCCAGTGTCTTATTACTCATATCTCGGTCCTCCCTCTATTTGGAAGTACTGTACTCAGGCTCACGGTGGTGAGACTTCAAGAAAAAAGTACTATCAGCTACGAATTTCCGAAAATGTATCATGCCTGCCGGTATAGTTGAAACCACACATGCCTCCATATCCCATATACACCCTCAACATGTTCGCGTTTATAGACCAGCAGTGGTTTATCCTCATCTTCTGGCACCTGCAAGAGAATCCAGCCCTCACGGGACTCGCCTGAGTGAAAAAGCGTGTCGACCAGTTGTGGCTGGAGCTGCTGTAAGACAGAGGGCATTATATATTCCATCTGACCATCTGCAGAGACAGCAACAAACTGGCCTTCCGTTAGCTTGTAAATCTCGTCCTCCAACCCTCTCCCCCGACGGGAATACCCGAATCTAATACGGGCAAGGATATACTCGAAACCAGCCTTCGGTGTCTCACCGGGAACACCCTGTGCTTTGATATGTTCCCAGGCATCTTCCCCACGCACCACTTCCAGAAGAGTGATTGCTACATCATAGATTTCAGGTGCCGAATAAGCATCCCCACGTTCGATTGTGGTCTTTACCGTTACGCCAACCTCTGCAGCGCTACGATAAGAACCGCCTGGCGCCGGATTCTGGTTATCAATAGGAGTATGAGTCATACCCTTTCCTGTCTCTGTTCCTCCCCTGTACCACTTTTCGCTGTCCTTTAAAGGCCTATCCTGCTACCTCCAGTCATCTACGGAGAAACTCCCTATGTAACGCCAGTCTCCGGCCTGCCAGAAGTCATTCGTTTTCCCGCCTACTACTAGTACGCTAATTTCATCAGGGCTTCGGTACCTGTTTACTAGCGTGTCTTCCGGCTGCTTTAACCAAGAGGCGTACGGTTCAATACCCTTCTGGGCTGCGGGAAGACTGAATCCTTCTACGAGGTGATACTGCCAGAACTCCCCAAGCGTTAGTAGCGTATTGTCGTAGCAGTACTGGCTGAGCGATTCCTTGGTGGGGTAACCTTCTCTCACCAGGTCTTCAGCCACTATTGGGTCCAGCAACAGGCCAAATCCACTCCTGTAACCGCCGGAGGGCAAGACCCAATTCGCCATATGGAGAATTGCCTTGTGCTTTTCTTTCTCGTAGGTATTCTTCCAGTGCCAGAAACTGTACCCGTGGAAAAAACTAATTGCACTCTCTTCTGGCTTAAACCCCTTTTGCACGTGGAAGGGTTTCCACCCCGCGGGCAAAGCCTCCTCATTCTCGGCAAAGGTAGCATGGTTATAGTTAAGGGTATTCCCCTGAGAACCCCAATAAGTCAGGTTCGGCACTCCTCCCCTACCCAGGTTAATGGACATTAATGTAGCCACCCGGCCAATAACCGCATTGGCCTGATTAAAAGGGCTTAACGCGCCACATCTTGAATTCATCCCTATCTCGTTCCTTATTGGCCCGTTGACGACTATCATCCTGGCGAAAGACTGCGTTGAGGTAGAGATGGCCGCCACCCCGGATGCTGCCATTGCCAGAATAACCGGCATGTACTCGGATCTGGCCCCTGCCATTACCGCGTTAGCAGCAACCTGCTCTACGGTAAAACTCCCCGCTTCGTACCCGGCGCGTAATTCGCCGACCACCTCATCGGCTTTGTGGCTGGTCCCCTTGAGCATCTCGGCCACTCTTTCTTCGGTGGGAAGCACTATGGGGAGATAGTCGGTCATCCCATTTTCGAGGAAAAAGCGTTGCAGGTTTTCCTCGGTGTCCGGTCCTATCACCCTCGGCACCGGCCTCTCCTCAAGACCTTCGCGCTTCTCTTCCTCAGATAACGGCCTGGTCAGTGCTTCAATAATCTCATCGACAACTGGCTGGCCGCTTATGGGGTCAGCGCCCTCTATATACTCCCGACATACCGGGGCACGCACGCGCGAAATGGGATAGGGCACACAGGTAATTCGGAGATGGGGCTTTCCTACCAGTTTTGCATGCATCTTCGCGAGAGGAGCAAACACTTCGGTCACGACAGGTGCAGTTGGAATCCCTCGCTTTTCCAGTGTTGTGCAATGCGCGACGACCGCCGGCGCACAGGTGCTTCAGTGCCCGACCGCCACTATTGCGGCGTCACCATGCTCCTGAATCACAGCCCACAGCTTCGGGTCGTCCTCCCCGTAAGACCCGGCCTTGTCCCTGATTACGAACTGCGTATCGGGATATCTTTCAGAAAGTGCGTTGCGTATCTCTTCGACAAACTGGTGCGTGTATGGCCAGCGTACGTCTAAAATGTATATCGTCTTCCCGCTCAGGGAATCGATACGAGATGCCATAGGTGTTTGCTGTGTCGCAGGAAGTTGGCCTCGCGGGTTTATCACCGTATTCATAAGTCGACCACCTCTTTTCTTATATTCCGTAGGACTCCTGAAGCAGGATGATGGGATGTTCTGCCTTACGCCCTGTGCCAGCCTCTATCTGCAGCTTGCAGCCGCCACAGTCGGTCGCTATCCGGTCGGTGGGATTTTCTTCTATTTCGCTATATAATTTACCGGCTATTTCTCGGGACAGTTTGTAGTTTGCCTTCTCATAGCCATAAGCGCCAGCCATTCCGCAGCACTCGCGGCCGATATGTTCTATGATTGTACCCGGGACCAGTTTTAGCATCTCAACGCTCACATCGCCTAGTTGCTGGGCCGTCAGATGGCATGGCGTATGATAGAAAACGGTCCGGTGAAGTGATTGGAATCCAGTATCTAACTGGCCCATTTCGTGCAGCTTCAGCAGGTACTCAGTGATATGGTACAGGTTCTCCGACACGAGCCTCGTCTGCTCGTTATCTAGCAGTAGCGGGTAGTCTCGCTTTATCATCAAGCCGCAACTGGAGCACGTGGTTATCACGGCATAGCCATCGGCCACTGCCTGACTGAGTATTCTGGCGTTGTATTCCAGATTTTTATATGCCCCTTTAGTATTTCCCTTGGCAATCATTGGCAGACCACAGCATACCTGGTCGGGTACAATAAACTGTACCCCGTTTCTACGCAATACCTCTACTGCAGCCTGTCCTACCTCAGGGTAATAGTAGTTGGCAAAGCACCCCGTGTAGATGGCCGCTTTTTTGTTACCAATCAGGTTCTCAGGCATTTTGTCTGAACCATTTTCTGAACGTCTGGGAATGGAATCTGGGCAACGTGGCCTTCCTATCGATACCGGCGATTTTTTCTGTGAGGACTCTTACCAAGCCATTAGCCATGAGACGATTGGCCAGTGGGGCAAAGGGTGTACCGAGCCTGGCCAGAAGTTCAGGCTTTCCCAGTATCCGGTGGTAAAATGACGGGCCGTGTTTGCTTGTATAATCCATCTTCGCCTGCCACATCAAGTGTGGGAGGTCAATATCCAATGGACACTCCATGCGGCAGGCCTCACAGTGCAGGCACACATCAATAGAGTGGCTCCTCCCATACAGGAACTGGTTTAAGTAGTTCCGCGGACTCCAGATGTAATCAACATCAGTAAAGGAGTGCCGGATAGGGCAGCGTTGATTACACGCCCGGCAACCAATACATAAGAACAAGTCCTTATATTTACCCTGTAACAGACCAGCCCTGCCGTTGTCCAGGAGAATTACGTGCAGCTCTCTATTCCTGTCCGACGACAGGAGCCCCAGCTCATCGATAGACGGCGCTTGCCGCGGTTTCGGTCCTAGACCAAGCAGGGCACTTTCCATGCCGAATACGGCCATACACTTGGTCTGGAAGTTAGCATCCTGTCTGTCTTTGACTATCTTGTCCAGACCGACGACCAGAATAACCTTTTCGGCCTGTCTCAGGTCATTGTATATATTGGAGAAATGCTCAAGAAAGAATACGGTACAGTCCTCGGCTGACATGGCGTTAACCCCCAGCACCGTCAGGTATTTCTTAGATTCGCGGTCAGAGTCGAGGACAGTTGTTTTTATTGATACCTCAAAGGTCCCAGCGAGGTTTTTCTCCGATAACCGGGGCAGGTCCCAGTAATCGCGTATGCTTCTCTCCTTAACGTCAAATTCGTTAAGGTATGAGTTGATTACTGTAAAGCCACCGGCTGTCAGCCCTGGCTTCAATTCCTGGGTAACAATGCTGGAGTTGTTGATAGAGATAACATTCAGCCCGTCCGAGGCTCGGGTGATATATTCGATTGCTTCAACGCTATCCGCAGCCGTATATACTTTTACTTGTGGGTATTTCTGCCCCAGGTTTGTCTTAAGTTCACCAGCCAGTACACTTATATTACTTCGAGCGTATTCCCTCAGTGTTCTTAACTGCCGCCTGGTGTCACCTATGCTGATAGTTTCCGGGAGGTAGTCTGCCTTCTGTCCTCCCTCAAATAGCTTCCGCGCCGACGAGTCCCTCTTTTCTGTCAGTTCCGGCTCAAGTATCCAGACGGGTAAATCCTTGTCCATACCATTAAAACCATTAACGGGAGGCGTTCTATAATCAGGTCTGATATTATACAGAAGATATTGCCTGGGCAACCTTTTGCATGATTTCTGACAACTTATCTGCCGCAGTTACCTGCTTAGTGGTGCTCTGCTGGCTGGCATCCACATATTGTATGGCACCCACCTCGCAGAAATCGGCGCAGAGAGGAACGCCATCGCACAGGTCACACTTAATTATCCTTTTACCAAGGACATCGAATCCCACGGCCCCGAAGGGGCAGACGGCGACACACATCCGGCAGCCAATACATGCGTCATAATCAACTATCACTCTATTCAATGTCTCATCTCTGGAGAGGGCCTTAACCGGGCACACTGCCTGACACGGGGCCGACTCACACTGTTGACAGCTCATCGGGACGTAGCGTCCCTCCATCTCCCACTTTACTATTTTTATGCGACTTCGTGCCGGATTACTTACTCCCTCGTGTTTAACCGAACAGACCAGCTCACACAGTCGGCAGCCAGTGCACTTCTCATAATCTATTACCAGAACCTTAGCCATTAAATAGCCCTCCTTGGAGCGAGTTAGGGGTATTAGAGCATATGAGACGGCTCGTTATCTATACCCAGCCTTTGCAGAGTCTCAGGACGAGGAACGCCCTGCTCATCCCAGCCATGATGCTCGTAGTACTCATCAACCATTTTCTTGAATTTCTCTCTGTCTATCGTCCTGCCGCGGACTCCGGGAATCCCGAGTCTGGTTGGTTCATCAAAGTAGCGGTCGACCAGCCAGTCATGCTCTCTGGTCAGTCCTTCCCGGATATTAAAAAGTCTTTCAATGTTGTAAGCCCTCTCAGCAGCGGTCCAGATATCGAGCGGCGTCATCTCCAGACCAGCATTGAGGTATAGTAATCTGGACCATTCCTCGTAATTCGGTAGGGTCGCACCAAGGAAAATAGTATGGTACTTGCATATTCCAAGACAGTCTACGGCCTCGTAAGTATGTTCCTGCCACACGACCTGCCATGGTTTTCCTTCGTAGTCACGGTAGTCCGAGCTCAGAGGGCCATCATACGGCACTGGCTGACTATATATGCTGCGCAATACCGATTCCGGCAGGTGATAGAGGTCAATGGCAGGACGACTTCTCAGGTGGTCGGCGCCTCTGGAACCGGTGGCGATTCCCAGTGCAAGGGCTGGTGTCGCCCTCTCATCCGAGTGGAGGTTGCTCATACCCTTGACGTGGACAAGGTACTTAATGGAGTCCTTACCAATCTTGTCCGCAGCTCTGAGCGGTCCTTCAGCCAGGATATCGCCCAGCCCCTGCCTCTTAGCAATGCGATGTACCATCTCTATGAGGGCATCGTCATTACCGAATCTGAGGTCAAGTCCGTCGGTATCCTTGCTCGTTAGGATTCCCTTTTCGTAAAGCTCCATGGCCCAGGCAATCATGCTGCCTGTTTCCAGATTATCTAAACCGTAAATATTCACCAGGTGATTACCTACCAGAACGGTGTTGGCATTTCTGCAGCCGGGTTCTCCGGCAAACGCGCCCTGTGAGGTGTACTCGGGGCCTTCGTCATAGACACCGGCATAGGGCCCTTCGGGTATGATATATTTTGAACGACAGTGGACCTGGCAGCCGAAGCATCCGGCCATCCCGACAGCTAACTCTTCGAGAGCCTCAGGTTCGACTTCATCAGCGTTCTCAAGCTGGTTGAGCTGGAAGTTCCGAACCCTTATCAAGCCCTGAGAGTTGGTTGCTCCCCATATAAAAGGTGTACCCAGCTTCCCCTGTGTCTGGGATACCTTGGCCGAGGTAACCTGAGTAATTATCTTCTTGTTATACTCCAGGGCCTCTGCCGGGTGCTCTATCTTGATATCCATGGTGCCCCTGACGGCTATCGCTTTGAGGTTCTTGGAACCAAGGAGGGCGCCCATTCCTGACCTGCCCCCGGCATCTTTTAGACCTGTCATAACATTAGCAAATCTGACCAGCTTCTCACCGGCCGGACCTATGGTGAGTACCTTGATATCCCGGTCACCCAGCTCCTCTCGTATAATCTGCTGGGTATCATGAACTGTCTGCCCCCAGATATTCCCGGCATCTCTTATCTCAACCTCGCCATTGTGAATCCAGATATATACAGGTCTCTCGGCTTTGCCCTTTAATACCAGGTGGTCGAAACCGGCCCACCTCAACTCCGGCGCAAAGAAGCCGCCCATATTAGCGCTGCCCACAAAGCCAGTTAGCGTGGACTTGCCGCCGATATGGGTCCTGGACGAGGCTGAGGCCAGAGTGGCACCAAGGATTCCAGCACTGACGAAAACCACATTGTCCGGGCTTAGTGCGTCTATACCCGGCTTGATATGATTGTACATCAGGTACATATCAAGCCCTCTACCCCCAAGAAATTTCTTACGCATTTCGACAGGTATTGGTTTGGTCTCTATCTGACCTGTGCTCAGGTCAATATATGCAATTTTTCTGTTTAGAGCCATAACTACTTTTTACCCTTTTTCGCTTCTTCAGCATCACTTTTTTCAGCCAGTTGCCGGTTCACATCCCAGACCGGACCTCTGATTCTGGGGAAATCGGGAGCTACCCACGCAATACGCCACGCAAAACCGCAATGAGGGCATGTCATCTCTTTTGACCCCGTCGGGGCACTGACCCGCTCGAAGCAGTTTAAACACCTGAACACCCCATAGGTCCTGCCTTTAGCAAGACTTTCGGTTGTCGTTTCGTCGTTCAAAATACAGCCTCCTTTCCTATCCCCCGGCAATCATCAGCACAATATACAGTTCATCGCCATCACTAACCGACCTGGCCAGTTCTTCTGGATAAGCACTCTCCCCATTTACATACACAGTAACATAATTTAGCAATGTGCCGTCTTTGGCAAACAACCCACTTTCAACGCCGGGAAATTGGGCAACTAACTGCTCGAGGCACTGCCCAACGGTGTTCCCGTTAACTTGCACTACCTCCCGTTCGTTGGTTAGATGACGTAAGTTGGGGTGAATGCTGATGCTAATACCCACCTGTATCTTCTTCAAACTGACTCTGTATCAACAGACCAATACTTCGTTGCCTTCCCATTTATACTGAGCGTTCAGGCCAGCTGCTCGGGTTATCTTGTCCATGTAATCGAAGACCTGTTGTCCCCTTTTGTCATTCTCAAGTATCTCTGGTTGCCCACGTTTATTTATACAACAGGGAAGATAGCTTGCTTGAAATATTTTACCATCACTTATAGTGCACTTAGCGATAATTGTCTGCTTTGCCTCAGGATGAAAGGGATATGTGGGATATTCCGGGTCTGGAGCAAAGCCAAACACTTCTTTTCTTCTTATGGCCCACTCCTCAGAGTTCCGGGCACTATCGGCCGAGAGGGCCAGGGTAACGGTAACGAAATTGCACAGGCCGTGAAATATCGTTTTGCCTCTGTACTGCTCTATTCCTCTGAGTATGTGAGCGTGATGCCCCAGTATCAGGTCAGCCCCGGCATCAATAGCGGCGTACGAGACCTGTTGTTCGTACATGGCTAACTTACTTGGCACATGCCCGATACCCTTATGCAGAGCGACTACCAGAATATCACAAAGCGGCCTCAGGTTCTGGATGTCCTGTACCATGAGTTCCAGGCTTTTCGGCTCGGCAAAGGAGTATATCGTCGGAGGCCCCCCAGGGGTGGCATGGTCCAACTCATAATGTGTGATGATTTGCACGTAAGCACACCCCGCCTTTTTATTGGTTGCCCAGGACTCCTTGGGGCCAACGCAATTGTACGATAGAAAACCAAAGGTCACTCCATTACGTTCAATAATGGCTGGTTGTCTGGCTTCGTCGATATTCATTCCAGCGCCAGTACAGGCGATACCATAATTACGGAGACCGGCTATTGTGTCCTCTATTCCCGGCGCGCCTGAATCCCAGATGTGGTTACCAGCCAGGGTAATCACGTTAAAGCCAGCAAAAGGCAGGGCACTCATGTTCTGGGGATCGCAGGGGGGAGCGGGCACGTCCGTAGTTGAACAGACACCGCGGTCGGTAAAGACGACTTCACCCTGCCCGACCACAACATCTGCTGACCTTAATACCGGTGCAACAAACTCGAAGTAGGTCTCTGCCTGTGGCTGGTCAAGGATTAAGTCCCCAACCACCAACATTGTCAATGTCTTGTCAGCCACCTCTTACATTCCTCATCTCGCACTTTTCTGATTCTAGGATATAAAGCCTTTGCTATAAATAGAGCTGGAAACTCAGGTTTCGCACCCTCTTTCCTAGCCTCCGGTATGCACTATCAGCCCGAAGGACTCGAAAATCTTCTGGAGTTCTGACATGTGTTCTTCGCTGGAAGGCGTAATTGAGATTGCGCTTTCCGCCCTTTCCAGCCTATCATATTTAGTCTCACCGAGTTTATGATATGGCAGGAGATGAACACCTGTTGAGTCCCCCAGTTCAGCCGTTATGAATCTGGACGTTGCCTCTATATTTTTAATGGAATCGTTATAACCCGGTATTACAGGTACCCGGGCAATAATGGGGATGGACAGGTCATGATGGATTTTTCTAACGTTATCCAGTATTAAATCGTTTGATACCTCGGTATGCTTCTCATGCTCAACCGGGTCCATATGCTTGAAGTCGTACAGCACCAGGTCAACATATTCCAGTACCCGCTTCATGGTTTCCCATCTAGCGTATCCACAGGTATCGAGTGCTGTATGTATGCCGGCATCCTTACAGAGCTTAAGCAAGCTGACGGCGAACTGAGGTTGGGCTAACGGTTCACCACCACCGAGAGTGACGCCACCCCCAGACCTCTGGTAGAATATCGAGTCAGCAGCTACTTCTTTGAATACGTCGCCAGCGGTGACGTGTTTCCCCATGATGTTTCTGGCCTCATTGGGACATACCTCAGCACATTTCCCGCTACCCTGGCAAAGCTCCCGGTTCGTCCTCGAGTGCCCATCGCAGATTTCGATGGCTCCATTGGGGCAAGCCTGGACACATTTCCCACAGCCAGTACATTTCTCGCTGTCAAAAAAGATTTCTGGCTGCAATACCTGCGACTCAGGATTCTGGCACCAGAGACAGCGTAACGGGCACCCCTTCAGAAAAACGGTGGTGCGAATTCCGGGGCCATCATGAATAGAGTAGGTCTGTATATTGAAAATCACGCCTTTGGTGGCTTCTACATCATTGCCGGTCATTATCTTATCTTCAGTTTGTAACACAAAAAATACCTGCTGTAAAATGACAGTGGTTCAATGTGATACTGTTACACTCACAGAAACGCCGATACAAAGCAGCCTTTCTCTATCACCCTTGCCAGTACTTCTCCCTTAGCTCGCGCTTTAGAATCTTACCGGTAGGATTTTTGGGGAGGGAATCCATAAACTCAACCGACTTTGGTGTCTTGTAACCAGCGATTCGTTCTTTGCAGAAAGCAATAAGCTCTTCGGCAGTGGTAGCTGCTCCCTTCTTTGTGGCTACTACAGCGTGAACCTTCTCTACCCAGTATGGGTCAGGGATACCGATAACGGTAGCTTCCAAGACTGCAGGGTGCTGGTAGAGAACATCTTCCACTTCCCTCGGATAAACATTCTCCCCGCCGGAAATAATCAGGTCCTTTTTCCGGTCTGCGATATAGATATAACCCTCTTCGTCATAGTAGCCCACGTCGCCTGTATGAAGCCAACCATCAATAATGCTCGCGCTGGTATCATCTGGCTTGTGCCAGTATTCGACCATTATATGTTTGCTCCGTACTATTATCTCCCCCAATTCACCCAGCCCGACATCATTACCTTTTTCATCCACGATTCTGACCTGGACACCCACATCCGGTCGGCCAGCCGACAGGAGTTTCTTCTGCCTTTTCTCGGGTCCATCCATAGCATTATGGTCCTCTTTCGACAGGTGAGAAATAGCTGGCCCGCTTTCACTCTGGCCATACCCCTGGGCAAAAATGGGGCCGAAGACCTTCCTGCCTTGTTTCAATACCTCAAGAGGCATAGGTGAACCACCATACCACATGAGCTTCATGGAGCTGATATCGTATTTGCCCGCATCAGGTAGCCCGAGCATCGCTACCACGTGGGTTGGCACCATCATCATGTGGGTTGCCTTCTCATCCCGGATGGTCTGCAGTGCAACCGCCGGGTCAAAAAATTTCAGGATAACATTGCATCCCCCAACATACAGGAAGGCCCGCAGGATGGTGTCCCCGGCAATATGAAAGAGCGGTGATATCTGTATATGCTTATCGTCGATTTGCAGACCCATGTTAATAACCAGGGTCTTGGCGTCTTCGACGATGCATCGGTGAGTGTACAGGGCACCGCGGGGCAGACCGGTAGTACCGCTGGTATAAATGATACTGACAGGGTCGTTTTCACCTACCTGGACATCGGGCTCATGCCCCTCATGTGATGCCAGCAGGTCATGATGGGCTATCATATCGGGCGCGGCAGTTTCGAAAGAAATAAAATTCCCGACCTTAGACAGGCGCGGCCTGATAGAACCGGCCACTTCCGATAGTTCAGGGCCAACAAAGAGGGTATTGGCTTCTGAATAATTGATTATGTAATCAAGCTCATCACCCGTTAGCCTGGGATTAAAACGTGAGGCAATGAATCCCCCCTTCATCGCTGCCCCGTATGCCTCCACACAGTCCAGACAATTCCAGGCCAGAATACCGAGCACATCCCCCTTTTTTACCCCCATATCGTGCAAGGCATGAACCAATTTGTTCACTCTTGTATTATATTCAGAGAAGGTTATTCTCGTATCGCCATACACAAAGGCTTCCCGGTTTGGATGAAGAAGTGCATTTCTGTAGATAATATCTGCGTAAGTGCCAGAGCTATACCGGGATAGTTCCTTTAGCAAGAGACCTTCTGACAAAGCCAATCACCTCCTCTAGCAGTGATAGTGCGGAAACAATATGACGGGTGACGTCCGTAGCTTGAATCAACCTGTTTACCCCGAAATACAATACTAGACTGGGGGTAAATTTCTACTATAATATAGTGCATAAAATGGTCTGTGTCCAGTGAATACACATATACCCCGTTCATCTTATCTGGGACGACTCCAGATATGCCAAGGAAGGAGAATTTCATGGTAAATAAGGCTAATGAATCGGTATTGTATGCCGTTGGTGACGTGGCTCCCTACAGAGAGGACCCCGGCTCTATATTTCAATGTGTTGCCACCACCCTCGGACAGGCAGACATCGCCTTCTGTCAGCTTGAAATCAATCTCACTCACCGGGGGACTCCTCTACCACAAGCCAGACTTGCCATGCGTGCTAACCCGGTAACAGCGCAGGCAATAAGAGAGGCTGGTTTTAACGTCGTATCTTTCGCCAGCAATCACTGCATGGACTGGGGGCGTGAAGCCTTTTTTGATACTATCAATGCTCTCAGAGACCAGGGGCTCACGGTCATAGGTGTGGGCAACAATATTGAGGAGGCCCGAAAGCCGGCGTTTGTTGATTGTAAAGGAACGAGGATAGCCTTTCTGGCCTACAATACAATCCTGCCGCAGGGGTATTGGGCCGAGACAAATCGTCCGGGCTGCGCTCCCATGAGGGGTTTCACCCTGTATGAGCAGATTGAGCATGACCAGCCAGGAACACCAAGCCGAACACATACTTTTCCACACAAGGATGACCTGCAGGCAATGGTGAATGATATCAGACAAGCCAAGTCTCAGGCCGACCTTGTAATCCTTTCCCTGCACTGGGGGATTCATTTCATCCCGGCCGTGATAGCCGATTACCAGAGAGAGGTCGCCCGTGCAGCGATTGACGCCGGGGCCGACCTGATACTGGGACATCATGCTCATATACTCAAGGGTGTTGAGGTCTATTCAGGTAAGGTGGTCTTTTATAGCCTCTGTAATTTCGCTCTGGACCTGTCTCCGACCAAGGAAATCCTGGAAAGTCCGGGGCATAAAGAAATAAGCGTGCTTAACGTCAGCTGGCAGCCAGACCCTGAATACCCCACCTATTTCTTACCCCCTGACTCGAGGAAAACGATGATTGCCAAGTGCGTAATCTCCAATAAAGAGATAAAGAGCGTTTCCTTTCTGCCCACTTATATAAACAAACAGTCCCAGCCGGAGATTCTAAATTCACAGGACGAGCGGTTCGGTGAAGTGGTCGGTTACATGGAGGAGATTAGCCAAGACCAGGGGCTCAATGCCAAATACGTTATCGAAGGCGATGAAGTATTCATTAAAGAAGGGTGATATCTCTATCCATCTTATAGTATTAAGAGAAGCTAATGAAGATTTGCAGGTTTTCAATGGTCTGCTAGTCTTCTTCTCAGTTTTTAACGTGCTTCTGCTTATATAAAAACGGTTCCTTGTTTGTACCCTCGTTGACTTCTCCCGTTCATGTTGCTATCCTTTGCTCAGGCTATGTTCGTTCTGCCCACAATTATTCGAGGTGATGGATAATGCTAAAGAATTGCGCGTTTTTGTCTATTGTTATCGTGATGATGCTTAGTCTTATAGCTTGTGACAGTACACCTGGAGCCTCTACAACAAGTAGCACCAATACATATAAAGTCATTTTCCCTTTCAAAGAACCTGAGACATTGGATGAAAGCTACGTTTACGAACACAATGATGTAGTAACATACATGAATTGGGTCAGGGCCAAAGATAACTATGAATTAGCAGAAAGTCTCGCTAACGCTTTGGTAGGGGATATGACTTCCATTTTAGACATAGTAGAGGTGGCACAATACTCATTGGAGTTGACCCCATACATCCCCTTGGAGGATGTACGTACATTTCAGATGGCACATCCCGAGCTCTCACAGGAAACTTATGTTCCGGCTGAGCCTATCTATTATCAGGAGGACGCTTCGGGAAACCTAATTTTACTCAGGGACTCGGGATTCTTGGGCATTGTCCTTCCAGAGGAGGAGGAATTAGAAAGCAAGATAGCATTTCAGTCAAATAGGGATGGACGTTACCAAATCTATGTTATGAATGCTGACGGCACCGAGCAGACTAGACTTACAATCAACTCTTCTAATGACAGTGAACCTTCCTGGTCTCCTGACGGGCAGAAAATAGCATTTGTGTCACAAAGAGATGGAAACAGGGAAATCTATGTTATGAATGCCGATGGTACCGGGCAAACAAGATTGACAACCAATCCGGGCAGGGATGACAACCCTTCCTGGTCCCCTGATGGGAAAAAGATAGTATTTCAATCTTATAGAGATGTAAACTGGGAAATCTATGTCATAAATGCTGATGGCACCGGACTGACAAGATTAACTAACAATATTGCTGAGGATTATGCGCCTTCCTGGTCTCCTGATGGGCAAAAGATAACATTTGAGTCATTAAGAGATTGGCAAAATATTGAAATCTATGTTATGAATGCCGATGGTACAGAGCAGACAAGATTGACCTACGCTCCTGGTAATGACTTCGACCCACGCTGGTCTCCTGATGGAGAAAAGATAGCATTTTGGTCAGATAGAGATGGTAATTACGAAATTTATGTTATGAATGCTGATGGTACCGACCAGACAAACTTGACAAACAATCCTGCTTACGATAAGTATCCATCTTGGTCACCGCATTAACGAGTAATAGAGTAAGACGATACTTGATTTGCTTAGCAACCTTACCGAAACTATGAAGCTGTTTTAACACCACGGATGGACAGGCCAACAAGTCTTCGATAGTCTGCTAGCCTGTTTCCATTCAATTGTTAAGGTGCTTATGCATATTTAAAACGGTCGCTTATATCCTCAAGCTCATAGAACAAACGAAATCCTTGGTGTTCATTGTGTACCACATTATAAAGAACTTGACCGGGGACTCTGGTTAAGGTAGAGAGATATGGAAACACGGGCTAGAGATACGCCATAATCTCGCCGATGTTCCTGACATCCTCCAGGTTTAGAATCATTTCAACAAGTCTTTTAAGGTGTTGGTCTGAAATTTGTTTTGCTGAATGTGCAGCGCAATCTACAAACTTCCTGACCAGCAGCTCTTCACTAATCGGGTTGCTGGGGTGGCCGTAGGCGAACTCTGGCGTTTTCAGACGGAACACTCCCTGTTTGGACTTCAGCTCAACGAGGCCCTCGTCAGCCCCCAGGTTGTTGTCAACTTCGTAGGTGACCTTCCGAGCGATTTCGAGCACCTCCGGGTCGACTATAGCTTCCGGGATGAAATGCTTCAGGGCAACTTCTCTCCTGACTGAGGCCAGGGCCACTACAAAGGGTATGCTGAATTTAGCATCGATGGCCGTTTTCGGGTGCTGTTTTGACTCAAGAGGTTCGCAGAGAGTCCTGGCAAGCGGGCTGGGGCCTATGCCCACTTTTATATACTCGATATCAGCCGGCCTGATATCATGTGCATTCACGATTTCAAGGGTCGTTTCCAAGAAGTAATGGGTACCGCGACAACTTGGCCATGGCTTGAAGCTGACATTAGCTCCCTCGAATATTTCACCGAGTCCGTCCGTTAAAACCGCAAGGTCGTAGTTTTCTCTCGCATATAGCCGGAAAAGACCGGCTTCACCTTCTATCGGTTTCTCAAAACCAATGACACCTCTTTCGGCTAGCTGTGCTGATAACACACCTGTCTTGGCGGAGAAAGCATCTCTTATAGACCTGACCAGCGAGCGGTGACTGTGTGTGAGTTCGGCACTGCATGTTGCCTGACAGAGGGTCAGCGAAAAGGCGTCCAGTATCTGCTCCGGACTCAGGTTCAGCAGTTTACAGGTTGCGGCTGTAGCCCCGAAAGCCCCCAGTATCGGTGGCGTATACCAGCCATACTGAATCGGGTCCTCTGTCAGGGCAAGGCCCAACCGACAGGTAACATCGCTTCCCAAGGTGAGCGCGGTGATGAGCTCTTTTCCACTCACGTTCCCGATAGATTCAGCTACCGCCAGAGCAGCCGGTATGGCGGCGGCATTGGGATGGACAAGTGCCTTATCATGGGCGTCTTCAAAGTCCAGCGCATGTGACATCGAGCCATTGGCAAATGCAGCCATAGATGCTGTTACCCTGGCATCAAAACCTATGATTGTGCTTTCTTTTTTACCCTCTCCGGCTATAGCCAGGTCGATGAACTGTCGGCAACCTTCACCCATGGTGCCAGCAGCCGTTATCACACCCAGTCCATCAAGCAGGCTCTTTTTAGTGACATCTACGGCGCTACGGGGTATATCGTCGTAACTAATGTCAGCAATATGTTTTGCCAGTATTAGAGATTCATCCATTATCTATGAGGCCCCCTGGTACTCCGTCCGCGCGATAATCTCATCCTGTATTATCTTGCCCAGTTGCACAAAGTAAGCGCTGTAACCGGCTACTCTCACAACCAGGTCCCGGTAGTCCTCCGGATGCTTTTGCGCCTCTATCAATGTCTCCTTGCTGACAACATTGAATTGAATGTGCTTCCCACCCAGGCTGAAGTAGGTCTTTATCAGGTCAGATAATTTCCTCAGGTCTTCAGTTGTTTGTAGCGCCGATGGATGAAATTTCATATTCAGCAGGGTAGCCTGATAGGGCGCCTGGTCTATCTTTACTGCGCTTCTAATTACTGCTGTAGGCCCATGAGTGTCCCGGCCTCGCATGGGTGACATGGTACCGTCAGCCAGGCACTCGCCGGCATGCCGGCCATCGGGTGTAGCGCCAGTTAGTGCTCCTCCCGGCCACTGCGCCGAGATTGAGATGCCGGTCGGCTTGTTTTTCCCTCCAAAGATAGTGTCAAACGTAACTGCCGTATCCGCCCAGAACTGGTAGAGCTCCCGGGCTATTGAGTCGACATAGTTATCATCGTTTCCATACTTAGGCGCTGCCAGGCACATCTTTCGGACTTCCTGATATCCGTCTCCATGCCAGTCGGCAATGAGGGCAGCCTTCAACTCATGCATACTGACCTTTTCCTCATCGAAAACGAGCTTTTTTATCGCTGCCAGCGAGTCTGCGACATTTATCATGCCGACCGCGTTGAGTACTGCCGCATTCTCAAGAGGCATGGTGCGGTCGAGGATGTCCTTTCCTTCCTCGATAGCATTAATAAGCAACGAGGAACGGACCGGATCGGGGAATAGTTCAGCGTTTACTCGCATATGGATGTTATTCCCTTCGGCCGCCATACTCATAAAATGGGCAAGCTGCTCCTTAAACGCCTGCATCAGGTCATCAAATGACTCGAAGTTTTCAAGGTCTCCAGTCTTGATACCAACCTGTTTGCCGTTGTTCGGGTCGACGCCATTGTGCATGAAAATATCGAAGACCAGCGGAACAATGAACATATCATAGGCCACAATGCGAGACTGTCCTACTATATTCACGTCAAGACATCCTGTCATTATATAGTCCCGGGCTGTCTCGAGGGGTACTCCCTGGCTGAGCAGGTAATCTATGTAAGACTTGTCACCGATAAACGCCGGCATACCGATTCCAGTCCTTACAACCTCAAGTGCTTTCAGCATAAGGGGCTCGGGTGTTCCTTCATGGACCCTGACAGTTATGGTATGGTGAGGAGTCTGGCAGTCCTTCGTTGCTTCGAGAATCAGGTAGGACAGTTCGTTGGTGGCATCTTCACCATCAGGCGTTACTCCACCAATGGTGAAATTGTGCCATTTGGCTATCCCCGCGTTCTTCTGTCGGTTAAATCTGCCCGAAGTCCGATTAATCTGCATGTCTTTTATCCGCAGACACTCCAGCAATTCGAGCACTTCTTCGTCGGTGATTCTCCCCTCTTCCCTGTCCTTCTTATAGAAGGGGTACATGTACTGGTCAAACCTGCCTGCCGCCGCAGTGGTGGACGGGTTTATCATCAGGAAAGTGAACCAGAAAGATTGCATCGCTTCGTAAAAAGTCCGGGCCGGATTGGCTGGCACCCGGCGGCACGTTTCGGATATCCGTTCCAGTTCCTTCTTTCGAGTCGGGTCTTTTTCCCTGGTCGCCATGTCTGCCGCCAGGTCAGCAAACCTGTTGGCAAAACGGATGATAGCCTTATTGGCAATGATTACAGATTTAAGAAAATCGGCCTTCTTAATCGCGTCGGCGCTGGTAAACCTAATCTTCCTTAGCTCTGCCTCTGCGTCGTCTATTAGTTTTATGAAACCTTCATTAAGCACCTTGGCAAAGTCTACCCCAAATAAGTAGAAGCCCGGCCCCAGACCCATGCCACTCTGGGCATATCCTCCTCCACTCCCCTCTTCGCGACTTTTCCATGGCGGAAGCGTCACCCCCGATTGTTTGAATGGCCACAGCCTTTCTTCGTCAAATATCTCTCCAGACCTGCCGATAAGGGTCCTCGCCTGCCAGTACTCGTTCATCGATACTATCGCAGACTCATCCTCTTCAGAGATTGTGTAGCCCTCTTCTTTAATCGAATCTATTTCTTCTTGAGACCATATTCCGTAGTCGTAATCGATTTCCAATCCCATCGGTCTGCTGGCGGCGTTGCCAACGATTAACTCACCATCTTCAATAAAGATTGTTATCTTATCCAGACTGTTAGCTAGTGCCTTGGCTCTTCTTATTATTTGAGGTTCGCCCTCCGTCTGCCTGAATGAATCTGTGAGTAATCGGGCCTTTTCAGAAGAGATTGGTAATTTATCTACCTGAAGCCTCTCTTTGAGTTTCGTAATTCTCGGGTTCATCATTGCCTCCTGACCAGTATGACAAAACTCTAGTCCCCTCTGGTCATTGTCCCCGTCGACAAACACAATTTAGATTGATAATATAGTATAGCACGGAGGGGTATTCAATACTTGCAATATAAAGCACCATACGATGTATTTTATAAGTGATAGAATGGTGTGTTCTAAGTAAATATAGGTAACTGAGCCAGAGAAAGCCTTCGCGACTGCATCCTGGAGGTAGTAATGAACGACAGAGTAAAAAAACTGAAAGAATGTATTGACTTAGAGAAATATCCAATCTGTATTGAAAGAGTCCGGTTAATCACAGAGTCTTGGAAAGAGACAGAGGAACAGCCAAGAATTTTAAGGGCAGCAAAAGCGTTTGCCAACTTCCTGGATAAGAGGACTATATTCATCGAAGACGGCGAGCTCATTGTGGGCAACGTGGCAGCTAAACCATGGGGTCTTGAGGCTTCTTGCCCAACATGGCCCGAGGAAGACATGGTTGGACTCAAAAAACAGGGGTTAGTAATTTCTGATGAAGACGAAGCTGAACTGAGGTCCATGGATGATTACTGGAAGACCAGAGCTGCGAATCTCAATTACAGAAGGGGATTCTTGTATGACGATGAAAGGTTATGGCCTTTCATCAAATCAGGAATCCTCCTGCCACCCTGGACAAAGAGAGAGGAGGCACGCGGATATGGCGCTGCCGGAAGCGGTTGGGGTGCATCGTCCGGTGTTCCGGCTGTGCGAGGCTTGGACGTTCCTGACTTTGCGATAGCAGTCGATAATGGTCTTAATAAAATAATAGGAGACGCGGAAGAAGAACTACGAAACTTGAGATTCATGGGTGCTGAGTCTATAGAGAAGGCATATTTTCTAAATGCGGTAATCATAGCCAGCAGTGCTGTCGTTCGCATCGCCGGAAGATTCGCTGACCTGGCCGCGAAAATGGCAGCAGAGGAAAAAGACCAGACACGAAAGAAGGAGCTGGAGAGGATAGCGGACACATGCAGATGGGTACCGGCCAATCCACCAAGGACCTTCTACGAAGCGATGCAGTCCTTCTGGTTTATCTGGGTCATAATTGGTGGAGGCACTACAGCCGGTGGCAGGTTTGACCAGTATATGTACCCGTACTACAAGAAAGACAGGGAAGAGGGAAGAATCACCGACGAAGAAGTGCTGGAGTTACTGGAGTGTCTTCGGATTAAGGTGATGCAGGTAAACGGTATTTCGGGCGGCCAGATGCAGCGGGATAAGTGGGCAGGAATGGCCAGGTGGAACAACTGGGTCATCGGTGGGGTAACACCCGATGGCAAAGATGCCACTAATGAGCTTTCCTACCTGATTCTCGAAGCGGCGAAAGACTGCCAGACGCCTCACCATACTGTAACGGTCAGAGTCCATGAAGGGACGCCCGATGAGCTTATGCTTAAAGCTCTCGAGGTGGTAAGGACTGGTATTGGTATGCCGGCATTTGTTGGTGATAAGTCTTACATAGAGTACTTCGTTAATCAGGGCGTTCCTCTTGAAGAGGCGCGGAATTACGCACTAGGTGGGTGCCTTGAAGGTAATGTACCGGGCAAATCAGGTAGTACTATGGCCTACGGCATGTTCATTGTACCGCTGGTTTTTGATGTTTTCATGCACAACGGCATTGACCCGAATACCGGTGACGAGGTTGGTCTCAAGACTGGCGACCCCGAGAGTTTTGAAACATATCATGAATTTATGGGTGCATTCAAGAAACAGCTTGGCTATTTTATGAGTATGGCGGCAGAGGAACATAATATTCTGTTGAAACACCTGAGTTATCTACAGGCTTCTCCCATCGGCTCTGTACTGTTTGCTGATGCTATCAAGGAAGGGAAAGATATCTGTAACCGTACTTTACCGTTTGAGAATGGGGCATGCCTGAATGCGGTTGGCATGATAAATGTCGCGGATTCAATGGCGGCCGTCAAGAAGCTCGTCTTTGAAGAAAAGAAAGTCACCATGAAAGAGTTGAAAGATGCTCTGTCGAAAAACTGGCAGGGAAACAGTTATGGAGAAATCCAGAAGATGTGCCTGGCAGCGCCCAAGTTTGGAAATGGTGACGAATATGTAGATTTAATCGCCCGAGACCTTTATAAATTTTGGACTGACACAGCAGTAACCTTTCCTACAGTTTGGGGAGGGACAATAAAACCAGCAGGCGTTTCAATCACGGCGCATGGGCCAGGTGGCTCCCTGGTTGGTGCTACCCCAGATGGCAGATATGCTGGAGAAAACCTGGCTGATGGCACAGTATCAGCCGCGCAGGGTAAAGATACTCATGGCCCGACGGCACTGATTAGAAGTTGTGCCACAGTAGACCAGGTACCCTTCCAGTCAACACTGCTGAACATGAAATTCCATCCATCGGCATTGCAGAGGACCGAAGACCTGAAAAAGCTATCCGACTTGATAAAGACCTACTTCAGCATGAATGGAAAGCATATTCAGTTCAACGTTATCAGCAAAGATACATTAGTTGACGCTCAGAATAATCCGGCGAAATATCGTGACCTAATTGTAAGAGTAGCTGGCTATAGTGCTTATTTCGTGCAGCTGACCAAAGCGATTCAGGATGACCTCATAGCCCGGATGGAATACCAGTCTACCTGAAGACGGTAGAAGCTGCGGTGATATTACCCTGAGAGCTATTTGCAGTCTATTTCTTTACAGGCTCGAAGGCAAAGAATACTCTCTCTGCTATTATGGTCTCTCTCCTGATTTCCATCGGGTGGGATGGAACATCAAACACCACCAGCTGGACTTCGTCGCCCTCTTTGAGGCTTTGTGGAGGGCAGTTTATTACCCGGCTAAGAATATGTCTGAGCGGACTCCCCTCACCCAGGTCAATCCAGGCATCAATTACAGGTACCTCAAAGCATATCGGGACACCACCCAATTTCTCCACGACAGCTATCACCTTCCCTCTCTTTGGCAACTCAATCCACTCAAGCTCATCAGAGTAGCATTCCGGGCATATCACCCGTGGTGGATATAACACCCGCCCACATTGTTTACATCTGGTTGTGGTAAACCTGCCTTCGCGAAGGCTATCATAAAATGTATGAATCCGGTTAAACTCCTTGGCCTCTATTGGCCACAGGTCAAGCGTAGGAGAGTATCTTCCTTCAAGGAAAGGTATCCCTGATACCGCCATCTTCTGCCTCCTCTATTTCCTTGGTTCTCTACTATAGATGACAATAGTATGCTCTGCATTGGCACCGCTCAGGTTGTGAGTAAGGCCAACTGCAGCATCTTTGACCTGATTTGTGGCTCTTCCCTGAAGTTGCCTCATAATCTCAATAGCCTGACGAATCCCGGTAGCGCCAAACGGGTGCCCACAGGACATGAGACCGCCATCGGTATTCGCGGGGATACTGCCGCCAATCTTCGTCTGACCCGATTCCACGAAAGGCCCGCCCTCTCCCTTCTTACAGAATCCCAGTTCTTCCAACTCAATAAGCTCAGAAATACTGAAACAGTCATGTACCTGGGCAACATCGACATCTTCGGGGCCTATCCCGGTTCTCTGATATGCTTTTTCCGCCGCCAGCCTCAGGTGTGGCCAATCTCCCAGGTGCTCTCCCGGCCAGTTGGCGGTCACGCTGTGCAGGGACACCTGGGCTCCTCCCAAAATATAAACGGGGGGCCTATCACTGAGTTCCCTTGCTTTTTCTTCCGAAGCAATAATTACAGCCGCAGAACCGTCGGTCAGTGGGCAGCAATCATACAACCCGAGGGGGGCAGCTATTTCAGCGGCATTAAGGACATCATCTATCGTCAACTGCCTCTGGAAGTGACCTTTCGGATTGGTAAAACCATAGTCGTAATTAATTATCGATACTGTCCCAAACTGCTCCTTTTTGGTGCCGTAGTGCTTCATATGCTCCTTAGCAGTCAGGGCGAACCATATTGGTGGAGGACCGATACCTTGCGGTGAGTCCCAGTCATGGTCTATGGCAGCAATCTCATCATATTGCACCTGCCATCTCTCAGGGGTGTAAATCTTTTCACTGCCTACTACCATCACCACGTCAGACATCCCGCTCTCCACAAGCCCCCTTGCCAGGAGAATCGCCGTACTTCCACTGGCACACAGGACATCTACCCTGGCACATATGGACGTAGGTTTTAGTCCCAGTCTTTCCGCGACGACTGGAGCAGTATTGATTTGAACCGACCGCCTTCCCACAAAGGCTGAGGCAAAAAGCAGACCGTCAATATGCTTCGGCTTCACCCCAGGGATATCATCGAGGCATTCCTTGGCTGCTTCCTGAACCATGTCAACGTAACTTGCCTCCCTGACACCCCACTTGCACATACCACCCCCGACGATACAGGCATTCCTTCCGGCCATCTCTTACCTCCTATGCCAAGAATAAAGAATCAGAAAAGGTCATCTAGCTCTCGATTTCCTTCGGGCATCTGACCATGCTCAGCGACATATTGCTGCAAGAGCTGGCTTTCCCGCTGGGTATACATCGGCTCCTCTTCGTAAGTGAAATAGCGAGCTGTTTCACGTAGTTCCAGCTGTTCATCCAGTTCCCGACGCAGGTTTATTGCTCCTTTTATATAAATGACATTTTCATGTTCATCCAGTAGCCGGTAGACTCCCTCGGACTCAGGTGCCTGGTTTACGTTCTCAGGGCAGAACTCTACCCATAGTTTCTGCTGCGGCGGTAGAATAGGCTTGGGAATACCGAACCTCAGGTTGCACCTGAGGCAACGACTACCCTCTGACACTGCCTGCTCAGCATTTAGGACAAGCTCCACCTGCTTGAAAGACCGAGTCCATTCCTCAGCGGGAAGGAGTGGGGGATCAACCCTGGCTTTCTCTGCAAAGCCCTCTTCCCGACCCAGGTAAGGTGGGATTTCCTCGCCACTCAGGTCTTCTTCAAGTAGTCCCTGACCACCAAGGTACTTATCAATAGAGATAGCCGCCGCCCTGCCTGTTGCAACAGCTTCAACGATTGAGGCAGGCCCGGTTACGGCGTCGCCACTGACGAAGATACCCTGCAGGTTGGTCTCCAGGGTCTCCGAGGAGGCTTTGATTACGCCCCTCGAGGTAAGTTCAAGTCCGCTTCTCTCTGCAAACTGGTAGTCCGGTGCCTGCCCTACAGCGAAGATGACCGTATCTGCTTCCAGGATGTGCTCTGATTCAGGGACTGCCTCCAGGTGAAGTCTTCCCTCTTCATCAAACTCCATCCATTTCACCTTGAGACATTCAACACCCTTAACCTTCCCGTTTTCCCCAAGAATTTGCTTAAACGAGCGTGAAGGAAAGATTTCTATCCCTTCGGCCTCCGTCTGACTGATATCCGGCCGAAAGGCGGGCATAGTATCCCGGGACTCCAGGCAGGCCATGGCAACCCTTTGGGCACCGAGACGTCTGGCAGTCCTGGCTACATCACAAGCCACCCCACCACCACCAAGAACCAGTACCCTCTGCCCCAACTGGACTTCCCCGCCCTCGCTGACATCCCTCAGGAAATCAAGACCGATGAGAACCCCTTCTAAGTCACTGCCCGGGATTGGAAGTTTACTTCCTTCCTGCAGTCCGATTGCCAGTAGAGCAGCATCATACCTACCCTTAAGCAGTTCTCTGACATCCTCCACCGGGCTATCCAGTCTGAGTTCTACTCCAGAACTCAGGATTTCCTCGATTTCCTCATCCAGCACCCCTTGCGGCAGCAGGAACCGGGGAATGGCCGTCTGCATCATACCGCCCGGCTTCGAAGCGGCTTCAAAAATGGTGACCGAATGTCCTAGTCTTGTCAGGAAGTAAGCGGCGCTAAGCCCGGCAGGCCCTGACCCCACAATGGCGACCTTCTTACCCGTGGGAGCGACTGGTTTAAGCCTCTCTTTCCAGCGCCTGTCATCACTTTCGGCAGCGACTCTTTTAAGAGCTCTAATGGCAACAGGCTCATTAATTTCTCCACGCCGACACTTCAGCTCACAGTCATGTGGACAGACGTAACCCAGCACACGGGGGAGAGGCACCTTCTCCCGGATAACCGCAGCAGCCTCGGCGAATTTACCTTCGCTGACAAGATGTACATAGCGGGGGACATCTATTCCAGCAGGGCAGGAGGTCTGGCAAGGAGCTTCTGTGTATTCCTCTTTATCCAGCAACGCACCCGTGGGACAGACCTCAACACAGGCGGTGCAGAATCGACAGGCAGACTCCTTAAGCGTGGGAGCCACCGTGCCCACGATTACTTGACCATCTTCATTAAAGACAAAATCCAGTGCCCCCACCCCCAGCACGTCCCGACAAACCCGGATACAGCGGGTACAGCCAATGCAGAGGTTGTAGTCACGCTTGAACAAAGGCTCACCCTCTATAACAGGCAGGTCTTCGAAGATGTAACGAGGAGTCTCGGGCTTAATTCCGATATACTCAGCTACCCGCTGAAATTCACAACTGCCGAACAAGGGGCAGCACCTCTCATTCTCCGGTACGTTCGTGGAGCAAGGAAACCGGGCACAACCTTCCTTTTGAGCACAGGTGAGGCAGGCATGAGGGTGCCTGCTCAAGATATGCATCAGACGGTCGCGACGAAATTCCTGAATTTCCGGGGTATTGGTACGGATCACCATTCCTTCCGCTATCTGGGTATTGCAGGCCCGTTGCAGGCCCTCAATCCCCTCGATATCGGCCACACAAAGCTGGCAACCTTCGTATTCCAGGCGTGCTTTCATATTTTCAAGGCGTGATTCACCCTGATAGATGAATTCTGCCGGTTTCAAATCTTTAAACGGCGGGAGAAAGGGGTGGGAGCAAATGTGGGGAATGTAAATATCTGCCCCTAGAGCAGCCTCAAGAATCGTCGTTCCCTCGTGAGCAGTAACCTTGACTTCGTCAATAATAAGACTAATTATGCTCATCCTCGGGTTTCACTTAGCAGGTCAAGAAATCCCAATCATGAGTCAGGGCTATTACTTGCCGTATAAGAGCTTCCATCCTTCTGAGTGGGAAATGGCCCCTGGTTCACAGGCAACAACACAGGGGGCAGGTTTCTCACCATAGCCAGGTCGGCAACTGGCACAGCTATATCTTATCTTCTTGCGTTCCTCTTCTCTTACCTTCGCGACAGGTTCTTCCCGAAAGGGGTCATAATCATCTGAACCTACTTCAAGTACATTTGCCGGGCAGACTGCAACGCACTTGCCGCAACCGTCACATTTGTCGGTATCAATTACCAGGAACCAGTCACCCGACCCATCTTTGAAACCGTAATTGGCTAACAACCTGTATCTCAGGCCTTTCTGGCACTCTTCACCCTGCCTCTCTCCAGCAGGGCCATGGCGAAGAGGGCTGCCCCCAGGGCACCGATAATTTGCGTGTCGAACGGATAGCCTCGGGAGTTATATTCGGGGTTATACCAGACCTTCTCCATGGTTTTAACGCCCGTTTCGTTCTCCAGTCGCTTCACGACACCTTCGTTTTTAGCTATACCCCCTGTGATAGCAAACTCCTTTTCTATCCCCAGGCGGTTCAGCAGCTCGACAATCCGATGGGCCATGGCGGCGCAGTAAGCGGCTATAATATCATTCTCAGGCTCACCTTCCTCCAGCAGCCCGACGACCTCCGATTTGGCAAACACGACGCAGGTGCTGCTTATCATGGGCGGCTCTTTTTCCACCTGAAAGGAGCGCGGGCCAATCTCCCAAACAGGCACCCCGATAAGGTCGGCGAACACCTCCATGCCACGACCAGTACCGGCAGCGCACTTATCGTTCATCATGAACTTGATAACCTTACCTCGCTCATCACATCGAATGGCTTTACAGTCCTGACCTCCCATATCCATCACTGTTCTTACTCCGGGGCCATATACAAAATTGGCACCACGGGCATGACAGGCAATCTCGGTTATCGTCTGTTGTGCCATGGGTACATTCACCCTGCCATATCCGGTCCCAATGCAGTAGTCGATGTTGTCCGCTGTCATGCCGGTCCCTTCCAGGGCCATATTCAGTCCTTTCAGAGCGCTATCCGGGCTGTCTGAACCAGTACGAGTACTACTGAAAGCATACAGCTCACCGTCGACCACGATGACTGCCTGGGTACTAACTGAGCCGACATCAACTCCGGAAGTAATTATTTTACCTTGCTTCCAATCAATGTCCGGATTTGCCCAGCGGGACTCCGGCCATCTCCAGAATTCCCTCACTTCCTCAGCCATCGGCGTGAACCTCCATTATTAAGCGCTTGCTTAATTGGTGCTGTCATCATAGTCCTGCCTCTCCACCACTCTGGTCTCGACCTTTTCCTCGACRACTCCGGCCTCTGCCGCTGCTGCTGCTCCYAGAGCCCCGAAGAAGTCCGGTTCGTCCGGTATWATCACATCCGTAGACAGSTCTCTTTTYAACGAYTCGACAAAGCCRGTATTCCTGGCTACGCCGCCAATCATCACGATGTCCTTTTCRAGTCCYACTATCCGGGCTACCGARCCTATCCGTCCCGCTATCGCATCATGTACTGCGCGGGCGATATCGTRCTTCGGTGTCTTGGCATGAATYARCGAGACTACTTCGGACTCACCAAARACAGCGCACTGGGCATTCATCGGGATRGATTTGGTRGAYYGAAGCGAAGCCTCAGACATYTCCCCCAYCGTTATCTCCAGYGCRCGGGCCATGGTGTCGACAAAGGTTCCGGTTCCAGCAGCACATTTCTCATTGATGGCAAAGTCCAGGACTTTACCCTCGGAGTTGACCTTTATCGCTCGACCCTCTTCTGCTCCGACATCGATGATAGTCCTTGCCGAAGGAATGAGTCGGGCTACCGCCCGGGCATCAGCGGCAGCTTCGGGAATCACTCCCTGAGCAAAAGTAACCCGGCGACCAGAGCTACCGGTAGCGACGACGCGTTTGACGTCCTCTCGTTTCAAACCGGCTTGCTGGAGCAGCTCATCGTATAACTGCTCTGTTGTTTCCGCCTTTTGTATTCCGGTCGGGGCCGTACCCTGCGCCAGTACCACGCCGTCCTTCATGAGGACTATATGAACGTTCTTGCCACCTACATCTATGCCGGCAACTAACATCTCGGCTCCTTATTCCGTCAATTTCTTCAAGCCCAGAGTTTCAGCAAGGAAGAGGTCGATGAGTCTCATATCACGAGCTTCATCAAATTCCCTCTCATCAGCCATGTTGCCCTCATAGGTCATCACTGGTAGCCCTGTCTCTGCCAGGGCTATTTTTAACTCCATCTGGTGCATGGCTGTTCCCTCACAGCCCCGGTTAAGGTGAATCATGGCTGCGTTGCACTTCCACTGTCGGGCTATCTTCTTTACGAGCTCATTCTTGAACTTGGCTCCATAGAACGGCGCCCACATCAGTTTGCCCCTAAGCTCTCCCTCTGCCAAGAGCCTCAGGGCATGGTCTCTATCTTTGATGGCTATGCCCTGTTCTTCGAGTGTGGGGTAAGGAACTAGATTCCCATTGTTGTCCACCTTCCACCAGCCAATGAGAGAAAACGTGTAAAGGCTACCGATGGAGACTACACCATATTTCTCCATATACCGGAGAATCCTGAGGAAGCCCCATGGAGGTTGACTGTCACCCAGCACCCGGCACCGTTCATTTCCCACTGCGGCAATCTGGTTAGCTACGCGGTCCTTGACCTCTTCGTATAATTCCACGTAGAAATCGGCTATTTCTTGGGATGATTTCTGCAAGGTCCCCAGAACGTATAAAGAGTACATGCTCTTCTCATCCAGAGGAGCAGGAACAGCCTGATTGAGCTCACATACCTTTGACCAGTAACAGGCGGAACGGTAGGTATTGTATACGTTCTGAATCAGCTTCTCGTCAACTATTTTGCGGCCAGTTGTCTTCTCAAGAAACTCTATTCCGTCGTAAAGCTGCTCTACCACATAGTTTATCTGTCGCTCACCTATTTGGTCGTAGGGTCCCGCACCCACATCGAAGCAGAAGTAAGGGACTTGACCGCCCTCAAGCTCAGCAACTACCTGAAGCCATTTACCATGGCTGCAGCAGATGTGGTCCTGAAAAATGAAATCTGCCTTAGGCCACTTCCCACCAAAGAAGTATTCATCGAGTATTATGGAGCCCCAGTAACTACGCAGGTAAGCGCAGAGGTCGCGGGCACACCCCCATTTACCCTCGGCCGCCTCCTGATACCTGACCTGGGTCTCGGGGTCAGCCCCAACACTGGCCCCGTAGGGCTCCTCGGTGAGGGGATAAACCTCACCCTCAAGCGCCTGGGGAAGAGCATCGAATGACCAGGCCCCACCCTCCCAGCGAAGGGCTCCTCTATCATGGGCCTCTGCGTAGTCCTGGTAATATTTCAGTCTTAGCTCTTTGGCCTTATTCCAGCAGTCTAGACCTTTGGTTTTATACTTCGTTTCGGCCATCGTTTCGCTCCTGCCTTATAAGACTTCTTTTGGACTAAACGAACAGGTCCTCGGCCCTTATCTGCTCTAAAAATGCTTCCACCCGGATGCGAAACTGCCCCAGGGGCACGGTAACCTCGAATTCTAGGAAGTAGCAGGGGAGTCCGTTACCCTCAAGATACCGCCTTAAACTGGGTATATCGAGCTCATGAGGGTCACAGAACTTTTGTTGCGTTAGAATGACGCCTTCAGCCCGATATTCTCGTGCCAGATTCAGGATGTGGGGAAAACGCTTCCGCTGCCAGTCAGTGGCTCCCCAGTCCTTGCTGGGGCAGGGTATCCGGTCACAATACCGATGTGCAATTGCCGAGATTCGGTCTTTGTCTGGGACGACTTCATCCCAGAAATACCTGGAACCAGTACAGTGGTCTTCGATGACTAAGGTGCCACCAATCGATTCCACCATCTCCATAAATGGTCGGTCATCATTCTCACTGCCGACAATCATCAACCTTATACCCGGGTCTCTCTCAAGCTTTCGGTTGGGGAGCTCTTCTACAAGCTGCTTCAGAAGCTCGCTATGCTCTCGTTTGTCCATGAGTTGACTGGCCCAGACCATCATCATAGCTTCAGTCCCGATGATGGGGGGATTGTCCTCTTTCCGGAACTCATAGACCTGTTTCATCAGCCGACGGTTGGTATTCATGATGTCAATGCCCCTATCCAGGTCCTCTGTGGTTATGGACTTACCACACCACTCCTCCAATGCCTCCTTGAAACAAGCCAACTCTCCGGCTAGAAAAGTTTTTGCTCTCGGACTCCGCACAGCATTAGGCATGCAGAGATAGTATTTCCAAGGAGTGGGCACATGGATTTCCCAGGCGCCAAAAGCCTGGCGCATATGGAGGCATGATTGGGCTATCATTATCCCGTCCAGATAGTCATATTTACCGGATAGGCCTTCGTTCAAGCAGTCGCGACAGAATGGGCACCACATATCAAATACATGAGGAGCTACCAGGTTCGGTGGCTGGTGCCCCCCCAGGATTCTGACGGGAAGGATGTCTGCGGCATAAAGTATCTCCTCCGGGACGTAGGTGCAGAAGTACCCCACTACCTTTCCCCCGGTCCTGTCTTTCCAGTCTCTGGCGTAATCGCGGCGGTGGCGCCATGCATCAGTGAATTTCTCGACTGGTTCCATCCTATCCTCTTTCTTCCGACTCAGTACTCTTCTAATACCGTGTTAAAGTACTCATTGGCTTTATCAGTAAGTAAATCATGGTACTCATGGAATAAGTGGTCAGCTTGGGAACGCAGCCAGTTTCGAGGAAGGAGCTCCTCGGGCAGGTCAGGGTCAAAGAACGGCAACCTTCGGTATTCGTCGATGAGGTTGAACCTCTCGACAAAGCACTGGCTTGGCTCCACAGAATTCCCAGCTTGAAGGAACATTAAGTGGTTTTCCAGTTTGGGTCGGTATTTGGCAATGAAGCTGGCGTATCTCTTATGCACCCGGTCGAGGTCCCAACAACGGGACACTATACTCTGAGCATCGCCAAAACCCTGATGCCTGGCCTGAAAGACCTGGACATGCTTTTTGATTTTCAGCTTTTCTGCGATATTCAGTACTTCCCTGTTTAAATCATGGGGTGAAATCCAGGTGGCTTCGCTCAAAGGCCCGTATCCCATCCAGCTTAGCTCCTGCCGCAGCTGGTCTCTGGCCTGTCGCTTTTCTTCGGGGATGAAGTAAACAACGATGCTCCAGACCCCATCCCACTTGCTCTTGTCTCGCTCAAAGATGCGCTGTGCACCTTTGTCCAATAGCTCAAAGCCGTCCCTTGTTAAGGAATAGTAGCTCTTTGCTCCATTGTGCCGCACTTTGAGCAGACCGGCTCGACACATGCGCGATACGGCCGACCTTATGGACTGCTGGGAAAGATTGAAGTTGCTTAACAGTGTAATCAGGCTGCCAATGCCAATTTCCCCACCTTTATGGCGAACATAGTCACCGTAAAGGGTTAGCATTGCCGACCTGGGTCCGAACATCGCTATGTCATTCCAAACATAGTGCGTAATTCTTACGACATATGAATATTATCACATATCGACCAGTCTGTCAATCCGCTAAAATGCCTATTTTATGAATGTCTTCGGGGACGTAAAACAATAGAAATCGGCGAGAAAAACACGGAATAAACTAATACAAAGGAGACGAGATATTTGCCTGGGGGAGGGAAATATCCAGAGAAGTTCCTGAATTGTTAAGACCAGTCTGAGAACGTAACCCGGGCAATTCATTCTGTCCTAGACACCGGTCTAGTACAGCAGCGGCCTTCCTGTTAATGAGATGGCTAACTTACCTGTTCTTCCAGACAGGAGGCCTTTTCTCCAAGAAAGACTTTAGCCCCTCCTGGCCATCTTCTGTTTCCCAGGTCCTGATGCCCAGCTCTGTTCCCTTTTGCATAGCCCCATCAAAGTCCGCGACATCAGCACACTGATAAAGAGCTTCTCTGACAAGCTTCACGCTGAGGCTGCTTTTCTCCAAGAACTTCCGGGCAAGCTCCCCGGCAGCGCTCTCCAATTCTTCTTCCGGAACGACTCTGTTCACCAGGCCGATTCGTTCTGCTTCTGTGGCACTGATATTTTCCCCCACGAGGATAAGCTCGAAGGCTTTTTTCTCTCCCATTAACCTCGAAAACAACCCGGCAGCGGCGGGTGCCAGACCTCCCAGTCTTATCTCAGGTTGACCAAGCTCAGCTTTATCAGAGGCAATGGCCATATCGCAGCCGGCGACGAGCTCACACCCTCCCCCCAGAGCCACACCGTTAACGACAGCAATACTCGGTTTGCCGAGGTTTCTCAGAAGTCGGAACATCCTTTCGAATTCCGCCATCATCCTGGGCATCATCTCCCCGAGGTGGTCCTTAACCTCAACCCCGGCACAGAAAGCCCGGCTACCGCTCCCGCGAACCAGCACGACCTTTGTCTCCTCGTCCTCTCTCAATTCTTCCAGGGCGATATTGATTTCAGTTAAGGTCTCATAGTTGATTACATTGACTGGTGGACGGTTAATCGTGAGTTTGGCTATCGCTCCCTCTTTCTCCAGAGTAATATTTTGAAACTCCATGTCACTACCTCCGAGTACTGTTCTATCTGATTATTTGCGGATGGCCAAGTCTAACCCTAGAAATGCTAGCCTATCTATACGTCTTTATCAAGTAGGCGGATAAAGGAAAGCCCGTGGAATATCACGGGCTTTCTATCACGCGGCTGATACTCACGATTAATCTTGCTTGGGTTTGGGCATGACGAGTTCCATCAGCTCATCATCGTACTGGTGCCCTTGGGCTACAAGCTGACGGTATTTGATGAAATCTATCTCACGTTGGCCGGTCAGGTTTGCCGTGTTGAAAGCATTGAAGCCAAGCCAGGCCTCCGTATTCATATTAGCTGCCAGCCAGTATATGGCATGCACCTTGGTCTCATCCCAGAAGAACTTCTTCTTCATCCTTATAGACTCAATCGTCATCATTACACAGAGCGGCATGAGATTGGCTATTGTCCAGACCATCCTGTTTATGTAGTCGTCAAGCAACGACCAATCAGTTTGAAGTCCTTTCAGTGTATCCGTACCTTGCCTGAATTCCTCGCCTTTCTTGAACTCACCGTAAACTATCTCTCCGTTCTCCAGGTATTTGTCAGTAATGACTCTCGGGTCCCTTACCCACTCGCCCCTGTCATTCTTCTTAATCGGGACAGCTTTGGTAATGAAGCCCAGCCTTTCCATCTTGTAGGCGCTCCACATTTCATTGGAAAAGCAGTTCCACATCGCCAGCTCTGTGGTCGGTAACTGCCACGGTAGAAAGTCGCTGGAACCGCCGGTCGGCGTAGAGCCATGCCTCGTCCCTGCCTGACCGAACTGAGCAGTATCGGCCGCAACCGTCAGGTCACAGGCCTGACCAATCTCCTGGCCACCGGCGACCCGCATGCCATTACACCGGCAGATTACGGGGACCCGGCTCTTGAGAATACCATCCACCATCCCTGAAAAAAGGTCCATATAGTCGGCATATTCCTTTGGTCGTCTCGTGTAATACTCGGCGTATTCCTTGGTATTACCGCCGGTGCAGAACGCCCTGTCACCAACACTGGTAAATATAGTAGCGACGATACTCCTGTCCATTGAGGCCTTGTGCATGCCGGCGGTCACTCCCTTTACCATTTCGGTGGTATAGGAACCATACTGGGCAGGATTGTTGAGGGTGATCCAGGCAGTGTAAAGGCCATCAACCGCCTCTCCTGTATCAGGGTTGACCAGTGGCTTCTTCTCGAACATGGTACACGGCGGTTCGGTGCCAAAGTGCTCATCACCAAAAACCTGATGGTCTTTTAGTACATTGTCTCTCGGTATCCAGTCTAAAGCCATTTCATACCTCCACTTTGCACTGTTTACTAACTAAAAGTCGGGAGTGAGAATTATCCTCTTTTCTAGTCTCCCTTCGTGAGTGTCCTCAAACGCTTGCTCAATCTGGGACATCGGCCTGATTTCAATAAAGGGCTCTATCTCTATTTTCTTTTCCAGGACGAGACTCAGGACTTCGGGATAGTACCGAGGTAGACAACCCCAGGTTCCTCTGATGTCAGCGTTAAATGCCATCAACCTTGATAGTTGATACTGGTTCTTCTGCATACCGTAGCCACCAATAATCAATGTATAAACGAAGGACAACAGCTCCAGGGCAATCTCCTGTCCGGCACCGGTGCCAGTCCACTCGAAGACCTTCCACCCGTAGTTGTAGGGTAGACCTTTCTCCCGGCAGTAGTTCCGGAATTCATCCCTCACGTCTCTGGCACTTTTACCCATCGAGTTAATGGTATGGGTTGCCCCGTATTTTAAAGCTCTCTCCAGCTTTGCCGGCACGACGTCAATTCCGATTACCTCTTTTGCTCCCAGAGCGGAGCAAATCTGTGTCATGTAGGAGCCGAGACCCCCTCCCGTGCCAATCACGACAGTCAGGTCTCCGGGTTGGAGTTCAGCCCTCATTGCAGCCTGGTAGGGTGAGGTTACCGCATCGGCAACCACCGCCAGGTGCGAAAGGGGCATGCTGCCTCTGTCGCCAACCGGGCATGAATCTTGCGAAGGGACGACAATATGACTGGAAAAACCACCATATATCCCCATACTGTTTCCGGGCATCTTCTGAGCCAGGCAGCGATTACCTCTGCCAGAATCGCAGAGGGGGCAGTTATTGCACGGCATTACTGCCGGTATAATTACCTCTTTATCCAGCCACGTTTCGTCGCCGGCCACCACCTTTCCGCTGATTTCATGTCCCAGGGTCAGCGGTGGTGGATTTACCGTAGGCACGCCATCATAAAAGTAGCCCAGGTCAGTATGGCATACCCCGCAGCCAGCAATTTCAACCAATACCTCACCAGTCTGTATCTCAGGGACATCGAGGGAGGCTCTGGCTAGCTTTCCCGGCTCCACCATCTGCCATGTTTCAATTTTATCAGGCACCTTTGCCATCTCCCTTCCTTCGCCGGCATCTTTCCGTATATCGATTCGACTGGTGTACGCGTGTATGACAAGACCACGAGGAGACCCGTCTGATTCTATCTATTTGCATCAGGGTTGTCAATCGAGGTTATTGGTTAACAGTTTTACCTTAAGGACTATTGCCCAATTAATGAGATTCAGTTATGATACGCTCAGCCAACGGTATGAAGAGGAGCCATCGTATAGGGTGACTCCCCCAGGAGTTGATATCACCCAGCATCTATCATGGCAGGAGGGTAATTAGGTATGGTTGAGGCTGCCCGGGACCAGGTCATCAGAAGTAACTGTCGGGGATGTCACGGTGGCTGCGGAGTGCTCGTGCACGTTAAAGACGGGCGTGTTGTAAGTATTGAAGGTGACCCGGAATGCCCCACAAATCATGGCAGCATGTGCAGCAAAGGCCTGGCTTTCCAGCAGCTGTTATATCACCCCGACCGCATTACCCATCCTCTCAAGCGAGCGGGGAGTAAAGGGGAAGGGAAATGGCAGCGCATTTCCTGGGACGAAGCTCTGGATACCATATCCTCGAAATACAAAGAGATAATAGCGAAATATGGCGCCGAAGCCATAGTGCTGGGGCAGGGGACCGGTCGGGACTACGAAGCATTTCTCTACCGCTTTGCTAACCTGCTGGGGACACCCAACGTACTGACAGCAGGACACATGTGCTATGTCTCCAGAGTGGGGGCCACGCTGATAACCTGCGGTGGTCTGCCGGTATGCGACTACGATAATAACCCGAAATGCGTTATGGTATGGGGTTGCAATGTGGTCTGGACTAATCCCGATGAATATACCGGAGAGAACCTGTCCAGAGTACTCTCCGGAGGGGCGAAACTCATTGTCGTCGACCCGAAATTGACCTACCTGGCAGGACGGGCAGACATCTGGTTGCAGCTCAGACCAGGCACTGATACCGCCCTGGCCCTGGGTATAGCCAATGTAATAATCAACGAAGCACTCTACGATAAGGAGTTCGTGGAGAAATATACTCACGGCTGGGACGAGTTTGTCGAACGGGTAAAGGAGTACCCACTGGATAGGGTGGAGGAGATTACCTGGGTCCCAGCCGATAAGATAAGGGAGGCTGCCCGGCTCTACGCTCAGACCAAGCCTGCCTGTATCCAGTGGGGGGTGGCCATTGAACAGACTAGCAACTGCACTGACAACAACCGTATCCTCACCGACCTCATGGCCATAACCGGGAATCTAGACGTTCCTGGTGGAAATGTTTTCTTCGTACCACCACCGATGCGGACGGTGAGCCAGTTTGCGATGCATCGTGAACTGCCTCCCGAGCAGAGAGAGAAACAACTGGGTGGTGACACTTACAAGCTAGCCCAGCGAGTGGCACTGGTCACACCAAAGGTAGTCTGGGATGCTATCCTGACGGGCGAGCCTTATCCGGTAAAGGCTGTGCAGCTCCATGGTTCTAATCCGGTGATTACCCGGGCAAATGCTAGAGAGGTCTACCGGGCGCTAAGCCAGGTTGATTTCTTAGTGGTAGCCGACTTTTTCCTGACGCCCACTGCTGAGCTGGCCGACATCTTTCTGCCAGCTGCGACTTGGCTCGAGATGAACTATCTAGGCCAATTCTGGTGTCGCGGTGGCTACATATTCCCGAGACACAAGACTGTGCAGATTGGTGAATGCTGGCAAGACCACAAGATATTCATGGAACTGGGTAAAAGAATGGGGCAGGAGGAACACTGGTTTGATACCGTAGAAGACGCTTTCGACTATATCCTGGAGCCCGCCGGTCTGACGTGGGAAAAGGTTAGCAATATGCCATATATCAGGGGCGAGATGGAATATAAAAAGCATGAACAGAAAGGTTTCTCTACCCCTACCAGAAAGGTTGAGCTCTATTCCACCACCTTTGAAAACTGGGGCTATGACCCGTTGCCCCAATATCGCGAAATACCTGAGAGCCCGGTAAGTCGGCCAGATATGACCGGCGAATACCCGTACATCCTGACCACCGGTGCCAGAGTCCCTGTATTCTTTCATTCTGAGCATCGGATGATTCCCTGGCTGCGCGAAATCCACCCCGACCCTGTCGTCGAAATTCACCCTGATACGGCCAAAAAACACGGCATCAAGGACGGCGATTGGGTATGGATTCAGAGTCCCAGAGGGAAAGTAAAGCAGCGGGCGAGGCTTACCACTGGAATTGACCCTCGGGTGGTCGCCGCCCAGCATGGTTGGTGGTTCCCGGAAGTAAAAAGCCCGGACCACGGGTGGGATAGGTCCAACATAAATGTCATTACCGATAACGACCCTGCCGGCTATGACCGGCCTATGGGCTCCACCAACCTGAGAGTACTACTCTGTAACATCCACCCCGCTGAGGAGGAGAGTTAGTGGCAATGGAATACGCCCTTTTGGTCAACAGTGCGGACTGTGTTGGTTGTAATGCTTGTGAGGTGGCCTGCAAGCAAGAGCACAACCTCCCCGTCGGCCCGAGGTGGATTCGGGTGTATCCCGACACTCCGCGTGAGGTAGAGGGTAAACTACAACCGAGATATGTCGTCACCCATTGCATGCACTGTAGCCGGCCTTCCTGCAAGGACGCCTGCCCGGTAGACGCCATAAGCAAAAGAGGGGATGGCATCGTTCTAATAAGCGAAGAGCTTTGTATCGGTTGTAAGGACTGTATCGATGCCTGCCCCCTCGGAGTAATGCAGTTTAATGAGGAGAAGGCGGTAGTGCAGAAGTGCGACATGTGTGTAGCCAGGATAGACATGGGACGACAACCGGCCTGCGTGGGTGCTTGTCCCAGCCATTGCATCCACTTCGGGAGCATAAACGAGATTACCGCAAAAATGGGCAAGCAGAAACTAACGTCCTGGTATAAATAAAGTGGCGACCCCGAGCAGATTTGAATCCCAACCTCCACTATGACAGGGTATCACGGTGTAAAGAACAACACTAGTTTTCGCCCAGTTCCTTTATCATCTTGTAAGAGCCGTAAAGATTGTACTTATTATATCTATCTGGTAATATCACCTTTTTGACTTCCTGGAATCCACGTTTCTCATAGACTTTCTTAGCATGATGATTATCTATTTCCACATAAAGTGAAAGTTTACGTAGACCTTTCGCTGCGGCCATTTCCTCTGCTCTGTCAAGCAACTTCGTGGCAATACCCTGTCCCCTGTATTCCTCGAAGACGGCAAGATTTGATATGTAGAACTCGTCATTTTCTACACCCGGAAGATATTTATTCAGCCTTAATCTGAATAACATTCGCAAAAAGTTTGACAGACCGCCTATCTTAATCATCCGCTTGATGCTTTTCAGCATTCTGAATGCCATCTTCATCATGTCACTTGCCGGGTATGCAAGCAGTAATCCTCTTATCTTGCCATTCTCCTCCTCAACAACAGCATTCTCTTTTGAATACATACTGCCTGGATAGTAATAAAAAAGCTTTAAAAACTCGTAGATTTTCGGTTCGCCAGCGACAAAGCTATAGCTGTAGATATTAGGACCTGAAATATATATCAATCTTGCGCATTCATCGGACTCATTATCATACGGTTCTCTTATCTTTAGCATCATGAGTATCTATGTCCTGTTTCTTATAGACTGACCGTACAAAGCAATTCTCTTCTACGTAAGGACTCCATAACAACGCTGATATCCGGATTATATAACACCGCAGGGCTTATGAACTACCAGTCTGGCTTTCACATGGTGAAATCAACATAGGGTAAAACCAATTTTGGATGGGGAACTGGCGACCCCGAGGGGATTTGAACCCCTGATCTCCACCGTGACAGGGTGGCATGTTAGACCGCTACACCACGGGGCCATATAAGGTAATGCTGGCAGACCCAGCCAAGATAAAGTCTATCAAGGCACCCTACCGATGTCAAGGTGATAGCACTCTGACCGCCCGGACTGGGATACTCCTTGTATTGTTAATGGCCGTATAGTATACTATGATACTATGCGTTAAAATGCTTTCTGGTAGGAGTAAATGGTATCTAAGAACACGCTAGCACAGGCAGATGAGCAATTGTGCGACTATGAGCTTATCTATATTATTCGCCCGGAAGCTGATGAAGAGAACTGTGAGGCTACAGTCGAGAGCGTCGGCCGCTTCATTACCGGTAAAGGCGGCGTTGTCTCAGAAGTCGAACGTTGGGGCAAGAGAAGGTTGGCCTATCCGATAAAACAGTTTGGGGAAGGCACCTACATTTTGACCCGTTTCCAGATGAAACCCGAGTATAATAAAGAGCTGGAGACAAACCTGAGAATCTCGGAGGATGTAATACGTCACCTGTTAGTAAAACTAGGTTGAAATTGGGCGTATGCTGGTTTCCCCAGGCGTTCGGGAAGGCAAGAGGAGTATGGGACAATGGTTAGCGTTAACAGAATGACCATCATTGGCAATCTAGGCAGCGAACCGGAGATGCGTTTCACCCCGAGTGGAAGGCCGGTAACCTCTTTTCGCGTGGCGACCAACTGGAGGTACACTACACCCGAAGGTGAACGTAAAGAGGAGACCGAGTGGTTCAACGTAGTGTGCTGGAGTAAGCTGGCCGAACAGTGCAATCAATTCTTGTCGAAGGGTCGGCTGGTCTACATCGAAGGTAGACTGCGGATGCGGACATGGGAAGGCCAGGACGGACAAACACGAGCGAGAAACGAAATCGTCGCCGACAGGGTAAAATTCCTTGACCGACAAAGCACTATTCCTGCCTCTGAGAAGGGCGAAGATAGTGACGTCGGTGAGTTCGCTCCAGAAGATATTCCTTTCTAGCGGAGTAAAAAACAAGTGCCCAGACAAAAAGACAGCAGACCAAGAACTACCCGGTGGAGCCGGGGGAGGTACGCTCCAAGGCGGAAAGTGTGCTTCTTCTGCGCCAATAAGAACGAAACGATTGATTATAAGGATGCGGACAGACTACGCAGCTATGTGTCCGACAGGGGAAAGATAGAGCCACGCCGGCGGACTGGAATCTGTGCCAGACATCAGCGCTCCTTAACAGTCGCCATCAAGCGAGCACGGCATCTGGCAATGCTTCCGTATGTCTCAGCCCATATACCCAGGACGCATGCTACAAGCACCGCGGACGCCGAGTGACGCGGCTTCGTCACCACAATCTACGAAGGAAAGGCTACGGATACTTTGCCAAAGAGAACCTATCAGCCGAAGAAGATACCAAGAAAGCGGGAGCACGGCTTTCTGAAGAGAATGAGCACCCGGGGTGGGCGGGCGGTTCTGAGAGCAAGACGACTCAAGGGTCGTAAGCGATTGACTGTAGTCTGAGGGTGAAATTGACCCGAGGCGGAGTTACGGGAGGCAGATTCATCACCAAACCGAAAGAGTACGCCCTGGTATATGAGAAAGGTAAATCATGGGCGTGCGACCTGCTGGTGATGAGGGCCTTACCCAACGAACTGACAATGTCCCGCTACGGTATCTCAGTGAGCAAGAGGGTTGGTAAAGCGGTTGTCAGGAACAGGGTAAAACGTCTCCTCCGTGAAATTCTGCGGGCGGCGCCACTCAGACCGGGATGGGATATCGTCTTCATTGCTCGACCAGCAGCGGCCGGCACTGATTACGCCAGTCTCAAACAAGCGGCTGAAGGCCTCTTGACCCGAGCACATCTGGTAGAAACCGCCTCCCTGGCAGTCTGAATCGTTATAGAAGTGAAAAGGCTCGGCCTAATATTAATAAAAATCTATCAGCAAACGATATCGCGGGTTATGCCACCGTCATGTCGCTTTACCCCAACCTGTTCCCAGTACACTTATGAAGCTATCGATAAATACGGGCTGCCTAAAGGAATCTGGCTGGGGATGCGGCGTATTGCCCGGTGCCATCCGTTGAATGCCGGCGGCTATGACCCCGTACCTTGATAATTAGAGTAGTTATGCCCCTTCTTCTGTTATATAAATATCGATTATGAACAGCTTCACGGAGCGAGCGGATTGAAGAACAGGACTAGAGAGATACTGCGTGGTCGCCACATAATATTTCTTCTGGTGAACATGCTCCTACTGGTTACACTAATAAGTGCCGGGTGTACCGGTATACTGGGGAGAGGTGTCGCCCAGGGGTGGGCCGGTGGCGTGGTTGTCGATGATACCATAATAGTCGGCTCCAGGGGCGGCAAGATTATGGCGCTCGACGCTTCCGATGGTACCCTGCAGGGCGACCCGGTTGTACTGACAGTCAAGCTACCATCAAGCGTTTTCGGGTGTGGCGGTGGTGGCACTGCCGGCGTAGCCATCTACAGTTCGCCCGTTGTTAACGAAGACCTGGTGTATGTTGGCGGCTACAACGGTAAGGTCTACGCCTTCCTGTTCGATGGTGAAAACCTTACGGCAGACAGTGAGTACGATTTCCCACGTGAAGGCAACCTTGGTGGAGCTATTGTCGGTGAACTGGTTATAAACCAAGAGGGCAACGTATTCTTTGGTTGTGCAAACGGGAAGGTATATGCGCTTGATTCGACTCTCCGTAGCATTTGGGAGCATGATACCGGAGATGAAATCTGGTCATCGCCTGCCATTACTGAGGACACCCTTTTCATAGGCAACTTCGGCAAGAAGCTCCACGCCGTTAACATCACTGACGGCACCGAGCGGTGGGTGTTCGAGACCCGGGGAGCTATCATAGCCACCCCCCTGGTGAATGAAGACAAGGTATATTTCGGCACCTTTGGCCGGCGTTTCTATGCGGTCGACATTGCCAGCGGAGACGAGGTCTGGCGTTTCCCGGCTGATGACTCCGATGAAAACAGACCGAAAAACTGGTTCTGGGCAAAGCCTCTGGCCGGCAACGGCACCATTTACGCTCCCAATATGGACGGCAAGGTCTATGCGCTTGACGCTGAAACAGGCACCCTGATAAACCAATTTGACCTGGGAGGGTCAATAGTCTCTTCACCAGTGCTGATTAACGGGTTGATTATTGTGGCTACTCAGGATGGAGAAGTCTACTCTCTGAACACAGCCGATAACCATCAGGAATCACTCGCCAGCTTAGAGGAGAAAGTGCAGGCACCGCTCTTCGCCAGTGACGGCACCGTATACGTACACACTTTCGAAGACAATCTATATGCCATTGATGTGGAGACAGGGAGCAGCCGTAAATTTTCACTAGACACCGATAGCGACGAGTAGTGAGGTAAATCTCCTTGGAAATAGTCGGACAGGTATGGGACACGATTTTACTGAGCCCGATGATAAATATACTCATCGTGCTCTCAAACGTCCTGTTTGACAATTTCGGTCTGACAATAATCGTTCTCACCGTCATCATCCGTGGGGCTATGTACCCCCTGACCCGCCGTCAGTTGAAGGCCAGCAAGGGGATGCAGGAGCTTCAACCGAAGATTGCCGAGCTACGTAAGAAATATGCCCGCGACCGGCAGAAACTGGCCCAGGAACAGATGGCCCTGATGAAAGAATCGGGCGTGAGCCCGGCTGGCTGCTTGCTGCCGATGCTGATACAGATGCCTATCTGGATAGCCCTCTACCAGTCGATAATCCGGGTGCTGGCGACAGTCCCGGAGGACTTTCTCAATCTGTCGCGGCACCTGTACACACCGTGGTCGGTGGTGTTCTCACAGGTCCCCCTGGAGAGCCAGTTCCTCTGGCTGGACCTGGCAAGCCCGGACCCGTTATTCCTGATGCCCATCCTCGTCGGCGGCACCATGTGGCTGCAGCAGAAGATGGTCACGCCGGACAGCGCCGACCCCAACCAGCAGGCCCAGAGCCGGATGATGCTGTGGATGCTGCCACTGATGTTTGCCTTTTTCACCATGTCATTTCCCAGCGGCCTGGCCCTGTACTGGGTAGCCTCGAATATTATCACCATCATTATGCAGTATTACATCGGCGGTTGGGGAGGCCTGGCCACGCTGTTCAGGCCGGGCCCGCGGGAAGCCGACCAGAAAGCCCAAAAACGCCCTGCCCCGGTAGAGAAAAAGAAGGAAACCACAAAAGCTGTTGACGCTGATATCGTCATACCAAGGGAGTCAACGGGAGAAGGAACGGACGATGGAACCTCTAGAGATAAGCGCGAAGACGGTGGAAGAAGCTATCCAGATAGCATTGACGCAATTAAACGCCAGTCGAGACGAAGTAAGAGTAAACGTCGTAAGCGAAGGTAAACCGGGACTTCTTGGTATCGGGGCAGAAGAAGCGAAGATTATAGTGGAGCGACTAACACCAATGCCGGAACCTGAAGAGAACGAGGCTGAGATGGAAGAGGGTGTGGCCGGGATAGCCGAGAGCATCCTCGAACGATTGCTGGCCCTGATGGAACTGGAGGCGACCGTTCAGCGGCAGATATTTCAGACCACCAACGGTGAGGAGCAGATTTCATCCCCGCTTGCCTTCGACGTACTTGGTGATGACCTGGGAATCCTGATTGGCCGCCGTGGCCAGACGCTGGCGACACTTCAGTATATGCTCCGGCTTATGGTCAGTCACCAGACGAAGGTCTGGACACCAATCGTGGTTGACGTCGAGGGCTACAAAAAACGGCGCTCCGAAGCGTTGCAGGCACTGGCAGTACGCATGGCCGAGCAGGTACGTACCAGGGGGACACCTTTCACACTGGAGCCGATGCCCGCCTATGAAAGGCGTATCATTCACCTTGCCTTGGCAGACCACCCCCACGTAACCACGCAGAGCATCGGCGAGGGCGACTTCCGCAAGGTGGTCATCCTGCCCGAGAGAGACTGACTAGTCTGTCGGTCTGACCAGGTTTTCTTCCTAGTATTGAGAAATTGCACCTCCCGTGGAATCCCTCATAATATTGTGCAGGAGCGGTATATTATAACGCTGATTTCCAGCCTGCTTTAGAGGTGCAAAGGCGTTCGCCTGAGAATTGCCCCCTCACCGTTTTGGGGTGTCCAGAGGGGTGTAACCCCTTTGGAACGGGGGTTCAAGGGGGTGTCCCCCTTGGGAAATACGTATAACCGTTTCGTTGGAAGAGAGTCGTTCCCTTTGAACAGTCCCCCACGTAATAAGTACTATAAAAGGGGATGGGGCCAGCACCACTAAATAGATACTAAATCCGATATAAACAAACATAACATCTTGATTTATTTTCCATAACATGCTAGACTTTGTTTTGTAAAGGCATTGACGGAGAAGAGTAAGGAAGGCAATGGCACCCAGCGAGTCTGGTATGGTGCAAGCAGATGTGTCAGGCCCCCTGAAAATCACTCCTGAGCCACCAACCCAAAGGTGAAAGGCCAGACGGCCGAAACCCAGTAGGCTTGGTCGGATTCGTCAACCGTTAGCCGTGACGAGGGTATGAACACGTGCCCTGCATGAGTGTTCTGGCATTTGCCGGAGAATTAGGGTGGTACCGCGGGTAAATCAGTCCCGTCCCTAGTGGACGGGACTTTTTAATTACAGGAGGTGTGCCATGTTTCAACCAGTCAGCAGCCGGATAAACTTTCCCCAGCTAGAGGAAAGGATTATTGAGCTGTGGCGGAAGAACAACACCTTCATCCGGAGCGTAGAGGCACGCAAAGATAGCCCTCACTTCGTCCTCTATGACGGGCCACCGACCGTCAATGGCAGCCCGGCACTTCATCATGTTCTGACGTCTGTTTTCAAGGACATCATCACGCGATACCACGTAATGAAAGGCCATTATGCCCCGCGCATTGCCGGCTGGGACACGCATGGTCTTCCGGTAGAGATTGAGGTGGAGAAGGAGCGCGGATTCTCCGGTAAGGCACAGATTGAGGAGTATGGAGTAGACAAATTCAATGCCCTCTGTCGGGAGAGCGTCTACCGTTATCTCGGGGAGTTCGAATATCTGATTGAGCGTGCCGGCTACTGGGTCGACCTAGAAAACGCCTATGTCACCCTGAAAAACGAGTACATCGAGACCTGCTGGTGGGCAATCAAACAAATGTGGGACAAAGGACTGGTCTACCAGGGTTACAAGGTCACGCCCCACTGCCCGCGCTGCGGCACGTCATTAAGCTCCCACGAGGTAGCCCAGGGGTACAAAGAGGATACCGAAGACCCCTCCGTTTATATTAAGTTTAAGATAGTCGATGCCAGCGACCGACTCCCCGAAAGACTACGAGGGCTGGTCGAAAGCAAGGATACCTTTTTCCTTGCGTGGACGACCACGCCGTGGACGCTGCCGGGTAATACCGCCCTGGCAGTGGCAGCCGATGCCGAGTACGCTGCGGTTGAGGTAGATAACGAGTACATCATCATGGCATCGGCCCTGCTGATGGCGACCGGAATTGACAGCAGTAGCGTTGTCGAAACCTTCGAGGGCAGCGAGCTGGTCGGTGTGGCCTATGAGCCGCTGTTCAACCCGCACAAATTCAACGTGGAACGGAGGCGATTTCAGGAAGGCGCCGACCTGCCCGTGCAGGACCCCGATGACAACCTGACCTACCGTGTCATTGTCACCGACTTCGTTTCCATGGAGGACGGCACGGGTATCGTCCACATCGCCCCTGCCTACGGCGAGGTTGACTACCAGGCCGGGCAGGAGGAAGGACTCGACTTCGTGCACAATGTCGACCTCCAGGGTTACATCATCGGTAGCTATCCTTTCTCCGACAAATTTGTCAAGGATGCCGACCCGCTGGTACTGGCAGACCTCGAAAAGCGAGGCCTGCTCTTTCGCAGCGAGACGATACGCCATACCTACCCATTCTGCTGGCGCTGCGATGCACCACTTGTCTACTACGCCAAGCAGACCTGGTACATCAGGACGACGGCCGTCAAGGACAGCCTTATCCAGGGTAACGAAGAGATAAACTGGTACCCGGGACACATCAAGTACGGTCGCTTCGGCGACTGGCTAGAGAATAACGTCGACTGGGCCCTCTCGCGTGAGCGCTACTGGGGGACTCCCCTGCCCGTCTGGAACTGCCAATCCTGCGGCAAATTTGAATGCGTCGGCAGCATCGATGAACTGAAGCAAAGAAATGCCACCAGGATGAGCGGAGAGCTTGACCTGCACCGACCGTTCGTTGACGAGATAACGTTCGCATGCCCCGACTGTGGTGGTGAGATGCAGCGCGTACCGGAGGTAATCGACTGCTGGTTCGACTCCGGGGCAATGCCCATTGCCCAGTACCACTACCCGTTTGAGAATGACACCATGCTCGAGGACGGTCGTTTCCCCGCCGACTATATCTGCGAGGCTATCGACCAGACGCGGGGCTGGTTTTACAGTCTGCACGCGATATCCACCCTTGTCTTTGACCGCGTCTGCTACGAGAACGTCATCTGCCTGGGTCACATCCTCGATGCCAAAGGCGAGAAGCAAAGCAAGAGCAAGGGTAACATCGTCTGGCCGATGGAGGTGATAAACAGGTACGGCGCCGATGCCCTGCGCTGGTACTTCTACACGGCTACGCCACCGGGTAACTCGCGCCGCTACTCGGACACGAT